>CAYXZX010000026.1:0-22423 GCA_964469455.1 uncultured Rhodocyclaceae bacterium | reverse complement strand
TTCGCTCAACGTCGCCCTGCGCCAGGAACTCGATCTCTACCAGTGCGTACGGCCGGTGCGCTACTTCAAGGGCGTCCCGTCTCCGCTGAAGGATCCTTCGAAGACCGACATGGTGATCTTCCGCGAAAACACCGAGGATATCTATGCAGGCATTGAATGGGCCGCCGAAACTGACAGCGCGAAGAAGGTCATCAAGTTCCTGCAGGACGAAATGGGCGTGAAGAAGATCCGCTTTCCGGCGACCTCCGGCATCGGCATCAAGCCCGTTTCGCGCGAGGGCACGGAGCGGCTGGTTCGCGCGGCAATCAAGTACGCGATCGCCAACGACAGAAAGAGCATCACCTTGGTGCACAAAGGTAACATCATGAAGTTCACCGAAGGGGCATTCCGCGACTGGGGTTACGGGCTCGCGCAGCGCGAGTTCGGTGCCAAACCAATCGACGGTGGCCCGTGGTGTTCATTCAAGAACCCGAATACTGGCCGTGAAATCGTCGTCAAGGACGCCATCGCCGACGCCTTCCTTCAGCAGATCCTGTTGAGGCCTGCGGAGTACGACGTGATCGCCACGCTCAACCTGAATGGCGATTACATCTCCGACGCCCTCGCGGCGCAGGTCGGCGGCATCGGCATCGCGCCCGGCGCGAATATCTCAGACCTCTACGCCTGCTTCGAGGCCACGCACGGCACGGCGCCAAAGTACGCCGGCAAGGACTACGTGAATCCGGGCTCGCTGATCCTGTCGGCTGAAATGATGTTGCGGCACATGGGTTGGCGCGAAGCCGCGGACTTGATCATCAAGTCGATGGAAACCGCCATTGGCGACAAGGTCGTCACCTATGACTTCGCCCGACTGATGGAAGGTGCAACCGAAGTGAAGTGCTCGGCATTCGGCCAGGCGATGATCGACCGCATGTAAGACATGGCATTCGCCATCGGCTCGGCGCGGCGAAAAGCAAAAAAAGGCCTGCCGGGGTTACCCGGCAGGCCTCTTGCATTCCGGAGGCCGCTTAGGCCTTCTGAATGTTCGACGCCTGCTTGCCCTTTGGGCCCTGCACGACATCGAAGGAAACTTTTTCGCCTTCCTTCAGGGTCTTGAAGCCGGCCATCGAGATCGCGGAGAAATGTGCGAAAAGATCCTCGCTGCCATCATCCGGAGTGATGAAGCCGTAACCCTTGGAGTCGTTGAACCACTTGACGGTGCCAGTTGCCATAAACCTCTTCCCAATAAACAGAAAACACACCAGCGCGCAAAACACGCCAGAACATGTTTGCGTTTCAAAGTCTCTACAGCCTAGGAAGCCAAGCGGTGAATCAGAGTACTGAAGGACAGCGGGGCGGTTCCTGAAACAGCGCAGCGGTGAGGCTCGAACCAAACACGTTTCGCCTTTTACGCATTTCCGGCCGGAGCGTCAAGAAAATTCTTTGTTGCACAACAACATGGCTTAACCGGCCTGGCCGAAAGAAGGAATTTCCTTTGTCGAAAATGCAACGCGATAACGCCGCTATTCCCCTCTTGCTGTCCGTGTTGAAGGCCCGGGAATAGGCATTAGAATCAAATTATGTCTGCTCGGAAAACGCAACGGGAAGGCAGTGTTGTCCTGGAGCCACAGAAAGCCAGGATCAAGCCGCCGCCACTTTACAAGGTTATGCTGTTGAACGACGATTTCACACCGATGGATTTCGTGGTCGTCGTACTGGAAAACTTCTTTGCCATGAATCGCGAGCAGGCAACTGTAGTCATGTTGAAAGTGCACCGCGAAGGCCGGGGCGTTTGCGGCATTTTTCCGAGAGACGTAGCGGCAACAAAAGTCGAGCAAGTCACCGCCTTTGCTCGCAGGAACCAGCATCCGCTGGCATGCGTGATGGAGGAGAACTGAATGATTGCCCAGGAACTTGAAGTCAGCCTCCACATGGCATTCGTCGAGGCTCGGCAGAAGCGCCACGAATTCATCACGGTGGAACACCTGCTGCTTGCGCTGCTGGATAATCCCTCGGCCGCCGAGGTTCTTCGTGCCTGCGCCGCCAACATCGAAGAGCTGCGCGCCGAACTCACCGCATTCGTTGACCAGCACACTCCAGCGGTCGGCGGCACCGACGAGATCGACACCCAGCCGACACTGGGCTTCCAGCGGGTCATCCAGCGCGCCATCCTTCACGTGCAGTCGTCGGGCAAGAAGGAAGTCACCGGCGCCAACGTCCTTGTGGCGATCTTCGGCGAAAAGGACTCGCATGCAGTCTTCTTTCTCCAGAAGCAGAACGTCTCGCGCCTGGATGTCGTCAATTTCATCTCGCATGGCATCACCAAGGGACCGCAGCCCGGATCGAAAGGGGAAGAAGCGACGGAGCAGGAACCGGAAAGCCAGGCACCGGCTGGCGCGCTGGAGAATTTCACCCAGAATCTCAATCAGTCGGCGCTGGTGGGCAAGATCGATCCGCTCGTGGGACGGGAAAAGGAGTTGGAGCGCGTCATCCAGACATTGTGCCGCCGACGCAAGAACAACCCGCTGCTGGTCGGGGAAGCAGGCGTCGGCAAGACGGCGATCGCCGAAGGCCTGGCTCAACGCATTGTCGATGGCCGTGTTCCCGAGATACTGGCGCATGCCACCGTATATGCGCTGGACATGGGTGCCCTATTGGCGGGCACCAAGTATCGCGGTGATTTCGAACAGCGCCTGAAAGGCGTGTTGAAGCAACTAGCCGATAACCCCGACGCCATTCTTTTCATCGACGAGATTCATACCCTGATCGGCGCGGGTGCCGCATCGGGGGGCACGCTCGACGCGTCCAACCTGCTCAAGCCGGCGCTGTCGTCGGGGGCGCTGAAGTGCATCGGTGCCACGACCTACAACGAGTTCCGCGGCGTCTTCGAGAAGGACCATGCGCTGTCGCGGCGCTTCCAGAAGATCGACGTCAACGAGCCTACCGTAGTCGAAACCGTTTCCATACTGCGCGGACTCAAGAGCCGGTTCGAGGAACACCATGGCGTCAAGTACTCGGCCGCCGCCATCACCAACGCAGCCGAACTCTCGGCCAAGTACATCACCGACCGTCATTTGCCCGACAAGGCCATCGACGTCATCGACGAGGCGGGGGCGGCGCAGCGCATCCTGCCCAAATCGAAGCAGAAGAAAGTGATCGGCAAGCAGGAGATCGAAGAAATCGTCGCCAAGATCGCGCGGATTCCGCCCCAGCATGTGTCGGCCGATGACCGCTCGGCCCTGCGCAACCTCGAGCGGGATCTGAAGAGCGTGGTCTTTGGTCAGGACCAGGCCATAGAAGCACTGGCCAAGGCGATCAAGATGTCTCGCTCCGGACTAGGCAATCCGCAAAAGCCAATCGGCTGCTTCCTGTTTTCCGGTCCAACGGGCGTCGGCAAGACCGAAGTGGCGCGCCAGCTCGCGTATTGCATGGGCATCGAATTGATCCGCTTCGACATGTCCGAATACATGGAGCGTCACGCCGTTAGCCGCCTGATCGGCGCGCCGCCCGGCTATGTCGGTTTCGACCAGGGAGGCCAGCTGACCGAGGCAGTAACCAAGAAGCCGCATGCCGTGCTCCTGATGGATGAAATCGAAAAGGCCCATCCGGACGTCTACAATATTTTGTTGCAGGTGATGGACCACGGCACGCTGACCGACAACAACGGCCGCAAGGCCGACTTCCGCAATGTCGTCATCGTCATGACCACCAATGCCGGCGCCGAAGCGCTGCAGAAGACCAGCATCGGCTTTACCAGCAACAAGGAAACCGGCGACGAAATGTCCGAGATCAAGCGCATGTTCACGCCGGAATTCCGGAACCGGCTTGACGGCATGATCTCCTTCAAGGCGCTCGACACCGAGATCATTCTGCGTGTGGTCGACAAATTCCTGATGCAGCTCGAGGGGCAACTGCACGAGAAGAAAGTCGAGGCCATCTTCACCGATGCGCTGCGCGCGTGGCTGGCCGAAAAAGGCTTCGACCCGCTGATGGGTGCGCGGCCGATGGCGCGATTGATCCAGGATTCGATTCGCTCGGCGCTCGCCGACGAGTTGCTGTTTGGCCGTCTCCAGCACGGTGGCCGGATCATCATCGACCTCGATCCCGACGAGAAGATCAAACTGGTGTTCGAGGAAGCCGAGCAACCGGCGCCCACGCCCTCCACCTCATTGGGGTAGTTCGAACACCACCGGCAGGGTAAGCAAGAAATCCCGTTCGCGCAGGACGGCGGGCACGGTGGTGGTTGTCAGTGCCCGAGTCATCATCTCCACGGCGGCCGAGTCGAGCAAGGGATGTCCGCTTGTCCGAGCCAACCTCGCGTCCTTGGCAACCCCTCCGACCCTGATCGTCACTTCGACTTCGACGGTGCCTTGCCAACCATACTCCATCGCCTGGGCAGGATAGTGCTTGTGGCGGCGTGCCTCGCGCGCCAGTTCAACCCGAAAGCCGCGCAAGCCCTCGGCATCCAAGCCTGGCGTTGCCGGCATCGCCGAAGGAACCGTACGGACATGGTTCGTAATTGCGCTCGACTCCGGCCGATCGCCCGCTGCCGATTCGATGCGCGAGCTATCAGCTGAAGATCGAGTCGTTGCGGGGTCCGCGCCATCGAAGCGGTCAAGCTTCCTGGCAACAACCCGATCCCGCCCTCCGCTACGCTGCAGCGCCGGACTCCGGGACACGGCGGGACTCTCGTCATGCACCGTCGATTGGCCACCCGGACGCAACACAGCGAGCAAGGGGGCCGCTGCAACAGCGGCACGCTCATCCGGAAACGCCGGCCAGAATAACGCCAGGTGAAAAACAAGCGATACAGCCAGCGCCCGACTGAAGCTCGGATCAATCGATGTCGCGGCGGACCAGGTAGCGATAGGCAAAATTTCCACGCTCTGATAGATTGTCGCGGTTCGTGGATTCTAAGGCATGGGCACCTATCCGCTGATTCTCACGCTCGACCAGCACGGCGCGCCTCACCGATGGGTGAACTGGCAGCACGCCTGCTTCTACTACGCCAAGGACCTGGTGGCTTGGGCGATCGGCGCGCACAGCTTCGTCTTTCACGGCGGCACCAATCGCACCACCGGCGTACGCTCCGCGATCGAGACCAACAGCATTATCGCCATCAAGGGCAAAGCGCTCGCCGGCAAGTCGCTGCACAAGATTCCGCCTTTGTCCAACCGCGAACTCTTCCACCGCGACCGCCATGTCTGCGCCTACTGTGGTGATGAGTTGCCAGGGCAGCGCTTGACGCGTGACCATGTCGTACCGGTCGTGCAAGGCGGCCGTGACACCTGGATGAACGTCGTCACCGCGTGCCGCGGTTGCAATCAGTCGAAGAGCGGCCGCACGCCGGAACAGGCGGGCATGGAGCTGCTTTACGCGCCCTACGTGCCGAACAAGGCCGAGTACCTCATCCTCTGCAACCGTCACATCCTCGCCGACCAGATGGACTTCCTCGCCCGCCACGTGCCCAGCATGAGTCGCTGGAAGCTGGCGTGACGGTCGCGAAACCGCTCACTTTCTACCGCAAGCACTGGGCGCACCGCTTCGGCACGGCGCCCTTCCTGCCCATGTCGCGTGCCGAGATGGAGGCGCTGGGCTGGGATTCCTGCGACGCAATCATCGTCACCGGCGACGCCTACATCGACCACCCGAGCTTCGGCATGGCGCTGGTCGGACGGCTGCTGGAGGCGCAGGGTTTCCGCGTCGGTATCATCGCCCAGCCGGACTGGCAATCGGCCGAACCCTTCCGGGCATTGGGTCGCCCGAACCTGTTCTACGGCGTCACCGCCGGCAACATGGATTCGATGGTCAACCGCTACACGGCCGACCGCAAGATCCGCTCCGACGACGCCTACACACCCGACGCCGCACCGAACCGCCGGCCCGACCGCGCCGCAGTGGTCTATGCCCAGCGCTGCCGCGAAGCCTACGCCGACGTCCCCGTGATCGTCGGTGGCATCGAAGCGTCTTTGCGGCGCGTCGCGCACTACGACTACTGGTCCGACAAGGTACGGCGTTCCATCCTCCCCGACAGCAAGGCCGACCTGCTCCTCTATGGCAACGCCGAGCGGGCGCTGGTCGAACTGGCCCACCGCCTCGCCAAGGGCGTGAAAATCGTCGACATCCGTGACCTGCGCGGTACGGCGTTCATGGCGCCGCGCGGCTGGACGCCAAGTGAAGATTGGGTGAAAGTCAGACATGGCGGCACGCCGGCGGAACGGCAACGCACCTACCTGAGCCTGCCCGGCTACGAGGAAGTGAAGGACGACCCGGTGCGCTACGCCGAAGCCTCGCGCATCTTCCACCTCGAATCGAACCCCGGCAACGCGCGCGCCCTCGTGCAGGGGCACGGAGAGCGCGACGTCTGGCTGAACCCGCCGCCGATCCCGCTGACCACTGCCGAGATGGACCACGTCTTCGGCCTGCCCTACGCGCGCGCTCCGCACCCGAGCTATGGCGACGCGAAGATCCCGGCATGGGAAATGATCCGCTTTTCCATCAACATCATGCGCGGCTGTTTCGGTGGCTGCACCTTCTGCTCGATAACCGAGCACGAGGGACGCATCATCCAGAGTCGCTCGGAAGCATCGATCCTGCACGAGATCGAGGAGATCCGCGACAAGACGCACGGCTTCACCGGCGTCATCTCGGACCTCGGCGGCCCGACCGCCAACATGTACCGCATGGCCTGCAAGGACGCGACGATCGAGGCGGCCTGCCGGCGCCTCTCATGCGTCTATCCGGACATCTGCCCGAACATGAACACCGACCATTCGGCGCTGGTGCATTTGTACCGCGAGGCGCGTCGGGTCCCAGGCGTAAAGAAGGTGCTGATCGGCTCGGGCCTGCGCTACGACCTCGCCGTGCGCTCGCCGGAGTACGTCAAGGAACTGGTCAGCCACCATGTCGGCGGCTACCTGAAGATCGCGCCCGAGCATACCGAGGAAGGTCCGCTGTCGAAGATGATGAAGCCTGGCATGGTCAGCTACGAGAAATTCAAGCGCATGTTCGAGCAGGCATCGAAGGCAGCCGGCAAGGAACAGTACCTGATCCCCTACTTCATCGCCGCACATCCGGGGACGACGGACGAGGACATGCTGGAACTGGCGCTCTGGCTGAAGCGCAACAATTTCCGGCTGGACCAGGTGCAGACCTTCCTGCCGACGCCGCTGGCGCTCGCCACGGCCATGTGGCACAGCGAAAAGAATCCACTCAAGCGCGTGTCCCCCGAGTCGGAGGCGGTGGCAGTCGTCCGCGGAGGACGGCAGAGGAAACTGCACAAGGCCTTCCTGCGCTATCACGACCCGAAGAACTGGCCCACCCTGCGCGACGCGCTAAAAGCCATGGGCCGCGCGGACCTCATCGGCAACGGCAAGAAGCATCTCGTACCCGCATCGCAACCGGGGGAAGTCGGGCCAGCCCCGCGCAGGACGAAACCGGCCGCGCAAGGACGCCCCCGCAAATATTGACGCATATCAATTTTCTCCTATGATGGCGGAGGCGCATAAATAACCGTCCTTAGGAGACAACAATGGGCAAACTCTACTACATCCTGTGGCCGTCATTTCTTGTCGCGGGCATCGCCGAGATCGTATTCTTCACGATCGTCGACCCGCAGGAACTCTATCTCTTTGGCCGGCCCGTGAGCTTTTCGCCCATGGCCACGTATTCAATCGGCTTTCTCGGTTTCTGGGCAGCCTGTGCTGCCTCGAGCATGGCAACCTGTTTCTTCCAGCGCAGTGGCCGCGACATCAATGCCGAAACGATTGCCCACACGACGCCGCGCTAGGCTCCAGCGTCGTCGCCGTACAGAACCTCGCTGTCCACCACATCTTGCTGGCAAGAGACGAATGAAGACGATAGCATTCGTCCATCATGCACTTGGATACTCCTCATGTCATCGACGTAATTGCGTCGGGCATCCACGACGTCAAGAACAGCCTGTTCGATGCGCTCGCCCGCGTGTATGCGGCGAGGCAGGCAATTCGGAACGACCGCGCGGCCGATGCACTCCCCGCGCTCGCCGAAACCGAGCACGCGATGTCAACTGGCGCCGAGCGCCTGTCGAAGCTTCTTTCAGCGTATAGGCTCGCCCGACACGAGAATCCCGTGTCGATGATGCCGGTGGAACTGTCCGGCTTCCTCGACGACGTGATCGCCCGTGTACGCTACAGCCGCCAGGATGACGTTCAAATCGTCCTGGACCGGCGGGGGCCCGACTTTTGGGTTTTCGATCGGGAGTTGATTGCCGATTGCCTGGTCAATGCGGTGCAAAACGCCTTGCGGCACGCACGACAGCAGGTTCACCTGCGGGTCGGTGATGCAGATGGCCAGTTGCTGTTAAGCGTCGCCGACGATGGGCCGGGGTTCCCTGACCATTTGCCGTCGCACGCCGATGGCACCCACTCCGGCGTAGGACTGTTCATCGCGCGCCGCGTCGCGCATCTGCACCGGCGCCATGACGTCAATGGTGAACTGCTGCTTGGCAGCGACGCATCACTTGGCGGTGCGTCCTTTCAGTTGCTGCTTCCCTGAATGCTTCAATCCGAGCGACTCGCCTCACTATTCTCCGAACCCTCCACGGCCCGAAGCGGAAGTACATCCGGCGCGCCGTATAAGGAGCTGCGTTATCTGGTGATTGACGATCAGGAGGCCTCGCGCCAGACATTGAAGATATGCATCCAGTCGATGGGCGGATTCTCGGTCGACCAGGCCCAGAATTTTGTCGAAGCGCATCATCGCATCCGTGCGGAAATCCCGGACATCATCATTTGCGACTATGTTCTCGGCAGTGGCCGCACGGGACAGCAACTGCTCGAGGAGTTGCGCCGCTCGGATTGTCTCCCCGACAATGTTGCCTTCCTGATGGTAACGGCGGAACGCAGCTACGAACAGGTGGTGGCGGCTGTCGAACTTGCCCCCGACGATTACATCATCAAGCCATTTTCGCCCGAGATGCTGCGGACGCGCATGGATCGCCTGATCCGGAAGAAGATATTTTTCCGGCATTATTACAACCGTAAGCGCAGCGGCGACCTCGACGGCGCTCTCACGGAACTCGACGCCCTTTCAGCAAGCGACGAAAGCAAGCCCTACCGATTCGACATCCTGCGCGCCCGTGCCGAAACGCTGCTCAAGGCTGATCGTGCGGAGCAAGCCCTCCAGCGCTATAGCGAGATCATTGCTATTCACCCGTTTCCGTGGGCACTCGCCGGCCAAGCGCGTGCCTTGCGTCGGCTCAACCGTTTCGAGGAAGCCAACAGCGCTGTCGACGGCGTGCTGGCCATGGCGCCAAACTACTTCGACGCCTACGATTTGAAAGCGGAAATCTGTTGCGATCTGGGGCAGTTCGAGCGCGCCCAACAAGTTCTCCAAGACATTGCCGTGCGTACCCCACGTAATTGGGCGCGCAAACGCATGCTTTCGTCCGTGGCAAAGTTGAATGGCGACTTCACAACGGCGCAGCGACTCATCGAGGAAGTAATCGCCAATGACCAGATTGGCGGTATTCCAGTCACCGATCGGATCGAACTGGTACGCACCGCGCTTGCCGGAGGCGACTGCGAACTGGCACGCGCCAAGTTGGCCGATCTCCCCGGGGAAGAACGTGCGCGAATCTCCGCCGAAGAGCGCCTCAACATCGATTGCCTGGAAACAATGCTGCTAGACGACGAAGCTGGTGAGAAACGCTTCGAGCGGATGCGCACCGAACTCGGTCGCATCGAACTAAGCGCGGAGGCCTCGCTCGACGCAATCCAAGTTGCCTTGCGATTCGCGGATCGTGAACTGGCTGACCGACTCGCCGAACGTTTGCTGATCGGAACCGAGGCCCGGCGCGCTTTTCATGCGATGCTGGAAATCTACCGCCAGCACAACATGGAGGAGCATTTCCGCCAACTGCAACGGGCAGTAGCAGCCCGCCGCCTCCAGCGCAAGCAATAACTCAGGCTTGTTTCAACATCCGTTGCGCCCGCCGAGCATTGGTCATACGCAACCTGTCGGTTTCGGCATCCCGGCATAGCGTGCAGCCTGTTTCGCGGGGCCATAGGGAAACAGATCGAAAAGGAATCTCTTGTCGGCCCATTCCTCGCCTAGGTCTGCACCGATGGTTTTCGTCATCACCCGCAGGTTGGGCGCCGTACCATATTCTTGATAGTAATGGCGTATCCAGTTGAGCAGTCGCCAGTGGCGCTCGGTCAGTTCAAGGCTGTCCTGCCTGGACAGATACTCCGCAACATCTTCCGACCAATCATCCAGATTTGCCAAGTAACCTTCGGCGTCAGTCGCAATCTCTCTGCCATTCAAGTGAATCATCTTGTACTCCTCTCGATCGGGTTTGGGGGCTCGTGTTATTGCCGACTATATTAGTCAAGTAATGACGCGAGTCAACCCTCTCGCGAGAACCTAATGACAGATACCTGCCAGCCGGCCCCTTCCGGGAGGATGGCCGTCTCGCTCGCGACGAGGTTTACTTCTTGGTTGTCTTCTTGGTGCTGGTCGTCGTGGAACTGGTGCTCTTGGCATCGGCCGCCGGCTTTCCGAGTTCCTGGCTTGCTGGCGTGCTGCCCCCCTGGACACCCAACTGGCCGCCAGTGCCGAGCCCGCCCTTCACTTCCTGTGCCTTGTAGTTCCGCACAGCCTTGACCATGTTGTTGTAGGCATCCGTAAACGCCGCCACGATCACCTTTCCTTCCGCAGTGTTGGAATAGCCGCCCAGGCCGCCACCAGCCGCGCTGCCGATAATCCCGCCGACGGCGCCAAGGTCCATGTTTCTTGCGCTGCCTTCAGCCGCGGCGAGTTGGACGCTCGAACGGTTATCGATCAGAGTCAGCACGGTGCTGGCTTCCTTGTAGTTCAAGCTGCCCCCCAACAAGGCGCCGACGCCGCCAATTCGACCGCCCAGCGCGCCGCCCAGTCCGCCGGCGTTCTGGTTGCTGAATGTCACCGACGGGCTCATCGTGTAATCGGCGGCGACCATTTGCCCTTTCTGGAATCGCGAGCCCTGTCGCATTTCACCCGACTCGGCCAAGGCGCGCTCGCCCATGATGTTACTCATCGCCTTGCCGCGTTCGACCACGACGAAACAATTTGACTGCTGGATAATCAGCTTGAGCACCGGAACGGTTGAGCCGAGCTTCATCTGACCGGAAAGAATGCTGTACCAGGAAGCCTGCGTATCCTCCGCGATCGCCAGCGTGCCCAGCGATGCCGAGCACTTCTCGAGTTGTGAATTGGCATTGCTCGTGGCCGAGCCGGCGGCGGAACCGGTAGCAACTGTCTTCGCCTGCTCCGAGCCCATTTGCATGTTCGAGCAGCCGACAAGCGCGGTACCGGCCACGGCGAGCACGGACACATTCTTCAGTACGTGGAACATCGCAGTCTCCTCTAACCTAACCGTTGTTGATTCGATGACAATCAGATAACGCTAATACTATACCAGATGGAGCCCCCCGAAAGTCGCCACGCAGGCCATGGCTTGCACCGCCCGTGGTGGCGCGATAGTCTTCGGCTTCGGGACAACTCGTCGGCCGTCAGGAGAACACATCCATGCTATTGAAGAACAAGGTTGTCATCATCTCGGGAATCGGCCCGGGCCTCGGCGTCAAGCTTGCCATTGAAGCGGCCCGCGAAGGTGCCCATGTCGCCATTGCCGCTCGCTCGGCCTCGAGTCTCGAAGACGCCGAGGGGCGCATGAAGGACGTGGCGCCGGACTGCCAGGTACTGAAGCAACCGACCGACATCACCGACCGTGGTCAATGCCAGCGGCTGGTGCAGGCAACGGAAGCGCGCTTTGGCCGCATCGACGGCTTGGTCAATAGCGCCTTTTATCATGGTAACTTCGAGGGCATCGAGACTGCGGACCTGGATGACTGGCGCAAGTGTTTTGACACCAACGTCATAGGCACCATGACCATGACCCAGGAGACAGTCAAGGCCATGAAGAAAATCGGCGGAGGCGCCATCGCCATGGTCAACACCATGGCGACGCGCAAACCCTTTCCCAGCGAAGCCGGTTACGCAGCATCCAAGGGCGCGCTTATGGTGGCCGCCAAGTATCTGGCCAAGGAACTGGGCTGCCACAACATTCGTGTCAATAGCATTCACCCCGGATGGATGTGGGGCGCCCCAGTGCAGGGCTATGTCAAGAGCGCCTCGGCGTCCCGCAACGTTTCGGAGGCGGAGATCATCAAGCCGATTGCCGCCAATATCGCCTTGGGCCGCATCGTGACCGATGACGAATGCGCCCGCGCCGCGATGTTCCTGGTGTCCGACTACGCGAGTGCAATCACCGGCGCCATTCTCGATACCAATGGCGGCGAATTCATCGGCTGTTGAGCGCAATCCCCATCTTCGCGCCTAGTTTCCAACCACCGAAAACGCTTTCAGGAACTGAGCCCATGTTGAGTCTGCAAGAGATTTCCGACAGGATCGAAATCCAGCAGTTGCTCTATGAGTATGCGGCGGCCATCGACGGCAAGAACTTCGATCGCCTCGATGTCGTGTTCGCACCTGATGCTCATGTCGATTATCGGGCGTTCGGCGGCGTTGCCGGCAGTTATCCGGAGGCCAAGACCTGGTTGACGAAGGTATTACCGACATTTCCCGCCTACCAGCATTTGATGGGCAATGCGGAAATCAGAATCGACGGCGACACTGCCACCGGTCGAGTGATGTGCTTCAACCCCATGTCTTTTCCGCGCCGGCAAGGCGGTATCCAGGTTGCGTTCTTCGGCCTTTGGTACCTGGACACCTATGTTCGGACACCGGCTGGCTGGCGCATCCAGTCGCGCAGCGAAGAAAAGTCCTTCGAGCACAACGTACCGGTGGCTCCGTGAGCGCACTCAGAACGGACATCACCATCGACGTCCTGAACGAACGCAGCAGGGAGTATCTGCCCGGCTACCTCGGGATCCAGATCACGGGGCTGCAATCCGGGCAGGTAATGAGCCGCATGCCCATCCAGAAGCTGCACATCGCACCCAACGAGTTTCTGCACGCAGCCAGCGTCGTTGCCTTGGCCGACACCACCTGCGGCTATGCGACCATCGCCCATCTTCCCGAAGGAGCGCATTCCTTCACCACCCTCGAGTTGAAGAGCAATTATCTGGGAACGGTGACAGAAGGCTCGGTGGCCTGTACCGCAAGCGCTCAGCATCTCGGCCGGACGACGCAGGTGTGGGATGCGGTGGTGACGGACGAAGCCAGTGGCCGCAAGCTGGCGCTCTTCCGTTGCACTCAGATGATCCTGAGGACGAAATGACCAACGGCACCGCGCCGGACTTTCCCGGCTGACCTTGATCAGCTTGGCGGCGGCCCTCGGTCGCGGCCCGAGTCAGCAGACCATCCTCGCCAAAAACGTTCGGCTATCCTCGGTAGTGCCAACGGATACGTCTCGCGCCCCGCGTATCGTAGCGGGATGTCAGGGCCGGGTCGTGCATTCTCGCGGCAGCTTTTCACCAGTCACCAACGCCAGGCTGCCTTAACGACGCCGATCAATCACGTGATTGCGGTCGCCTTGCCAAGCGGAACCAATGCAACCTCGAGACGATGCAGTTCCGCTCGCAAGGCTACTTGCTGCCCCGCCGAGATCATCCGAAGCCCTGATTGCCATCGGTAGGCCACTTCGTGTGCCTCGACTCCGGCCTCAAAAAGCGCGACCGCCATGCCGTTCAAGTTTTCGCCGCTTAATAACCGGCCATCGCTAAGCTCGGCAATCAGCAGGCCGTCCTGATTCGTCACGTTGGCACTTCTTTTCATGGGTACGATTCTGTGCGGATAATGCAGCTTTCTATGTGGAGCAGATTATTCATTGGATAAACCGTCGACAATACGAGGCAATACATACGTGGATACACGTACGCGGTGACCTTTCCCCAATCGCCCGCCGCTCAGCGCAATCTCGATTGAATCGGGTCTGCAGAAATGATACGAGGGTACTAGCTCACCAGATGAGCCAGCACGAGGACGGGCCGGCCAATGGATGAAGCCTGACTATCCGCAGGAGGACGAATGGATCAGCTTAATCGCCCCGGAAACCAGAAATGGCTGGTTAGTCGGACACTACAGTTGGCTTCAGCCAGGCCAGAGTGGCGGCGAACAGAAGGCCGGGGTCTATCGGCTTGGCGATGAAGTCGTTCATGCCCGCCTCGAAGCAGCGCGCCTTGTCTTCGGCAAAAGCATTGGCGGTCATCGCCAGGATCGGAGTTTGACCACGCTGAGGTAGCCGCCGTATCCGGCGCGTCGCCTCCAATCCATCCATCCGTGGCATCTGCATGTCCATCACGATCAAGGCGTAGTCTTTCTCGGCCGCCTTGCGCAATGCCTCGGCACCGTCCTCCGCCGTATCTACCACCAGCCCGGCATCCTCCAGCAGCGTCCGGGCAATCTCCAGGTTGATGGGTTCATCCTCCGCAAGAAGAATCAACGTGCCCCGAAAGTCGCGCTTCAGGATCTCTTCGGCAGATTCGTCATGGTGATGTTGGGTGGCCGACGCTTCCGCCGATCCCTTCTTCAGCCGGACAGTAAACCAGAAGGTGCTGCCGACCCCCGGTACGCTTTCGGCACCGGCCGTGCCACCCATCAGTTCAGCAATCTTTTTGGTAATGGCCAAGCCCAAGCCCGTCCCGCCGTACTTGCGGGTGGTCGAGGTATCTGCCTGCTCGAAGGCCGCAAACAGGCGGGACAATACGTCAGGATCGATGCCGATCCCGGTGTCCTGAACCTCGAACCGGACCAACGCGCTCTCTGCATCCTCCTCGACGCGCTTGACCCGCAGGGCGACGCTGCCGGCCTCGGTAAACTTGATGGCGTTGCTCGCGTAGTTGAGAAAGGCTTGCTGGAGCCGGGTGGGATCACCGACCAGGTCGGCGGGCAAGGCGTCGACTTCGGTGACCAGGGGCAGGTGCTTGGCTTCGGCGCGTTCGCGCAGAATGGACAAGACGTTGCCGATCACGCTTTCGACATGGACAGGTGCTGCTTCCAGGACGAACTTGCCGGCTTCGATCTTGGACAGTTCGAGGATGGCGTTGATGATGCCAAGCAGATGTTCACTCGCCCCTTCGAGCTTGGCCATCTGCTCCGTCTGTTCATGCATCAGACCGGTTCGGCGGATGAGATAGGCCATGCCAGTGATGGCATTCAACGGCGTCCGTATCTCGTGCGACATGTTCGCCAGGAAGGCGCTCTTCGCAACGTTGGCGGCTTCAGCTGCTTGTTTCGCCTCGACGAGACTCTGTTGAGTTTGCTTACGGGTAGTGATATCCGTGACGAAGACAACGAAACGATCCATCACACCCGATGAGTTGGTGGAGCCATGAACAATTGCCTCGACCGGGATGAGGCGCCCGTCCTTGCGCTGGTGCACCGTTTCCATCCGGATACTTCCTCGCTGGCGAATAACGTCTGCAGCTTCCCGGAAGCGGTCCGGGGGAAACTCCGGATTGATGTCCGAAACGCTCAACTCGAGCATTTCTTCTTGCGTGTAACCCAACAGCTCTGCCGCGAACTCATTGGCATATAGGTGTCGGCCACTCTTGGCATCCAACCATTCGACGCCGATCCCTGCCTTATTCATGGCGAACTGCGTGTCCTCCAATTGCTGGTGAGTCCGCTGGAGATCCCGGGTTCGCTCGGCGACCAAGTCTTCAAGCCTGAGGCGATACTGATCCAGCTCACGCTCTGCGCGCTTTCGATCGGTAACGTCCCGGATCACTCCATAAAGAGCCCTCTCACCCCGAAGGTCAATCGAGAATAGCGTCACTTCGGCATCGAATTCCGTGCCGTCAACTCGCTTATGAATCCACTCGAAGCGCTGCGTTCCTTGTTCATCGACAAGCCTCATCAACCGCTCGGCTTTCTCGGCAGATCTCTCGCCGTCGGGCTGGAAGATGGGAGAGATCTCCGATGGATGCAGGCCAGCGAACGCTTCGTCATCGGCTACGCCAAACATCTGCACGGCAGCAGGATTGCCTTTCAGGAATCGATGGCCTTCCATCATCCAGACTGCGTCGGGTGACGACTCGAACAGTCGGCGGAAGCGCTCCTCGCTTTCGCGCAACGCCGCTTCCGCCTGCCGTTCCTGCGTTACATCGTGGGCAACCCCGAGAACACCGATCAGGCCGCCATCTGGCCTGCGCATCGGTGTCTTGGTGGTCACCAGCAAGGCACGGTGGCCATCGTCGGCATAGGTGATCCATTCCTCGTTGACGGTCGGTTTGTCCGCCAAGACGGCGGCGCGATCGTGTTGGCGGAAGAAATCCGCAAGTTCCTTGTCAACGAAGTCGTAATCTGTCTTGCCGACGATTTCCGATTCGGGAAAACCAAAAAACCGTTCAAATTCGCGATTACACGCGAGATAGACGCCATCGAGATCTTTCAACCAGATCAGGTTCGGGATGGTCCCTATCAGTATCTTGAGCAGGCTTCGTTCTTCTTCGCGTGCCGTTCGCGCTTCGCTTTCCAGACGATCCGCGAGCTTGCGTTCGAGGTGTTTGGTGACCAGCATCAGGCTCATGAGAAAGATCACCAGCAACGCCAGGACCATCGATGCCAGTTTCAGCCATACCATGGTGATGTACGACTTCGGGATGCCAACCAACAGCGTGAAGCCGTACTTGTCGCTATGCCGGAACGTGTAGACTCGATCGATACCGTCGGCGGTGGACGCCCCGCTTTCGTACGTCCCCTCGGAAGATCCAAGCACCAACTCGCTTTGAAGTCCCTCGGACAGGCGGCTATCGCCGATCGGAAGCGGAGGGGTGCCATCGAAGGTGGTGCGCGCAACGACCTTCATGTTCTCGTCGCGCAGACTGATCGCACTGCCGGGCGTGAGCTTGACCTGCTCGAACATCCTGACCAGATCGTCGATGAACAGCGATGCATAGACGACACCGGCAAATGTTCCATCGGGATTGTTGATCCGGCGAGCCATCAGCCAGATCCAGCGTTGCGAAATCTTGCCGATGATCGGTTCGGAGATCTGCATCCCCAACCGCGAATCATCCCGAAGCTTCTTGTAGTAGTCGCGCTGCGCGAGGCTGGCTCGCTGAGCCGGGTCAACGCCCTTGCCCCAGATTGCCTCCCCCTGGGCATTGGTCGCCCGCAACAGGTCGATTTCGGGAAAGTGCTCCTGTTGCCTGGCAAGAAAATCCGTTACCTGCTGGTAGTCATCCTGGCGGATTTCCTTGAGATGTTGGATTTCATCGGCGGACACATGCAGAACGTAGTCGATGGTGCCAAGGGTGCTTTCCAGGTTGTTGGCGATCGATCTGGACAGGTTTCGCGTTATTTCGACTTGGCCGTCCAGCACCGATCGACGCAGGTATATCGCCGCGATTACAGCCGCGACGATTGCGAGCAGGCCTATCACCCAGACTGCATTTCGAAGCGTGCGCTTGTTGTCCATGGGTCAGGAGGGCATTGGGTCCAAATCGCGCACTTTACGCCAGCTTGTGCTGCAATCGCCTTTGGAGTCACTTCCGTGAAAGTCAGTCTTGGCGATACGCCGAAGCGGGAGTCTCAAACTCCAGAAGCATGGCGCGGCACACCTCATGCCGGGGCGACGCCTGTCTCAGTGCCGGTCCGAAGCAAAGGATTCCTCCTTCCCGGGCTGCGCTGCGCAGGGGGCCGGCTTCTGCACGGGCAGCCATAGGGCAAGCTTGTCACTGAGTGCCGCGAGATCGATGGGCTTCGCCAGGTAGTCGTTCATGCCTGCCTGCAGGCAGGCTTCCCGATCGCTCTCCATGGCGTTGGCGGTGAGGGCTATGATGGGCACGTCGTGATCGAGCACATCCTCCTCGGGGTCCCGGATTCGCCGCGTCGCCTCCATCCCGCCCAGATCCGGCATCTGCAAGTCCATCAAAACCAGTTCGTAGCGGAACTCTTTCAGGGCGGCGATCGCCTCGAGACCATTATTGGCGATGTCCGCGACGATGCCCAGTTTCTTCAGCAGGCCGACGGCAACACGCTGGTTGATCAGGTTGTCCTCTACCAGCAATACGCGGGCGGCGGCGTGCTTCATTTCCTGCAGGCTGTGGCGCGTCACGAGAGGGGACTCGGGTTTGGCGGAAGGCGGGCTGTCGAGAACCACCGCCAAGGTATTGGCAAAGTCCGACTCACGCACAGGCTTGGTCAGGTAAGCGGCAAAACCGGCCTCGCGGAAACGCCTGGCATCGCCGCGCTGTCCGACCGACGTCATCATGATCATGCTCATGGCATCGTAACGGCGGTCGGCGCGGATGCGCCGACCCAACTCCTCGCCGCTCATGTCGGGCATGTCCATGTCGAGGATGGCGATGCGGTAAAGCGATCCGCTTGCCGCGGCCTCGTCAAGCCGCGCCAACGCGGTCGGACCGTCCTCGGCGAATCCCACCTGGGCACCCCACACGCCCAGTTGCGTTCCCATCATCTTTCGGTTGGTCGTGTTGTCATCGACGACCAGAACATGGACACCGCGAATCATGAGCTGCGCGGGGATGACGCGCTGCCGGGTTTCGCAAATCGGGAAGCAAGCCGTGAACCAGAAGCGCGATCCTTCTCCTTCACGGCTGCTGACACCGATTTCGCCCTCCATCATCTCAACCAGCATCTTCGATATCGCCAGTCCGAGACCCGTGCCGCCATATCTGCGCGTGGTCGAGGAATCGATCTGGGTGAACTTCTGGAACAGCCGGTCGCACTTGGCTTCCGGAATGCCGATTCCGGAATCCGTGACCGTAAACCGTAACCGGGCAGTGCCGTCGACGACTTCATCTTTCTCCACCCGAACACTCACCTCGCCCTTGTGGGTAAACTTGATGGCATTGCCCGTCAGGTTGGTCAGCACCTGGCGCAGCCGTCCCGGGTCTCCACGCAGCTGAGTTGGCACATCCGGCGCCATCGAATAGATGAACTCCAAACCCTTCTCTTGCGCGCGCGTGGCCAGCAGGTAGCCGAAATCATCTAGCATGGCGTGGAGGTCGAACTCGATGATCTCCATTTCCAGCTTGCCGGCCTCGATCTTCGAGAAGTCAAGAATGTCGTTCAATAGACCAAGCAGCGATTCGGCGCTGGTTTGCACGGTTTCTGCCAACTCCTGCTGCTCTTTGCTGAGCGCGGTATCCAGCAGCAGGGAGTTCATGCCGAGAATTCCGTTCATCGGTGTGCGAATTTCATGGCTCATCGTCGCGAGAAATTCGCTCTTGGCCCGGTTCGCGCTGTCCGCCTGGTGCCTTGCCTGCATCAACTTTTCCGATGTGATCTGCAAGTAGTAGATCCAGAACAGCAATCCTGCCATCGCTAACCCGGCCAACGTAGCCAGCGCCAGGGCCGTCGGCTGGTGCCACCAAGGCAAGCGCCGATCGAACAATACAATCGCCCACTCCCCGCTCTGGGCATCCCAATCCAGGGACTGGGCAGCCAGGGCATAGGACTCTCCGTCCACCTCGGCCCTCTGCATCTCGCGGTCAAAAGGAAGCGTCGAATTCTGGGTTCCATCGAAGACATCGCCAAACTGCCTGCTGGAACGAATCTCTTGCAGGCGATTCGGTGTCACCCGCCGGGTCGGTCGCAGATTCCAGTCCTCGCGGCTTGCGGCGTATACCACCCCGTGTGGCGAAAGCAGCACTGCCGGGCCGCCCGACCAACTTGTCAGCAGCATGGTGAGCCGATCCATGTCGATTTTTGCGCCGATGGCGCCACTCGGCGCCGCGCTGGGATCCTTCATGGAATGGACTGGGGCGGAAAGATAGATGCCCATGTCATGACCCGTCTTGCCTTTGCGAATCGCCGGATAGACGGTGGGCATCCCCTGCTCGATCGCACCCTTCAGGAATCGGGGAACGATCTCGGACACGTATTTTTCTTCACCTTCCGCAACGCCGGAGACGAGAGAAATGCCCTCGGCGCCGATCAGGAAGACTTCACGTACGAAGAAGAGCGATCGTACCTCGTCGAGTTCGGCCTCGACGTCGGCCTTCTCCCGGGCGGACAACTCCTTCTTCATCAACCGTGCCGCCAGCACATCCGAGCGGCCTTGCCGGATGAGGGCTCCCATCAGGCGACTATTGGTGGTGCCGCCATCCAGGGTCGCAGCATAGCTGCTGAGTTCCCTCGCGAGCTCGACGTCACGGCTGCGCTCGTTGTAGCGCCCCACCAGCCAGCCGCTCCACAACGAGGTGGCAATAACCAGCAAGCCGGCAAGGATCAGAAAATGGTGTGGATGGCGCGAGAACCAGCCGGGAAGTGTGGCAGCGAACCAGGTTTCAGACGCACTACCGATCGATGTCGCTTCGGGCATCAGAAAACCATGTCATAGGAGATGCCGATCAGCCTTGAGTTGCCGTAACGCTGCGAACCGGCGGCGCAAATGACCGGATCCTGATAGCACGTAATTCCGGTTTCACTGCGGTCCTTGAACGCATCGTATTGCAGCTTGAGCGCACTTGATGGCGTCAGGTCGTAACGCAGGGACAGGGAAAGATCGTCGAACCGCTCGTTAGGGCTGCCATCCAGGTACCGGCCCTGGAAACGAGCGTAGGTCACCATCGGCAGCCACCTGCCGACGCGATAGCCGACACCGAGCATGGTAGCCCAATCGCGCTCCTGGAAATCCCTTCCAGGCCGCTTGATCTTGCTGATCTCCCCGCGGACCAGCCAATTGCCTCGATCAACCGCCGCGGCAAGTGAGTAGAACGACTGCCTGCTCGAAACACGAGTGCCAGGCTTGTCGAGCGTATCCCAGTATTCAAGTCCGGAACCCACATAGGAAAAGCGCAGTTCAAGCCAATCACGGCTTAGCGTCCAGGCGACGCCGTGGATATTCTTCCATTTCTCGTTCCAGTCGGTGCCACGACCGTTATAGATTTCCAGATAGGGATTGTCGCGTCGCGACTCGTTGCCATAAAACGCTTCGGCGACGGAATTCCAGTCGCTGATCCGGTTGCGGTAAATCAGGTTTGCGCCATTGAAGTTCACCACGTCCCAGCCGTAGGCTGGTGGCGGCAGTCGCAACCACGGCAGCGCGATGCCGACATCCTGCGACTCCGAATAATAGAACAGCGGCAGCCGCTTGCGGCCCACCTGCAGCGCCAGGTTTTCCGATGCCTTGTAGGTCAGATACAGCCATTCCAGATTGACCTTGCCATCGCGCGCGCCACGCGAGACGACCTGCACGGTGGCCGACCATTCGGGATTGAAGGTGGCAACGCCTTGCAAGCCCAGTTTGCTGTCGGGACGGAGCGACCAGCCCTTGCTCTTCTCGTAGATGCCGCCTTGGCCGTAGTCGCTGACAAAAAAGGCATCGGAAGTCTCGCCCTTTAGCATCTTCCCGGCAGCGAAAGTCAGAAAGCCGGAACCGGTGAATTCGACAGCCTGAGCCTGCCGCAAGGGCGGCAGCAGACCCATGACCAAGCCAAGCACCATCCAGGCGCGAAATGTCGTCACTTCAAATCCCCATCGAGTTCGTCCGGCATTATTTCCACTCCGATCATGGCGCACCGAAAACGACTTTCACGCTGGCATCAGCCATCGATTTCTCGACATAACCCAGCATGTTCTTGTTGCCGGCCACCATTTTCCGGATTTCATCGCTGCTGCCGCCTTCCTTGGGCGGCAGTGCCTTACCGGTAAAGTACAGCTTCGCCCATCCCGACTTCGCCTGCGCCGCCGATTTGCCCGTAACGCTGCTGTAGAACACTTCGCGCAAGGGGCTGGACTCCGGCTGATCGATCAGCATCGGGCAACAGAAGCCAGGAAGTGATGTGGCTTTGCCGAGGAAGAGATCGGTCACCTGCTCTTTGGAAAGGGCTGCCACCGGCGATTCTGGATTGGCGATCACCACCAGGTCGGCCGCCCGCGCGCCAATGGCTAGCATGAGCACCGCAGACAAGACGGCAAAGGTTCTTCGGATATTTCGATGCACGATAGTTGAACCCGCAACCAGCTACGACACGACCGCTACGCTCTTACTTTCGTCAATGACTCCGATAGCTGCAACGATACTCGCCAGAAGGACCGGCAAAAGACGCTTGAACGAAGCCCGTAAGGTGATGTGGCGCAGAGACGGCAGGCAGGACACTGGATAGCACGGTTTCCGCGTTGTTCAGCGCGTGGGATTCAATTCACGTTCCGGCGATTTCCAATGGCGCTCCCGACCATAACCTGTATTACGGACCGTCAGAACTTAACTGAAGCTTTGTCGTTCAACGCGGTCAACCGATCAACTTCAAAATGGCTTCAACTGCAACTCGCCATCCCGTAACCCACCCTGTCGCGCCTAAATCGCAATTTCTGTGGAGAGATAGTAGTCGAATTCGCTACCACGGCCAATGGTGCTTTACGCCCAAAGCTTTTCGCCCCCGGGGGATTGATGAACAGGCGGGCACGCACTCAAGCTCTTGGCCGGGATGGTTGCTAGAACTCATTTCATAAATGGTGGTGACTGACATGCGTGCTCGAGGGACTTGCG
>CAYXZX010000025.1:0-22544 GCA_964469455.1 uncultured Rhodocyclaceae bacterium | reverse complement strand
CGCGGTTGTCGAGTTCGCCGGTCTTGGGCGACGGCGACTTGCGGTTGTCGAGCAGTTTTCCGGTGGCGGCATCGAGGGTCTTGGCGAGCAATAGGGCGCGTTTGTTTCCCTCCTTGAGGCCGAGATCCTCGAGGGATACGGCCAAGGCGAGGAATTCGCCGAGCGAATCCCAGCGCAGGTGGTTTTCCTCGACCAGCTGCTGCACGTGCTTGGGCGCCGAGCCGCCCGCACCGGTTTCATACATCCCGCCGCCGTTCATGAGCGGGACGATGGAGAGCATCTTGGCCGAGGTGCCCAGTTCCATGATGGGGAACAGGTCGGTCAGGTAGTCGCGCAGGATGTTGCCGGTGGCCGAGATGGTATCGAGGCCGCGGATCACGCGCTCCAGCGTGTAGCGCATGGCGCGAACTTGGGACATGATCTGGATGTCGAGGCCGCTGGTATCGTGGTCCTTGAGGTAGGTCTTGACCTTGCGGATCAGTTCGTTCTCGTGCGGGCGGTAGGGGTCGAGCCAGAAGATCACCGGCATGCCCGACTGCCGGGAGCGGGTGACGGCGAGTTTCACCCAGTCGCGGATCGCCGCGTCCTTGACCTGGCACATGCGGAAGATGTCGCCCTGCTCGACGTTCTGCGAGAGCAGCACCTCGCCCGTGGCGAGGTCAACAATGTTGGCAACGCCGTCCTCGGAGATTTCGAAAGTCTTGTCATGCGAGCCGTACTCCTCGGCCTGCTGGGCCATGAGGCCAACGTTCGGCACGGTCCCCATGGTCCTGGGATCGAAGTTGCCATGCCACTTGCAGAAGTTGATCATCTCCTGGTAGATGCGAGCGAAAGTCGATTCGGGCATCACTGCCTTGCAGTCGTAGGGTTTGCCATCGGCGCCCCACATCTTGCCGCCGCCGCGGATCATGGCCGGCATCGACGCGTCCACGATGACGTCGTTGGGCGAGTGGAAGTTGGTGATGCCCTTGGCCGAATCCACCATCGCCAGCCGTGGGCGGTGCTCCTGGCAGGCGTGCAGGTCGCGTTCGATCTCGTCGCGCAGCGACTCAGGCAGGGTCTTGATCTTGTCGTAGAGATTGACCATGCCGTTGTTGACGTTGACGCCGAGTTCCTCAAACAGCTTGGCGTGCTTATCGAAAGCGTCCTTGTAATAGATCTTGACACAGTGACCGAAGACGATCGGGTGGGAGACCTTCATCATGGTCGCCTTGACGTGCAGCGAGAACAGAATGCCGGCCTGGCGGCAATCCTCCAACTCGCGCTCGTAGAACTCGCACAGCGCCTTCTTGCTCATGAACATGCTGTCGATGATCTCGCCTTCCTGCAGGGAGACCTTCGGCTTTAAGACGATGGTCTTGCCGCTCTTCGTCACCAGTTCCATCCTGACGTCGCGTGCGCGGTCGAGCGTCATCGACTTCTCGCCGTGGTAGAAGTCGCCATGGTGCATGTGCGAGACGTGGGTCTGCGACCACTGCTTCCACTCACCCATCGAATGCGGGTTCTTGCGGGCGTATTCCTTCACCGCCCTCGGTGCGCGGCGATCGGAGTTGCCCTCGCGCAGGACGGGGTTGACCGCACTGCCGATGCACTTGGCGTAGCGTGCCCTGATCGCCTTTTCCTCCTCGGTCTTCGGGTCTTCCGGATAGTCGGGGACCTTGTATCCCTGCGACTGCAACTCGCGCACGCAGGCAATCAGCTGCGCAACCGAGGCGCTGATGTTGGGCAGCTTGATGATGTTGGTTTCCGGCAGCAGGGTGCGGCGGCCGAGGTCGCCAAGCACATTTGGCACCTTCTGATCTTCGGTCAGATGGTCCGGAAACTCCGCGAGCACGCGCGCCGAAACGGAGATGTCCGCTTTTTCAATTTCGATGCCGGCGGGTGCCATGAAGGTGCGGAGTACGGGCAGGAACGCGCAGGTGGCGAGCAAGGGTGCTTCGTCGGTCAAGGTATAGATGATCTTTGATTTCACAGTGCTCATGTGCAGTCCACTCTCATTGTCTTTGATTGTGCGGTTCGCCCGACGTACCTCCGATCCGGATCGAACTTCGGTTCCCAGCAGGGTTTATCCGGGCACTTGTGCGATAAATGTCGCAAATACCACGATTAATTGTAATCGGAATGGCGATGCCGTGCCTTATTCGGCCCGAGCGAGGCGGGTCGGGGTGCGCTGCTAGAATTCGCCGTCCCGCCAGCGCTGACTTTCTCGCGATGAAGAATTCCGCCCTGCAAGACCAGCTTTCGCGCCAGATTGCCCAAGCGATGATCGACGGGTTCGACAAGCACTATCGCTTGTTCCGCGAGTGCTCCGCGAGCGCCAAGCGGCGCTTCGAAGAGGCGGACTGGGCCGGTGGTCAGCAGGCCGTGCGCGACCGTATCCAGTTCTACGACGACCGGGTCAAGGAAACTCTGGAGGCCCTGCATGTGACGTATCGCGCCGACGAACTCGGCGACGAGGTCTGGCAGCGGGCCAAGCTGCTCTACATCCGGCTACTGATCAACCACAAGCAGCCGGAACTGGCGGAAACGTTCTTCAACTCGGTGTTCTGCCGGGTTCAGCACCGGACGTATTTCCACAACGACTTCATCTTCTTTCGTCCCGCCATCTCCACCGAGTTCATCGAGTCGGATCCGCCGACCTACCGGTGCTACTACCCTGGCACCACCGGCTTTCATGCCTCTGTCCGGCAGGTATTTCTCGATTTTCACTGGACGAGGCCATTCGAGGATCTCGACCGTGATGTCGCCTTCATCTTCCGCATGGCCAGAATGCAACTCGCGCCGGATGGGGCTTGGCCCACGGCCCAGGCCAATCTCCAGCTACAGATTCTCAATTCCGCCTTCTACCGGAACAAGGGGGCGTATGTCATTGGCAAGATCGTCAATGGCACCGACGAATATCCCTTCACCGTGCCCGTGCTGCACACGGACGAAGGAAAGCTCTACCTCGATACCATCCTGCTCGATGTCTGGCGTATTGCCTCCCTGTTCTCGCTGTCGCGCGCCTACTTCATGGTCGACATGCCGGTGCCGTCTGCTTATGTGCAGTTCCTTGGTTCGCTGATGCCGGGCAAGCCCCGTTCCGAGCTTTACACCATGCTTGGCTTGGGCAAGCAGGGCAAGACCATGTTCTTCCGCGATCTTTTCCATCACCTCCACCACTCGCGTGACGAGTTCGTCGTCGCTCCCGGCATACGCGGCATGGTCATGATGGTGTTTACGCTGCCGTCCTTTCCCTATGTGTTCAAGGTGATCAAGGATGTCTTCGGCGCCAGCAAGGAAGTTGATCACGCGACCGTGAAGCGCAAGTATCTACTGGTCCGCCAGGTCGACCGGGTCGGGCGAATGGCCGATACCCTCGAGTTTTCCTATGCCGCCCTGCCCAAGGCACGATTCTCGGCAGCGCTGCTCGAGGAGCTCTACCAGCAGGTGCCGTCGCAGCTCGAAGAGGACGGCGAGGACCTGGTCGTCAAGCACTTGTACATCGAGCGGCGCATGGAGCCGCTCAACCTCTACCTTGATCGTGTCGAAAAGGAAGGGCGCGACGACCTCGTGGACCAGGCCGTGCTCGAATATGGCAATGCCATCCGCGAACTGGCCATTGCCAATATCTTTCCCGGCGACATGCTCTGGAAGAATTTCGGCGTGGCCCGGTTTGGGCGCGTCGTGTTCTATGACTACGACGAAATAGAATACATGACCGACTGCAACTTCCGGCGGATACCGCCGGCGCCCAATCCGGAAATGGAAATGTCGGGCGAGCCATGGTACTCGGTTGGCCGCAGCGACGTCTTTCCCGAGGAGTTCGCCAGTTTTCTGTTGACCTCGCCGAAGATTCGGCAGTCCTTCATGAAACATCACGCCGACCTGCTCGATGCGGCGTTCTGGCAGGAAGCTCAGCAGTCGATCAGGCGCGGCGAGGTACGCGACTTCTTCCCCTATCCCGAGGCCTTCCGGTTCTGCAGCGCATTCGGTGACGGCTGCTGACGATTCCGGCGATGGCGCGGCTGATCCTGCTAAACAAGCCCTATGGTGTCCTGACGCAATTTACCTCGACCGATGGTCGACTCACTCTCAAGGACTTCGTGCCCGTACCGGGCGTTTTTGCCGCCGGTCGGCTCGATGCTGACAGCGAGGGCTTGGTCTTGCTCACCGATGATGGCGCCATGCAGGCGCGCATCAGCCACCCGCGTCACAAGCTGGCCAAGGTCTACTGGGTGCAGGTCGAGGGCCTGCCGGACGCGGACGCGATCGATCGCTTGCAACGCGGCGTCGATCTCGGCGATTTCGTCACCCGGCCAAGTCGTGCCAGGAAGATCGAGGAACCGCCAGGTTTGTGGCCGCGCAACCCGCCGATTCGATATCGCCTCAACAAGCCAACATCATGGGTCGAACTCGTGTTGCACGAAGGGAAAAACCGCCAGGTCAGGCGCATGACCGCCAAGGTCGGCTTTCCAACCCTGAGGCTGATTCGCTGGGCGATTGGGCCTTGGAACTTGGCAGGGCTTGCGCCGGGCCGATGGCGCGAGACGGGGAGTCCTCTTGAGGCATGTCAACCTTTGCGGAAAAGGAACGTTGTAAAAAATACGAAAAGGTGAGTGCCTTTTCGAGGTGGTTGTGTATGTTCAAATCTTGCCAAAGGAAAATCAAATGAAGAAACTCGTTGCGACGCTCGCTGCTGGCCTCCTCGTTACAACCGCAGCGATGGCTGCCGATCAAGCTGGCATGTCCGGCATGAGCGGCATGCAAGGTCAGAAGGGCATGAGCGGCATGTCGGGAATGGGGGGCATGTCCGGTATGAGTGGCATGGAAGGGCAGAAGGGCATGAGCGGCATGTCAGGAATGTCCGGCATGAGCGGCATGAGCGGCATGGAGGGGAAGGGCGCCGCGAAGAAGCACGGCAAGAAGAAAGGCAAGAAGAAAGCCGCCAACTAGTCGGCGCGCAAGGTGGTTGCACAAAGGGCGGAGGCATTCCGCCCTTTGTGTTTTTCTAGGGCGAAGGGATTGCCGTGGCGACACGCTGCCCGATATGGGCGAGTGCTTCCTCGACCTGATCGATCAGGATCAGGCAGAGATCGCCTTTGCCAAGTTTGTCCAGAGCGGTATCGATGGCGAGAAATTCGCCATGGACTTCCGCGACGGACTTCGTACGCGTGGCCTTGGCCAGGCCCTGGCGCAGCAGGCCGATGACCTCGCCATCCGCCCGACCGCGCTGGCACGCATCCTGGTAAAGCACCACCTCGTCAAACGCGTTGCCAAGGATTTCGGTCTGTTGCCGTATGTCCTCGTCACGACGATCGCCGGCGCCACTGATGACGACAATCCGGCGCTCGGCCGGCAAGCTTTCAACAGCCTGCACCAGCGCTTGAATGGCATCCGGATTGTGGCCGTAATCGGCAATGAGCGTGGCGCCCCGGTAATCGAACACGTTGAATCGGCCGGGCGCGGACCGCGCGTCGTTGATGAAACTGGCAAGTCCGGCATGAATGGTCGTCCACTCGAGACCTAGTGCCCAAGCCGCGGCGACGGCCGCCATCGCGTTCTCAACCTGGAAACCGATTCCGCCGTTGCGCGTGATCGGAATGCCGGAAAGTGCGATGCGATGTTCGAGCATGCCCTCGGCGGCGACGATGGCGTCAGCGTCGCGATACACCACGCGCTTGCCCCGGGCACGCTGGGCGGCAACGATCGGCTGGTGGCGGTCATTGGCGAAGAAGGTGATCGAACCGGGGCAGGCGTCGGCCATGCGGGCAACGTTGGGGTCGGCGGCGTTGAGCACGGCCATGCCGGAGGGCGCGACGTTCTCGACGATCACGCGCTTCACGACGGCCAGATCCTCGACCGTGTTGATGTAGCTCAGACCCAGGTGATCGCCCATGCCGATATTGGTGACGACCGCCACGTCGCAGCGATCGAAGGCAAGTCCTTCGCGCAACACGCCGCCGCGCGCCGTCTCGAGCACGGCGGCATCCACATCGGGGTGGGCCAGCACGTTGCGTGCGCTCTTCGGCCCGCTGCAATCGCCGGTATCGATGCGCCGTCCCTCGATATAGACGCCGTCGGTGCTGGTCATGCCGACGCGCATGCCTCGCTGGGCAAGGATATTGGCGATCAGTCGCGCCGTCGTGGTCTTGCCGTTGGTGCCCGCCACAGCGACGATCGGGATGCGTGCATTGTCGCCCGGCTCGAACATCATCGCGACGATGGCCTCGCCCACTGCGCGGCCCTTGCCGTACGATGGGCTGAGGTGCATGCGCAGGCCCGGCGCGGCATTGACCTCGACGATGCCGCCGCCCTGGTCTTCGAGCGGCACGAGCACGCTGTCACACACGACGTCGATGCCGCAAATGTCCAGTCCGACCATCTGCGCCGCCGCGACCGCGGCGGCCGCAAGATCCGGGTGGACGTCGTCGGTGACGTCGGTCGCGGTGCCGCCGGTGGAAAGATTCGCGTTGTTCCGCAGCACGACGCGCGCTCCGCGCGGAGGCACCGAATCGGCGTCAAATCTCTGCTTGGCCAGCGTGGCCAGCGCGATGTCGTCGAAGCGTATCTTCGTCAGCGATGTTGCGTGGCCCGTGCCTCGGCGCGGGTCGGCGTTGACCTGGTCGACCAGCTGGCGAATGGTGTGAGCGCCGTCGCCGAACACCTGCGGGGGATCGCGCCGGGCTGCGGCGATCAGTCGGTCACCAACCACCAGCATACGGTAGTCCTGTCCCGGCAAGCAGCTCTCGACCAGCACCGATGAGCCGAATTCCGCGGCAACCGCGTAGGCCGCCAGGACTTGCTCTCGGGTTTCCATGTTTACCGCGACGCCTTTGCCCTGGTTGCCGTCCTGCGGCTTGACCACCACGGGCCCGCCGATTTCCCGTGCTGCGCGCCAGGCGTCCTCGGCATCGTGCACGGGACGGCCGCGCGGCACGGCGACACCACCGGCGCGAAGGAGCTTCTTCGTCAGCTCCTTGTCCTGGGCGATGGCTTCCGCGATGGCGCTGCTGCGGTCCGTCTCGGCGGCCTGGATGCGCCGTTGCCTGCTGCCCCAGCCAAACTGCACGAGGCTGCCGGACGTCAGCCGGCGATTCGGGATGCCGCGCGCCACCGCTGCCTGCACGATCGCGCCGGTGCTCGGGCCAAGGCGTTCGTCTTCGTCGAGTTCGCGCAAGCGATCGATGGCCGCCGTGGCGTCGAAGGCAAAATCTTCCAGCGCGGCCCGGCAAAGTTGCTCGGCGAGTTCGAAGGCGAGCCGGCCCACGGCTTCCTCGCTGTACTCGACGACGACCTGGTAGATGCCGGGCTCGACGGTCGCCGTGGTGCGGCCGAACGTGACCGGGCAGCCGGCCTGGGCCTGCAGCCCGAGCGCGGCGAATTCGAGCGCATGAGCCATCGCCAGATCCTCGGCGTGGCTGGTGGGAGCCAGAAATCCGATCTCCGGAAAACGCGCACGCAAACGGTCCTCGAAGCCGGCCAGGTTGCCGATGCGGCGCTCCGCGTCATCGCACGACACGATGGCCTCGATGGCGGTATGCCGGCTCCACAGATTGGGCCCACGCAGAGCCCGGATTCGCGATACTTCCATGAATGAGTTTCCGATCAGGTCTGGTTGGCCGGGCCGGCGCAGCTGGCGTGGCTGGTTTCGATGCCGGCACGGATCAGGTCCGGAGCGATGCCGAGCGCCCAGGCGGCGCCGGCGGCTGCCAGGATGGCCGATCGCGGCCACGACTTGTCACTCGTTGCCAGCAGGGTCGTCGAGGACGGCAACGGCATTTCCTGCTCGCCGATAGCCAGCACCAGTCCACCGTCGCGGATGAACACGGCCTTCTTGCCCGCTCCTCGATGGTCAACGAGGCTCGACAGCGTCGCATCTTCGGCATAGAGAATCACTTCGCCGTCGCACAGCGGGGCCAGTTCGAGCACGCGGGAGTCGGCCGCGTTCAGGACCGCAGCGCCATCGTTGCTCACCACATCCACCGGGGTGCGCAGCACCGTTGCCATGTGTTCCGGAGTTTCGATGTAGTGGTCGGCCACCTGGGCCGCCGGGTCGATGTCCGTCACTACCGCGACCGTGCAGCGGTCGTAAGCCAGCCCTTCGGCAACGATGCTGCGCGCGCCGGTTTCGATGATCGCGGTTTCGACGGCGCGGTTGATCAGCAATCTGTGCCCCGCGTGCCAGTGGGCGCCATCGGTTCGGTCGACCCGGCGATGACCGACGAAGCTGCCGTCGCGGCACGCCACGCCGACATGCCTGCCGCTCATTCGGACCAGTTCGGCGAGCAGCCGCGCGACGGCGGTCGTGCCGTGGCAGCCGGTGATGCCGACGATGGGGATGCGGCCATCCTCGCCCGCCGGGAACAGGTGCCGAACAATGGCGGCACCGACCGGCCGCGGCTTCCCTTCGGCGGGCTTGAGATGCATGAGCAGTCCGGGGCCGGCATTAACCTCGACGATGGCCCCGCGCTGGTCGGCCAGTGGCCGGGCGACATCTTCAGCCACCATGTCGATGCCGGCGATGTCGAGGCCGACCACGCGGGCAGCCAGGGTGGCGGCGCGAGCGACTTCCGGATGAACGTCGTCGGTTTCGTCGTAAGCGAGATCGCCCTGGCGCTTGACCAGCACCTGCCGTCCGGCCGGCGGCACGGAATCGGCGTCGAAGCCTTGTCGCTCGAGTTCCAGCAGGGCGATCGGTTCATTGGCCAGGATCAAAGGTTCCAGAGGAAACGCCTCCTCCTCGCCGCAGCGAGGATCGCTGTTGATTTGAGCCTCGATCAATTGCGCGACGGTCGAATGGCCATCGCCCACCACCGTCTGCATCTTGCCGCGAATCGCCGCCACCAAGCGGCCGCCGACCACCAGCAGGCGATGGGCATTGCCCTGGACAAAGCGCTCGACCATGACGCCGCTGCCTTCCTTCAGGGCGGCGACGTAGGCCGTCTCGACTTCGGCGCGCGTGTTGAGGTCGGTGAACACGCCCCGGCCGTGGTTGGCGTCGGTGGGCTTGACGACCACCGGCAGTCCGATCTCCTCGGCTGCTTCCCAGGCATCGTTGGCATCATCGACTTCGCGGCCCTCGGGAATGGGCACGCCGCAGGCGGCGAGCAGACGCTTGGTCAGGTCCTTGTCGCTGGCGATGCTTTCCCCGATGGCGCTGGTGCTGTCCGTTTCGGCGGTCCAGATGCGCCGGCTGCACGTGCCATGGCCCAACTGAACCAGATTGCCGTCGGTGAGCCGGATCGACGGAATGCCACGCTCAGTGGCTGCGTCGACGATCGACGCCGTGCTCGGGCCCAGGCAATTTCTGTCGGCGATGGTGCGCAGCTCGCCGAGCGTGGCTTCGACGTCGAACGGCCGATCGTCGATTGCGGCCAGGATCAGTTGTCGGGCCGCTTCCAGGCAGGCCCGGGTCACGCTTTCCTCGCGCGAGCGCACCACCACCTTGTAGATGCCGCGTGTGGAGGTGCTGCGCGCCTTGCCGAAGCTGGTGCGCTGTCCGATCAGGTTCTGCAGCTCGAGCGTGACATGCTCGAGGATGTGTGCGGTCCACGTGCCTTCGCGCAGGCGTTGCAGGAAACCGCCGCGTTCGCCGACGCTGCATTTGTGCTCGACCAGCGAGGGCAGCCACGCCAGCAGCCGGTCGACGAAGCCCGGCAGCGTGTTCGACGGGAAATCCTCCAGGTCGCCGATGTCGACCCAGGCTTCCAGGGCCGGACGGTAGGTCCAGATGTTCGGGCCACGCAAGGGGATGATGCGGAGAATCTCGATTTTCTTCATGTGCTTGTATGTATGGACCGGCACTATGCCTGGTCGTGAGTGAAACGCAATCCTCGAAGAATAGTTTACCGGAGCCGCGGTCGGGCGGGTCACGGCCCCCGCTATACTGCGGGCATGATACGGCCAGATTCATTGGGGCGACCCGTCCCGCAGGGCGCTGCACCGGCAGAACCGTCGGAGGCTTGGCGTGCCGCCATGGCTGACTTTCTCCAGGCGGGCGAGCAGCCCGTCGCCTGGGTTGCCGTCGACCTCGACAACCAGCTTCGCTTTGCGCAAGGCATGATCGTGCTCACCGATCGCCGCATCGCCTCCCACGGCGGGAGCGGGGCGCTCGAGGGCGAATGGCGGTCATGGAGTTTCGGTACGGGCGTGGTGCTGCAGAGTTCGGATCATGGCGGCGTCGGTATGCTCGAATTGCGCGATGGCGAACGGCGCCTCGCCTGCTGGCGCTACACGCTGGCGCAGGACATCGCCGTGCATCGCCTTGCCGAGCAGTTCGAGCGCCATTCCGAGAGCGCGCTCAGCGGCCGTTCGGTCGAACGCGAAACCGAGTCCCTGTGCCCGCAATGCAAGGCGCCGCTGGAGCCGGGACAGGAAGAATGCCCGATCTGCGCCCGCGAAATCCACACGCCGCCCTCGACCTGGACCCTGCTGCGCCTGTGGCGCTTCGCCAAGCCCTACCAGGGGCAGCTGCTCGCCGGTTTCCTGCTGACCCTGGCCGCCACGGCGGCGACGCTGGTGCCGCCCTACCTCACCATGCCGCTGATGGACGACATCCTGATCCCGTACCAGAACGGCAAGCCCATCGATGCCGGCCTGGTCACGCTCTATCTCGGCGGGCTGCTGGGCGCCGCGCTGCTGGCGTGGGGGCTCGGCTGGATCAAGACCTACATCCTGGCCCTGGTGTCCGAGCGCATCGGCCGCGACCTGCGCACCGCCACCTTCGAGCACCTGCTGAACCTGTCGCTCGAGTACTTCGGCGGCAAGCGCACCGGCGACCTGATGGCGCGCATCGGCTCGGAGACCGATCGCATCAATGTCTTCATCTCGCTGCACCTGCTCGATTTCGCCACCGACGTGCTCATGATCGCGATGACGGCGGCGATCCTGTTCTCCATCAACCCCTGGCTGGCGCTGGTCACCCTGCTGCCGCTGCCGGTGATCGCCTGGCTGATCCATGTCGTGCGCTTCAAGCTGCGCACCGGATTCGAAAAGGTCGATCGCGTCTGGGCCGAGGTGACCAACGTGCTGGCCGACGTCATCCCCGGCATCCGTGTCGTCAAGGCCTTCGCCCAGGAGCGGCGCGAGGCTGAGCGTTTCCGCGAGGCCAACCGCCACAACCTCGCCATCAACGACCGCCTGAACAAGACCTGGTCGCTGTTCTCGCCGACCGTGTCGTTGCTGACCGAGATCGGTCTGCTGGTGGTCTGGGCCTTCGGCATCTGGCAGGTGGCGCACGACCAGATCACCGTTGGCGTGCTCTCGGCGTTCATCGCCTACATCAGCCGGTTCTACACGCGGCTCGAGTCGATGAGCCGCATCGTTTCGGTGACCCAGAAGGCGGCCGCCGGCGCCAAGCGCATCTTCGACATCCTCGATCACGTGTCGAGCGTACCCGAGCCTGCCAACCCAGTGCATCTCGACAAAGTCAGCGGCCGCATCGAGGTGCGCGATGCCGGCTTCCGTTATGGCAACCGCGCCGTCATTCGCGGTGTGGACATCGACATCGCGCCGGGCGAGATGATCGGCCTGGTCGGCCACAGCGGCTCGGGCAAGAGCACCATGGTCAACCTGATCTGCCGCTTCTACGATGTCAGCGAAGGCTCGATCCGCCTCGACGGCGTGGATATCCGCTCGTTGCCGGTGGCGGAGTATCGCCGCCACATCGGCCTCGTCCTGCAGGAGCCTTTTCTGTTCTTCGGCACCATCGCCGAGAACATCGCCTATGGCAAGCCCGAGGCGACGCGCGATGAAATCGTCGCTGCTGCCCGCGCTGCCCATGCCCACGAGTTCATCCTGCGCCTGCCACACGGCTATGATTCTCTGGTCGGCGAACGCGGCCAGGGGCTCTCCGGCGGCGAGCGCCAGCGCATATCCATCGCCCGCGCGTTGCTCATCGACCCGCGCATCCTGATTCTCGACGAGGCCACCTCATCGGTCGATACCGAGACCGAGAAGGAAATCCAGAAGGCCCTGGATAACCTCGTGCGCGGCCGCACCACCATCGCCATCGCCCACCGGCTGTCGACGCTGCGCAAGGCCGATCGCCTGGTGGTCATGGATCGCGGCGTGGTGGTGGAAACCGGCAGCCACGAAGCGTTGATGGCGCGCGAGGGCCACTATTACCGGCTCTACCAGGCCCAGGCGCGCAACGTCGATACCGAAATGGAAATCCGCGGCCTGCGCGCGGAGGAGAAACTGCATGCCAGCACCTGATTTCAAGCTGTCGCGCAATCCCTACGGGCGGCTCGTCTATGCCGGCACGGATGGCCGGACCGAAGAGGGTGTGGTGCCGGTGCGCGCATTCCCTCTTTCGGCGCCGGGCGAGCGCATCGCCATCGTCGGCACGGACGGCCACGAACTGGTCTGGATCGAGCGCCTGGACGACGTCCATGATGGGGTACGGGCCCTGGTCGAGGAAGAGCTGGCCAGCCGCGAGTTCATGCCGGAGATCAGGCGCATCCTGGACGTTTCCAGCTTCGCGACGCCCAGCACCTGGCAGATTGAAACGGATCGCGGCGCGACGTCGATGGTGCTCAAGGGCGAGGAAGACATCCGTCGCCTGGGCAGGACGTCGCTGCTCATCGCCGACAGCAACGGCATTCACTTCCTGATCCGCGATCTGGCGGCGCTCGACCGCAGCAGCCGGAAGCTGCTGGACCGCTTCCTGTAAACCCACGGAGCCGGACATGCGCTTCCAGACTGCTGTGGCCGCCGCGATCGGCGTTCTGCCATCACTGACTTTCGCCGCGCCGGAATTGCCGTTCATTGAACTGACGGCCGGCATGCACCGCATCGAAGCCGAAGTTGTGAACACCCAGGAGAGCCGCATGCGCGGCCTGATGATGCGCCAGTCGATGCCGGCGCATCGCGGCATGCTGTTCGTTTTCGATGCCGATGCCCGTCACTGCATGTGGATGAAGAACACGCTGCTGCCGCTGGCCGTCGCCTTTCTCGACGGGCAGGGCCGCATCATCAATGTCGAGGAAATGCTGCCCCAGACCGAGGACAATCATTGCGCGGCGAAGCCGGCGCGCTATGCGCTGGAGATGAACGCGCAGTGGTTCAGCAAGCGTGGCCTGAGCGCCGGTACGTCACTGCTCGGCATCGACCGCGCGCCGCCACCGCGTTGAGGAAGGAGGAGTCCGGGGCGCTCAAGGGAAGGAAGGCGCCCCGGAGGACCGGCGGTCGTCAGGCGAAACTGTCAGACATCAGCGTGTTGAACCACTTGAACATCTCTTCGTAGTTGTCTTGCGAACGATGCGCTGCCTCGGTCGCCGCGCCGCCGACGACCTTCATCGTGCCGGTCAAGGCGTCGTAACCGAACACTGCAGTCAGCCAGGATGCAGTGTCGGCGGTGATCGGCGAATAGCACGACGAGTTCGTCACCGGCGACGGATCGGGATTCTTGCCGGCAAAGGCACGGATGATGGCATCCGCGCAAACCTTGGCCTCCTGGTTGGCGATATGGCCGGCCTTCGGCTGCGTCGTCGCGGAGGCATCGCCAACAACGTGAATGCCGGCGGCGTGGTTGGCCTCGTAGGTGAGCACGTTCACGCTGGTCCAGCGTCCGTTGACATCCGCCAGCCCGTTGTTGGTGATCACCGCGCCGGCCCGGTGCGGCGGAATCACGTTGATCACGTTGGCATAGATCGGCTGCGATTGAAGGGTGGTGTACAGGGCCATCGCATTGGCATCGACATGGTCGATGGCCACGTTGGAGTAGTACTGGATGCCATGGAGCGCGAAGCCCTCCGTGAAGGCGTTTGGCTCGGCCATGATCTTCGGATTGGCGTCCAGCACGATGACGCGCGTGCCGGTCCTGTTCCGTCTCAGCCAGTCTGCAACCACGCAGGCGCGTTCGTACGGCCCCGGTGGGCAGCGATAAGGCGCCGCCGGAATGCTCATGACGAACACGCCATTGTTCGGCATGGCGGTGATCATGTTGCGCAGGGCGGTCGTCTGCGGGCCGGCTTTCCAGGCATGCGGCACCTTGGCCTGAGCCTCCGGAGTCTCCAGGCCGGGCACGGTGTCGAAGTCGACGCCGGGCGCGATCACCAGCCGGTCGTAGGCCAGGACGGTGCCGTCGGCAAGCGAGACTTTCCTGCCGACCGGATCGATGGCCACGACGTTCCCTTGAACCATCCTGATACCATATTTGTTGGCCAGATTGCCGTAGCCGTATTGCAGCGATTGAATGGTGCGCTGGCCGTTGAGGACCAGGTTGCTCATGATGTTGGACGTATAGGCGGACTCGCGCTCGACGAGGGTGACGTCCATGCCAGTGCCGCCCCACATGCGCAGGTACTTGGCAACCGTGGCGCCACCCATGCCGCCGCCGATGACGACGACCTTGCCTCTGACGCCGGCAATGGTGGGTACGGCCGCAGCGGCGGTCGATGTGGTCCGACGCGTGTCGGCGGCCGCAATGCCGCTCCAGCCCGCCGCTGTCACGCCAACGCCCGCGCCGCTCAGAAGCTTGATGAAATCACGACGTTTGATCATCTGTATTCTCCTCAGCGGGCCAGTTTGGAAAAGTAGTCGGCGATGAGCTTGATCTGCGCATCGGTATAGCCGCGGGCGTGGACTTCCATCATTTCCGGGGGATTCTTCAGGCGCATCTCCTGCATTTCCTTGATGATTTCGCCGGACGACATCCCGGCCAGGCGCTCGAAGCCGCCGCTGCCATTGGTGCCATGGCACTGGAAGCAGTTGGAGGCGAGCAGGCGGCCCGGAACCTCGACGGCCGAGGTGGTTTGCGCGACCGCGGCAGCGGGTGCCAACGTCAGCGCGACAAGACTGCATAACGTGCGATTCATGGGATCTCCTTGTTATTGCGTTTGCGATTCACGATTTGCCGGAAACCCTCCCGACCGCCCCCAGACGGCCATTCCCTGCGATCGCCGATGGCCCGACTTGCTGAACCCGGAACCGGCGTGGATCGCATTGTCGTGATCAGGGATTATTATTTCCGCTGTCGCCACTCCCCAACAGTTCGGTCCGTTCCACACGATCTCCTACGATGGCTGCCGTGAGACAGTTGTACCCGCGTTCCCTGTTGCGCCTGATCGTGCTGGGCAACGTGCTGGTGGCCTTGCCGCTGCTGATCGCGATCGCCTACGTATTCATCAACATGGATCGCGTCACGGCGCGGGGCGAAGTCCTCACGCGCGAGGCGGCGCTTGCCGCGCAGAACGGTTACGAACTGCCGGAGGATCTGGTGCACATGGAGCGTCTGTTGCGCCAGTATGCGGTGCTGAAGGAAGCGTCGTTGCTTGAGGACTACAGTGTGGCGCGACAGGAATGGATCAAGATTTCGCGCGCGTTCGCCGACTTGCCCTTGCTCGCGGACTTGCGCGCCGAAGTGCTCGATCTGCTGTCGCTCGAGGCCGCCGCATTTGCCGATTTCCAGGAGGGCCGCAAGGCTGGCGCGGAACTGGAAGCGGTATTGAGCGAGTTGAAATCGCGTATGCCCAGGCTCGTGTCGCGGTCCAATCAGATCATCAGCCGCGAGGTCGAAACATATCGGACCGAGGCCGACGCCCTGCGCGGCCGTCTTTTGCTGGCATTGGCCGCCGGTCTGGCGATGATGGTGCTGTTCTTCCTGTTCAGCCGCCTGCTGCTGGCGCGCGTGCTGTGGGGCTTCGAAAGCGCGGTGCAGGCGCTGGGCGAGGGCAGGCTGGACAAGGCCATCGTCCTCAAGGGACCGCGCGACATCCGCGAGATGGGCGAGCGGCTCGACTGGCTGAGAAGGCGCCTGCTCGAACTCGAGGAGCAGCGCATTCTGGTGTTGCGCCACGTCTCGCATGAGTTGAAGACACCGCTGGCGGCGCTGCGCGAGGGCGCCAGCCTGTTGACCGAGGGCGCCGTCGGCCCGTTGACGCCCGGCCAGGAGAAGATCGTCGGTATCGTCCGCAGCAATGCCTTGCGCTTGCAGAAGCTGATCGACAGCCTGCTCAAGCTTCAGCAGGCCGGGCACGCCGGCGAGCGGATCAAGCCGGTGCGCCTGCGTCTCGACAAGCTGGTGCAGCAGATCGTCACCACGCACCAGCTTACGGCCCGGGACAAGCAGTTGCATTTCTCGGGCTCGCTGAAGCCGCTGGTGGTGGTGGGAGGCAAGGAGGAGCTGACGACCGTGGTGGATAATCTCATTTCGAACGCCATCAAGTACTCGCCGGACGGCGGCACGGTGGATATTTCATTGAAGCGCGAAGAGGACAAGGTGACGCTGGACGTGGTTGATCAGGGGCCGGGAATCCCCGAGCCGGACCGGGAACGCGTGTTCGAGCCTTTCTATCGCGGCGAGCATGCCAAGGGAATAGCGGGCGTCGGTCTTGGACTGGCCATCGCCCGGCAGTTCGCGGCGGCCAATCGCGGCGTGCTGGAACTGCTGGCAACTACTGGCGGCTCCCATTTCCGACTGACGCTGCCGGGAGAGGCCGCATGATGCGCGTGCTTGCCATGCTGTTCACCCTGGGTCTCGCGGGTTGCGCGTCTGTCGCGCCCGTGGCGGTTCCGGCACCGCCGGCGCCGCCCGTCATCGACTCCGGGGCTGCGCCGGATGCCCGGACTGCGGCGGATGCGGCACGGGATGAGGCCCTGATACGCGAGTTGCGCCAGCAGGTCGAGCGCCTGACGGCGCAGTTGGCCGATGCGCAGCGTCGCCATGCCAATCTCAACGAGGAGCACCGGCGCGGCGACGCGGCCCTGCGCGAAAGTCAGCGCAAGGTCGATGAACTGCAGCAGAAGCTGGACGCGCTTCTGGCCATCGATCGCGACACCCGTCGTCGCCCCAAGGCATTGACCAAGTGACATGACGCCCGCCCGCATTCTTGTCGTCGACGACGACCCTGACCTGTTGCACCTGATCAGCCTGCGCCTGTCGTCGGCCGGCTATGCCGTCAGCCAGGCCGCATCGGGGGAGGAAGCCTTGCGCAGGTTCAACGCCGAGCAGCCCCAGGCGGTGATCACCGACCTGCGCATGGACGGCATGGACGGCCACGCCCTTTTCGCGCGTCTGCACGAAACCGCGCCGAGCGTGCCGGTGATCATCCTGACCGCCCATGGCACGATTCCCGATGCGGTGGCCGCCACCCAGCGCGGCGCCTTCGGCTTTCTCACCAAGCCTTTCGATGGCCAGGAACTGCTCGACCGCGTGGCTGCCGCCGTGGCGATTTCACCCCCCGTGCGCGCGACCGGCGACGACGGGCAATGGCGCCAGGCCATCGTTTCACGCAGCGTGGTCATGGACGAGTTGCTGCGCCGGGCGCGGCGCGCCGCCGACGAAAGCGGCCCGCTCCTGATCACCGGGCCGGTCGGCGCCGGCAAGGCCACCCTGGCGCGCGCCGTCCACGATGTTGGTCCGCGCCGCAAGAAGCCCTTCGTCGCCTTGGTGTGCGACAGCATGGCCGAGACCGACGTCGATAGGCAACTCACCGGCGGCGAGGCGTTGCGCGCCGCCGAAGGCGGCACGCTGTTCATCGACAAGGTGGATCGCCTCGGCGCGGTCGCGCAGGCTCGGGTGCTGGCGCTGGTTCATGTCGCCACGACGCTGTTCGGCCGCGGCAAGGGCAGCCTGCCCGATCTTCGCGTCATCGCCGCCACCGCCGCGCCGCTCGAGAAGCTGGCGCGCGAGGGCGCGTTCCGCCCGGATCTTTACTACGCGCTGGCGGCCTCTACCCTGAAGATGCCCGCGCTCGCCGAGCGCTCCGAGGACATTCCCTTGCTGGTCGCCCATTTCGTCGACCGGCACGGCGGCGACCGGCGCCTGTCGCCCGAAGCGCAGGCAGTGCTGCTGGAGGCTTCGTGGCCGGGCAATGTCGGGCAGTTGCGCAGCGTGATCGAGCAGGCGCTTAACCAGTCGGTGACCCCGCTGGCGCCCGCGTCGCTGGTCCAGAAAGTGTTGCAGGAAGGTGCCGAGCAGGGCTTCACCGCGTTCGACGAAGCGCGCCGCGGCTTCGAGCGCGACTACCTGGTCCGTTTGCTGGAAGCCACGCGCGGCAACGTCGCCAAGGCCGCGCGCGTGGCCCAGCGCAATCGCACCGAGTTCTACAAGCTGCTGGCGCGGCACGACATCGATCCGGCCGCGTTCAAGTAGCGGAAATTCAAACCTCGAGGTTGTCGATCAGCCGCGTGCCGCCCAGCCTTGCCGCCGCCAGTATGACCAGAGGCACGTCGCTGGTCGCCGGGGGTTGCAGATCGAACCGGGAGCGGATCGCCACATAGTCGGGTGCCCAGCCGGCGCCGGACAATTCCGCCATGGCATCGCGTTCCAGACCGGCGAGATCGCGTCGGCCGCCACGCAAGGCTTCGGCGATGCGCGTCAGCAGGCGGTAGAGCCGCGGCGCTTCCGCGCGCTCGGCATCGCTGAGATAGCCGTTGCGCGACGACAAGGCCAGGCCGTCGTCGGCGCGCACCGTCTCACCACCGCTGACTTTGATCGGCAAGTTGAGATCTGCCACCATGTTGCGGATCACCATCAGCTGCTGGTAATCCTTCTTGCCGAACAGCGCCGCCTGCGGCTGGACGATCTGGAACAGCTTCATCACCACGGTGGCGACGCCGCGGAAATGCCCGGGGCGGAATTCGCCGTCGAGGATGTTGTCATGCTCCGGCGGCGGCACCACATGGTAGCCCTGCGGCCGCGGATACATTTCGACTTCCGTCGGCGCGAACAGGTGATCGACGCCGGCGGCGACGAGCTTCGCGCAATCGGCCTGGAAGGTGCGCGGGTACTTCTCGAAATCCTCGCCGGGCCGGAACTGCAGGCGATTGACGAAGATGGTGGCCACCACCGTGTCGCCGTGGTCGCGGGCCTGACGCATGAGCGCAATGTGGCCTTCGTGCAGGTTGCCCATGGTCGGAACCAAAGCAATCCTCGGCGTACCGCCATGGCTGACCTTCAGTTCGGCGCGCAGGCCGGCGATGGTGTCGTGGATCTTCATCAGTAGCAGTGCTCGGGACCGGGGAAGCTGCCCTTCTTGACCGCTTCGACATAGGCCTTGACGGCGCCTTCGATGCACTGCGCTTCGGCCATGAAGTCCTTGACGAAGCGGCCCTTCTTGCCGGGATAGAGGCCGAGCATGTCGTAGAGCACCAGCACCTGGCCGTCGCACTCGGGCCCGGCACCGATGCCGATGGTGGCGCAGACCTTCAGCATGCGCGAGATCTCGCCGGCCAGGCCGGATGGCACCATCTCCAGCACCATCAGGGCAGCGCCGGCCTGCTCCAGTGCAATGGCATCGTTCTTCATGCGCGCCGCGCCGGCCTCGTCGCGACCCTGCACGCGGTAGCCGCCCAGCGCATGCACCGACTGCGGCGTCAGGCCGATGTGGGCGCAGACCGGCACGCCGCGCTCGACGAGGAAATGCACCGTCTCGGCCATCACCGCGCCGCCTTCCAGCTTGACCATCTCGGCGCCGACGGCGAGCAGCCGACCGGCGTTGCGGATCGCCTGTTCCTTGGACTCGTGATAGGCGCCGAACGGCAGGTCGCCGACCACCATCGGCCGCAGCGCCTGGTGGGCGACGCATTCGGTGTGGTAGACCATGTGCTCCATGGTCACGGGCAGCGTCGACGTCTTGCCCTGGATGACGTTACCCAGCGAATCGCCGACCAGAATGACGTCGACGCCGCAGCGATCCTCCAGCGCGGCGAAGCTGGCATCGTAGCCCGTCAGCATGACGATCTTCTCGCCCTCGCGCTTCATGCGCGCCAGTTCCGGCAGGGTGATGGGCTTGTTGCTGGCGAGGTAGGTCATCACGGTCCCCTGAAAATGAAGTAGACGGCGCCCAGAATACACAAGCCCGCCCACAAGTAGTCAAGCTTGAGCGGTTGCTGCATGTAGAACAGGGCGAACGGCACGAAGACCGTCAGCGTGATCGCCTCCTGGAGGATCTTGAGCTGTCCGAGGTCGAGCTCCTGATGGCCGATGCGGTTGGCCGGCACCTGGAGCAGGTACTCGAACAGCGCGATGCCCCACGACGCCAGCGCCGCGATCCACCACGGCCGGTCGTTGAGATTCTTCAGGTGCGCATACCAGGCGAAAGTCATGAAGACGTTCGACGCGGTCAGTAGCAATGCGGTCTGCAGGACGACCGGCATGCCGCCGAGCAGGCCCGTCATTGGCGTGTCAGCGGATGGATGCGCTGGTCGGCGCAGGCTGCCAGCAGGGCCGCGACGGGGCCGCGACCGGGAATGACGAGGCTCGGCGCGATCTCCGCGAGAGGCGCCAGCACGAAGGCCCGCTCGTGCATGCGCGGGTGGGGCAGCGTCAGCGCTGGATGGTTGATGATGGCGTCGCCGTGCAGCAGCAGGTCGAGGTCGAGCGTGCGCGGCGCGTTCTTGACGGAACGCTCGCGGCCGAAGCGGGCCTCGAGGGCGAACAGTTCTTCGAGCAGTTCGCGCGGGCCGAGCCGCGTGTCGAGCGCGACGACGGCATTGATGAAGTCGGGCTGGTGCTTGAGTCCCACCGGCGCGGTGCGGTAGAGGGACGAAATCGCCATGAGCAGCGAGCCGCGCAATGCGGCCATGGCGTCGATAGCATCCTCGATCGTCTGTACCGGGTTGCCAAGATTCGATCCCAGAGCCACGAAGGCCCTGATCACGGCGTGTCACCACCGCTGACTTTCGTCCCGTCCTCCGCCCCGGCCTTGCCGGCGCGCGAACGCGAACGGCGCCGCCGCTTCTTCGGGCCGCTGTCGGGAACCAGCATCGCCTCGCGTCGTTCGTGGCTGGCGTGCGCGAACTCGTCCCACCAGTCGGCGAGTTCGGTGGGCGCCTCCCCGCTTTGCGCCCGCAGGACCAGGAAATCCCAGGCGGCGCGGAAGCGCGGCTGCTCCACCAGCCGCGCCGGCATGCGGCCCGAGCGCTTGTCGAAACGCGGCTGCAGCGCCCAGATGTCCTTGATGTCGGCGGCGATGCGCTTGGTGATGGCCAGTTTCTCGCCCTGCTGGTCGAGTACTTCGTCCATGGCGGCGAACATCGCCGGCATGGGCAGTTCGCCGGCCTGCTTGCGTTTCTCCCAGCTGGCCAGCACTTCGTGCCAGAGCAGGGTGGCGAACAGAAAGCCGGGCGAGACGCTCTTGTCGGCACGCACGCGCGCGTCGGTGTTGGCCAGCGACAGCATGACGAACTTCTCGCCCAGCGGCTGCTCGAGGATGACGTCGAGCAGGGGCAGCAGGCCGTGATGCAGGCCGTCCTCGCGCAGCCGCTTGACGCACTCGACGGCGTGGCCGGAGAACAGCAGCTTCAGCATCTCGTCGAACAGGCGCGCCGCCGGCACGTTCTCGATCAGTTCGGCCATGTCGCGTATCGGCGCCTGCACCTTCGGGTCGAGGCGCAGGTCGAGCTTGGCCGACAGGCGCACGGCGCGCAGCATGCGCACCGGGTCCTCCCGGTACCGGGCTCGCGGGTCGCCGATCATGCGCAGCGTCTTCCGCTGGATGTCGTCGACACCGTGGTGGAAATCGAGAACGACTTCCTCGGTCGGATCGTAGTAAAGCGCGTTCATGGTGAAGTCGCGCCGGGCGGCGTCTTCCTCGATGCTGCCCCAGACGTTGTCGCGCAGCACGCGGCCGTGCTCGTCCTTGAGCGTGTCCTCGTCGTGGGCGGCGCGGAAGGTCGATACTTCCAGGGTTTCCGGCCCCTGCATGACATGGACGATCTGGAAGCGGCGGCCGATGATGCGGCTGCGCCGGAACAGGCCGCGCACCTGCTCGGGCGTGGCGTCGGTGGCGATGTCGTAGTCCTTGGGCGGAATGCCGGCGATCAGGTCGCGCACGGCGCCGCCGACCACGTAGGCCTTGAACCCGCCTTTTTGCAGTGCTTCGCAGGTGCGGCGTGCGCCGGTCGAGACCTGCTCGCGGCGGATGCCATGGCGCGGCGCCGGAATTCGCTCGGCCTTGCGTTTGGCGGGCTCGCCGCGCAGGAAGACGCGGCGCAACAGCTTGCGGATCATCGAGTCGGGCTACTGGAAAAGGCCGCCATGATAACCGATAGGGCCGCCGCTCAATGCCGCAGGCTGATGATCGGCCAGCCGGCAGCGCGCGCGCGGTCGCGCAGCGTATCGTCGGGATCGACCGCCACCGGATGGGTCACTTTCGTCATGAGCGGCAGGTCGTTGTGCGAGTCGCTGTAGAACCAGCTTTGTGCGAAGGCGCCCCACCAGAGGCCGAGGGATTCCAACCAGGCCTCGACGCGCTCGATCTTGCCCGCCTTGAAGGCCGGCGTGCCGCGCGGCTTGCCCGTGAACCGGCCATTCTCATGGGCCGGAATGGTGGCAACGAGGTGCGGGATGCCGAGCTCGTGGGCGATCGGGCCGGTGACGAAACTATTGGTGGCGGTGACGACGGCGCACAGGCTGCCGTCGTCAAGGTGCCGTTGTACCAGGGCGCGGGCGGGGACACCGATCATCGGGCGGATGCGGGTGGCCATGAAATCGGCATGCCAGCGATCGAGTTCTTCGCGCGGGTGGCGCGACAGCGGCGCCAGCTGGAATTCGAGGAAAGCATGGATGTCGAGCGTGCCCGCCTTGTAGTCGTCGAAGAACGCCTGGTTGCGCG
>CAYXZX010000024.1:0-23441 GCA_964469455.1 uncultured Rhodocyclaceae bacterium | reverse complement strand
GCGAGTACTACGCGCGCAAGATCGACACCATCACCGATCCCGAGCGCAGCATCAACACCTCGATCGTCGCCGAACTCGACGGCAAGGCGGTCGGCTTCATCATGGGCGACGTCTACTTCGGCGAGTTCGGCATCCCCGAGACATCGGCGACCATCGACACCCTCGGCGTCGATCCGTCGATCCAGAACAAGGGCCTGGCCAGCGAACTGCTCGACCAATTCATGATGAACATGAAGGCTGCGGGTGTGAACAAGGTCTACACGCTGGTGAACTGGGATGACTTCGCGCTCGAGAAGTTCTTCTCGCGGCACAAGTTCGTGCCGTCCAAGCGTATCAATCTGGAATTCCAGATGCCCTGAGCAAGCGAGCCCGCCGACTTCAATGTGGATCGACTGCCATTGCCACAGCAAGCATTCGAATGACAACTACCTCGAACCCGCCGATCTCGTGCGGCGCGCCAAGGCCATCGGCCTGGACGGTCTGGTCGTCACCGAACATCACTCGGTGGAGGCATCGGAACCCGTCGAGCACATTGGCCGGGAGGAGGGACTGCTGGTGCTGCGAGGCGTCGAAATATCCACGGATGGCGGGCATCTGCTGGCCTTCGGGCTGGTGGACGATGGGTGGAACGTCTGGGGACGCAACAACTATCTTCCTCTCTCCGAGGTCATCGAGCGAGTCGCCGACCTGGGCGGCATCAGCGTGCCAGCCCATCCGTTCCGCGAGATCGGCCTGGGCAGGCAACTCGAGGATCTGCTCGATCTCGGTGGAATCTCGGCAGTCGAAACCCATAACGGTGGCAATCTCGACAACGACAACCACCTGGCCATTGCCGCTGCGGAACACATGCGCCTGCCCGGCCTTGGCGGCAGCGATTGCCACAAGATCGACGCGGTCGGGCGTTGCGCCACGGAGTTCGCGATGCCGGTCGGCGACATGGCCAGCTTCATCGTGGCAGTGCGAGGTGGCGCCTGCCGTGGCGCCTATTATCCAGGCTACTCACTTTCATTGAGGAGCGCATGATGGGCACGGTTCAAGAAATCCAGTGGTGGAGCGCCAGCCGGCCCCCCGGCATGGCCAGCTTCGGCGAGCCGCGACGCCTGACTATCGACGGCAAGGCCATCGAAGCGCCCGCCGGCGCCTCCCTGTTGAATGCCGCCAACGCCGCGGGCATCTACATTCCGGCGCTGTGCGCCCACCCGGATCTTGCGCCGGCCATGCAGCGCCACGATGGTGGCGGCGGCTGCAATCTCTGCCTGGTCGAAATCGATGGGCAGCCGGGCATGCGGAAGGCCTGCTCGGTGCCGGTCGAGGACGGCATGGTCGTCAAGACCGACACCAGCGCCGTGCGCGAGATGCGCCAGACGGCACTCGCCAAGATCCTGGGGACGCACCCCCATGTCTGCCTGACCTGCCCGCAGCGCGATGGCTGCTCGCGCACTCAGTGCTCCTACGGCAACCCGCCGGAAACCCGTTGCTGCTCGATCTTTGCCAGCTGCGAACTGCGCAAGATTTCCGACTACGTCGGCATCGCCAACAACACGCCGCCCTACAAGCCCGGCAGCCTGCCGATTATCAAGGACGAGCCGTTCTTCGACCGCGACTACAACCTGTGCATCGACTGCCGGCGCTGCCTCACTGCCTGCAACGATATTCGCGGCGTCGGCTGCCTGGAAGTCAAGACGGTGGACACGCCGCAAGGCAAGCGCACCTACGTCGGCACCATCGCGGCAACACTGGTCGACTCCGGCTGCAAGTTCTGCCAAGCCTGCGTCACGGTCTGCCCTACCGGCGCTCTCACCGACCGCACGCTCGACCCCGCCAGGCGCGAAGCTTCAATGGTGCCCTGCCACGCCGCCTGTCCGGCCGGCATCGACGTGCCGCGCTACGTTCAACTCGCTGCTGAGGGCAAGTACGGCGAAGCGATCGCGGTCGTGCGCGAAAAGCTGCCCTTCCCCGGCATCGTCGGCCGGGCCTGCTTCGCCATGTGTGAAGCCGCCTGTCGCCGCGGCAAGCTCGACGACCCGCTCTCGATCCGGACGCTCAAGCGTGTCGCCGCCGACAACGATACCGGCATCTGGCGTCAGTATTCCAAACAGCTGCCGTCCACCGGGAGGCGTGCCGCCGTCATCGGCGCCGGCCCGGCCGGTCTCACGGTCGCGTGGTATCTGGCCAAGAAAGGCCACGCGGTCACCGTTTTCGACGCACAGCCCGCCGCCGGCGGCATGGCCCGTTATGGCATTCCCTCCTATCGGGTGCCGCTGTCGGTCATCGACAGCGAAGTCGATGAAGTGGTGAAACTCGGCGTCGAATTCCGTTATGGGCAGCGCGTCGAGAACATGGACGAACTGTTTGCGCAAGGCTACCAGGCGGTCTTCATCGGCATAGGCTGCCAGGGCGGCGACAAGCTCGGCATCCCGGGTGACGACCTGCCTGGCGTCGTCGACAGCCCCACTTATCTTCGCGCCGCCACGATGGGACTGGTGAATGCCCCCGACGGCATCCAGGTCGGGCGCAAGGTCGCGGTCATTGGCGGCGGCAATGTCGCCACCGATAACGCCCGCTCGTCGCGCCGGTTCGGTGCCGAAGTCGACATGGTCTATCGCCGCACCCGCGAGGAAATGCCGGCCCGCGAAGAGGAGTTCGACGGCTGCGTCGAAGAGGGCGTGAATATCCGCTACCTGCTGGCACCCAAGCGCATCGAGCCGGGGACGAATGGCTCGCGCCTTTCGATTACCTACGCCAGGATGGAACTGGGCGAGCCCGATATTTCCGGCCGGCGCCGGCCGGTCGAGGTCTATGGCAGCGAGTTCCAGGAAGGCGTCGATCTGGTCGTTGCCGCCATCGGCCAATTCCCGCAGAAATTCGCCGGCTTCGGCGTCGAAACCGATCGCAAGGGCCGCATTATCGTCCGCGAGGACTCCATGCTGACCAGCCGCCCGGGTGTCTATGCGGGTGGCGATTGCGTTCTCGGCCCATCGACCCTGATCGAGTCCATCGCCCAGGGTCGCATCGCCGCTGCCGCCATGGATCGCCAGCTGGGTGGCGACGGTGATATCGAAGAGAAACTGCTGCCTGACGATTGGGCCACCGATCCTCGCATCGGCCGGGAAGAAGGTTTCAACCAGCGCCACAAGATCCATCCGATCATGCTGGCGCCGGCCGAGCGCACGGGCTGGGACGAAGTGGAGCTCGGATTCGACGACGCCACTGCCCGCAGCGAGGCAAGCCGCTGCCTGAAGTGCAATCTCGCCCCGACCATTGGCGATGCTGTGCTCCCGCCTGAAACTTGGCTCGAGTTCAGCCCGGAGGCCGTTGCCCAGGTGACCGCCGAGGCGGGCGTGTTCCAGTTGCTTGACGCCGACAAGAACGTGCTGATGATCAAGGGCGTCGAAAACCTGCACGAGGGCCTCGCCGGCCAACTCGGCAGGAATGAAGCCGCGCGCTACTTCGTGTTCGAAGAAGCTGCACTGTATACCTCGCGCGAGTCGCAAATGATCCAGGCCTATCTGCAGCAATACGGCAAGATGCCTGGGGGCGGCAGCGACGAACTGGACGATCTTTTCTAGTCAGGAACCACGGGCATGTCGGAACTCAAATTCATTTCCTATCAGGAAGTCGGCGACCAGATTCGCATCGCCATCAATCGGCCACCCTACAACGTGCTCAACATCGCCACCATGGAGGAGATGAATATCGCCCTCGACCGCGCGATGGACAACACGACCGCGAAAGTGCTGGTCATCGGCGGTGGCGACGGCAAGGTGTTCTCATCAGGCGTCGACGTGGTCGATCACACGCCGGACAAGGTGGTCAAGATGATCGACGTCTTCCACGGATTGCTGAAACGCCTGATGGTCGTGCCGATCCCGACCATCGCGGCAGTCAATGGCTCCGCGCTGGGAGGCGGTTGCGAGTTGGCGATCGCCTGCGACATGGTGGTCGCCTCCAGCAAGGCAAAGCTGGGCCAGCCCGAGATCAGGCTTGGCGTGTTTCCGCCGATTGCCGCCATCCTCCTGCCACGATTGGTGCCGATGACCAAGGTGATGGAACTGCTCCTCGGTGGCGGCACCATCGACGCCGATGAGGCACAGCGCTTGGGCATGGTCAACCAGGTATTTCCTCACGAAACCTTCGCCGCCGACACCGAGGCTTTCATCGAGCGTTTCACCTCCCTTTCCCGCGTTGCCTTGCTGCACACGAAGAAGGCGATCAAGGAGGCCGCGACGCGCCCCTTCTACGAAGCGCTGTTCCATGTCGAGCAGCATTACCTGAAGGACCTGATGGCCACCGAGGACGCCAAGGAAGGCCTCAATTCCTTCATCGAAAAACGTCAGCCCGTCTGGAAAAATCGCTAGTCCATCGAGAAAGCAATCACCATGATTCCCGAAAGCATTCACACCTGGCAGATGACCGAACCCGGTCGGCTGGTCAAGACGCGCGTGCCGATGCCCGCGCTGGCGCCGGACGAAGTGGTGGTGAAGATCGCCGGCTGCGGCGTCTGCCACACCGACCTTTCCTATTTCTACATGGGCGTGCCGACGGTACAGAAGCCGCCGCTGTCCCTCGGGCACGAGATCTCCGGCACGGTCGTGGGCGGTCGCGCCGACATGATGGGCAGGGAAGTGGTAGTGCCCGCCGTCATTCCATGCGGCCAATGCGAACTCTGCCAGACCGGGCGCGGCAATCGCTGCCTGGCGCAGAAGATGCCCGGCAACTCGATGGGCATCTACGGTGGCTTCTCCAGCCACATCGTCGCCGATGCGCGCTTCCTGTGCCCGATAGTCAGTCGTGGCGACACGCCGCTCGAACACCTGTCCGTGGTGGCCGATGCCGTCACCACGCCCTACCAGGCCGCCCGTCGCGCCGACCTCAAGCCCGGCGATCGCATCGTCGTCATCGGTGCGGCCGGCGGCGTCGGCAGCTTCATGGTGCAGACCGCCAAGGGCATGGGCGCGGCCGCAGTGATCGGCATCGACATCAACGAAGAGAAACTTCGGACGATGACCGGCTACGGCGCCGACTTCGTAATCAACCCGAAAGGCAAGAGTGCCAAGGACGTCAAGGAGGAAATCAAGGCCTTCTGCAAGGAACGCGGCTTGCCCGCCAACACCGGCTGGAAGATTTTCGAGGTGACGGGCTCGAAGCCGGGCCAGGAACTGGCACTGGCGCTGCTTTCCTTCACCGGCAAGCTGATCGTCGTCGGCTATGGTACCGACGAGACCAGCTACATGCTGTCGAAACTCATGGCCTTCGACGCCGAAATCATCGGCACCTGGGGCTGCCCGCCGGACCGCTATGCCGAAGTCCTGGCCATGTGCCTGGACGGGCGCATCAAGCTGGCCCCGTTCGTCGAAACACGGCCGATGAGCCAGATCGCGCAGGTATTCGATGACGCCCATCACGGCAAACTGAAGAAACGCGTCATTCTGACACCCGATTTCTGAACATCTACTTGCTCTTGAACATCAACCACCACTGACCAAAGGAGAAGCCACATGGCGCTTGACTGGATGCCCCGCGACAATACCTTGAAGGATCACGAACTCATCGGCCGGGAGCACTTTGGCACCGACGCGCCCTCGGTCATCTACGAGGAGCGTCCGGTCGTCGACGAAGCGGGCAAGCCAGTGGATGGACTCGCCACCGCCTGGATCTGGCTCAATAATCCCGCCCAGTACAACTCCTACACCACCGAAATGGTGAAAGGCGTGATTGCCGGCTTCCAGCGTGCGTCCGGCAGCCGCAACGTGGTGGCCGCTGTATTTGCCGCCGTCGGCGACAAGGCTTGGTGCAGCGGTGGCAACACGGCCGAGTACGCCTCCTACTACTCGCGGCGGCCCCACGAGTACGGCGACTACATCGACCTGTTCAATCGCATGGTCGATGCCATTCTCGAGTGCCGCAAGCCGGTGATCTGCCGTGTCAACGGCATGCGCGTGGCCGGCGGCCAGGAGATCGGCATGGCCACCGACATCACCATTTCCTCCGACATGGCCAACTACGGCCAGGCGGGTCCCAAGCACGGCTCGGCGCCGGTTGGCGGCTCGACGGACTTCCTGCCCTGGTTCCTGTCGATGGAGGACGCCATCTACAACTGCGTTTCATGCGAACTGTGGAGCGCCTACAAGATGAAGTACAAGGGGATGATCAGCAAGGTGCTGCCCGTGCTCAAGCGCAATGGCGAGTGGGTTCGCAATCCGCTGGTGCGCACGGATACCTTCGTCGAGGACGGCGAGATAGTCTATGGCGAGACTGTTTCCGCCGACCGGCAGGCGGCCGCGCGCGAACTGATCGCCCAGTGCACCACCGACTTCGAACTGGTCGACAAGGAAATCGACCGCCTGGTCTGGCGTTTCGCCAATCTGTTCCCGAACTGCCTGCAAACCTCGATCGACAGCATCCGCGCCAAGAAGCGCTTCTTCTGGGATGCGACAAAGAGCATGAACCGCCACTGGCTGCAGGCCAACATGAACAACGAGGCATGGCTGGGCTTCAACGCCTTCAACACCAAGAAGATGACCGGCAAGGATGTCATCGACTTCATCCAGTTCCGCCAGCTGCTCGCGCAGGGTCATCCCCTCAATGAAGCCATGGCCGAACAGGTCATCGCCAAGCCCAAGTCATGATGCTCGCCAACCGCGTTGCCATCGTCACCGGTGCCGCGCAAGGCATCGGTGCCGCCGTGGCGGCAGCCTATGTCAAGGAAGGCGCCCGGGTGGTCATCGCCGATCTTGACCGCGCCGCCGCCGAGGCGGCCGCCGCCCGGCTGGGCGGTGAGGCCATCGGGCTCGCCTGCAACGTCGGCGAGCGCGCCTCCGTCGACGCCATGGTGTCCGAAGCGGTGGCGCGAATGGGCCAAGTCGATATTCTGGTCAATAACGCCGGCATCACCCGCACGGCCATGTTGCACAAGATGACGATGGAGCAGTGGCACGCGGTTGTAAACGTGCATCTGACGGGAACATTCAACTGCACCCAGGCGGTTGTCGGTGGCATGATGGAGCGCGGCTGGGGCCGCATCATCAACGTCACCTCGGCGGCCGGCCTGGTCGGCACCATCGGGCAGGTCAACTACAGCGCGGCCAAGGCCGGCATTGTCGGCTTCACCAAGTCATGCGCGCGTGAACTAGCCCGTCATGGCGTCGTGGTCAATGCCATCGCCCCAGGCGCGGCTACGCCTATGACCGAGGTTATCCGGACCGACGACCGCTTCAAGGAGAAATATCTCGATCGGATTCCGATGGGCCGCTGGGCCGAGCCCGAGGAAATCACGCCGGCATTCGTGTTTTTCGCGTCCCCCGGCGCCTCCTACGTGACCGGCCAGATTCTGTCAGCCGACGGCGGACTCAGCATTCATTAGCCCCTGATCGCCCATGGCGCAGATCTACTCGTACGACGGCGTGGTGCCGGTCATCGACCCGACGGCCTTTGTCCATCCAAGCGCGGTGGTTATCGGCGACGTCATGATCGGCGCAGGCACCTATGTCGCACCCTGCGCCAGCCTGAGAGGTGATCTTGGCCGCATCATCATCGGCGCCGGTGTCAACATCCAGGACACCGTTGTCGTCCATGGTTTCCCCCGGACTGACACCGTCATCGAAGATAACGGCCACATCGGCCATGGCGCCATCGTCCATGCCTGCATACTCCGACGCAATGTCCTGATCGGCATGAATGCCGTGGTCATGGACTGCGCGGAGATCGGCGAATCGTCGATCGTCGCCGCTTCCGCATTCGTCCCCGCGCAGTCCGAAATTCCGCCCCGCAGTTTGGCCGTCGGTGTCCCGGCAAAGGTCGTTCGTGAACTCACCGAACAGGAACTGGGCTGGAAGCTTGCGGCGACGGATACCTATCACCAGCTTTGCACCCATTCCCGCCAGTCGGTCGTGCCCTGCGTGCCGCTCACCGCGCCCGAGCCAAACCGGCGGCGCTGCCGGGAACCGGACGTGCTACCGTTGTCAGAATTCAAGAGACGCATCGGGGCCGAATAGCCACCAATAGAACAAATAGGAGAAGACCATGGTTCAGCTAAGCAAAGTCGATCGCACGGTCAGTCCGCCGGATATCCATATCCCGCGTGAATACAATGCCGCCCACGACCTGATCGAACGCAACCTCTCGGCCGGACGCGGCGCCAAGATCTCCTACATCGATGACGGCGGCGAATACAGCTACGATGAGCTTGCCAAGCGCATCAACCGCTTCGCCAATGTGCTTACTTCGCTGGGCGTGCACCGCGAAGAACGTGTGCTGCTCTGTCTGCTCGACACCATCGACTTCCCTGTCGCCTTCCTGGGCGCCATCAAGGCCGGCGTCATCCCGATCGCCACGAACACCTTGCTGACACCGGCAGACTACCAGTACATGCTACGCGACAGCGGCGCGGTCGCCCTGGTCGTGTCGAAGCAGCTGTGGCCCCAGTTCAAGGATATCGTCAAGGACGTGCCCGCCGTCAAGCACATCGTCGCTTCCGGTGGCGCCGGCGTTGATGGAACGCGCGACTTCGCTGAATTGATGTCCGCCGCCGCCACTCGCTTCCACACTGCCGATACCACCTGCGACGCCCCTTGCTTCTGGCTTTACTCCTCGGGATCGACCGGCAAGCCCAAGGGTACCGTGCATATCCACTCGAGCCTGATCAACACCGCCGAACTGTATGCGATTCCCATCGTCGGCATATGCGAAAGCGACGTCGTTTTCTCGGCGGCAAAGCTGTTCTTTGCCTATGGCCTCGGCAATGGCCTGACCTTCCCGCTCGCCGTCGGCGCTACCACCATCCTCATGGCCGAGCGGCCCACCCCGGAGGCGGTATTCAAGCGCCTGCGCCGGTACCAGCCAAGCATTTTCTATTGCGTCCCGACACTCTATGCCTCCATGCTCGCCCATGCGGATTGCCCTGGCAGGAACGAGCTTCATCTGCGCCGCTGCACCTCGGCGGGAGAAGCCTTGCCGGAAGAGATTGGCAAGCAGTGGTCGGCGCGCTTCGGCGTGGATATCCTCGACGGTATCGGTTCCACCGAGATGCTGCATATCTTTCTGTCCAATCGCGCCGGTGAAGTCCGCTACGGCACCACCGGCAAGCCAGTGCCGGGCTATGAGGTGCGCCTGGTCGGCGACGATGGCAAGCCGGTGGTCCCCGGGGAAGTCGGCGAGTTGCAGATCCATGGCCCTTCATCAGCCGTGTATTACTGGAACAATATCGAGAAGACCCGTGCAACGTTCCAGGGACCATGGACACGCAGCGGCGATAAATACATGATGAGCGAGGATGGTTACTTCATCTATGCGGGGCGCAGCGATGACATGCTGAAAGTGGGTGGTATCTACGTTTCCCCGGCCGAGGTCGAATCGGCGCTCGTGACTCATGATGCCGTTCTGGAAGCCGCGGTAGTCGGGCGCGAGGATGACGAAAAGCTGATCAAGCCGGCCGCCTACGTCGTGCTGAAACCGAGCCGAACTGCCTCGCCGGACTTGGCCGAGGAGCTCCAGAAGTATGTCAAGACCCGTCTGGCGCCGTACAAATATCCTCGTTGGATCGAGTTCATCGACGAGTTGCCCAAGACGGCAACGGGTAAGATTCAGCGCTTCAAACTGCGCGCAGCGCAAAAGCAGTAATCATCGCAAAACCATCACAAAACAACATACGGAGGAGATCACGATGAAGCGACAAAAAACAACACATTGGGCAAGCCTTGCCGTCTTGACCGCGATGCTGCTGCCAGCAGCGACCCAGGCGGCAGAGGATGGCAAGCTGAGAGTTGGTTTCATGCTGCCCTATTCGGGGACTTATGCCGGCCTGGGACACGCCATCACCAACGGCTTCAAGCAGCATGTCGACGAGTTGGGCGGCAAGATCGCCGGGCGTACCGTCGAATACGTAACCGTCGACGATGAGTCCGATCCCGCCAAGGCCACCGAGAATGCCGGCAAGCTGATCAAGCGCGACAAGGTCGATGTCATCGTCGGCACGGTCCATTCCGGCGTGGCGCTGGCGCTGACGCGGGTAGCGCGCGAGACCAACACGCTGCTGATCAATCCCAACGCGGGTGCTGACGAAATCACCGGCGCCCTGTGCGCCCCGAACATCTTCCGTGTGTCCTTCTCGGCCTGGCAGCCATCCTACGCCATGGGCAACGTCATGCTCGAGCGCAAGCACAAGAACGTGGTGACCCTGACCTGGAAGTATTCCTTCGGCGAACAGTCGGTCGCCGCCTTCAAGGAGGCTTTCGAGAAGGGTGGCGGCAAGGTCGTCAAGGAAATGACCCTGCCCTTCCCCAACACCGAGTTCCAGCCCTACCTCACCGAAATCGCCGCGCTCAAGCCCGATGCCGTATTCGTGTTCTTTGCCGGCGCGGGTGCCGCCAAGTTCGTCAAGGACTACGCCGCGGCAGGCCTGAAGGCGAGCATCCCACTCTACGGCCCCGGCTTCCTCACCGACGGCACGCTCGAAGCCATGGGCGGCGCGGGAGATGGTCTGATGACCACGCTGCACTACGCCGACGGGCTGGACAATGCCAAGGACAAGGCATTCCGCACCCGCTACGCCATCACCTACAAGCTCCAGCCCGATGTCTACGCCGTCCAGGGCTACGATGCCGCCCAGTTGCTGGCTACGGGTGTCAGTGCTGTCAAGGGCGATCTCGGCAAGCGCGCCGAACTGGTCAAGGCCATGGAAACCGCGAAGGTCGACAGCCCGCGTGGCGCCTTCCAGCTCTCCAGGGCCCACAACCCCATCCAGGACATCTACCTGCGCAAGGTCGAGGGCCGCGAGAACAAGGTGGTCGGCATGGCCGCCAAGGCCCTCGCCGACCCCGCACGCGGCTGCAAGATGTAATCTGCCCGGCACGGTGCGCCGCAGCTCATCGACGGCGCGCCGGATTTCGCCCGAGTTCAAGAGACATGCTCATCGACGAGACGAGAGGAGTCGTATCATGAAAACGCAAAGCGCAGTCTGGAAATGCCTGGCCATCCTCGCAACACTGCTGTTGCCGACGCAGGCGCCATTGGCCGAAGAAGGCAAGTTGCGGGTAGGTTTCATGCTGCCCTATTCGGGGACTTATGCCGGCCTGGGACACGCCATCACCAACGGCTTCAAGCAGCATGTCGACGAGTTGGGCGGCAAGATCGCCGGGCGTACCGTCGAATACGTAACCGTCGACGATGAGTCCGATCCCGCCAAGGCCACCGAGAATGCCGGCAAGCTGATCAAGCGCGACAAGGTCGATGTCATCGTCGGCACGGTCCATTCCGGCGTGGCGCTGGCGCTGACGCGGGTAGCGCGCGAGACCAACACGCTGCTGATCAATCCCAACGCGGGTGCTGACGAAATCACCGGCGCCCTGTGCGCCCCGAACATCTTCCGTGTGTCCTTCTCGGCCTGGCAGCCATCCTACGCCATGGGCAACGTCATGCTCGAGCGCAAGCACAAGAACGTGGTGACCCTGACCTGGAAGTATTCCTTCGGCGAACAGTCGGTCGCCGCCTTCAAGGAGGCTTTCGAGAAGGGTGGCGGCAAGGTCGTCAAGGAAATGACCCTGCCCTTCCCCAACACCGAGTTCCAGCCCTACCTCACCGAAATCGCCGCGCTCAAGCCCGATGCCGTATTCGTGTTCTTTGCCGGCGCGGGTGCCGCCAAGTTCGTCAAGGACTACGCCGCGGCAGGCCTGAAGGCGAGCATCCCACTCTACGGCCCCGGCTTCCTCACCGACGGCACGCTCGAAGCCATGGGCGGCGCGGGAGATGGTCTGATGACCACGCTGCACTACGCCGACGGGCTGGACAATGCCAAGGACAAGGCATTCCGCACCCGCTACGCCATCACCTACAAGCTCCAGCCCGATGTCTACGCCGTCCAGGGCTACGATGCCGCCCAGTTGCTGGCTACGGGTGTCAGTGCTGTCAAGGGCGATCTCGGCAAGCGCGCCGAACTGGTCAAGGCCATGGAAACCGCGAAGGTCGACAGCCCGCGTGGCGCCTTCCAGCTCTCCAGGGCCCACAACCCCATCCAGGACATCTACCTGCGCAAGGTCGAGGGCCGCGAGAACAAGGTGATCAGCGTCGTGAGCAAAGCCCTGGCCGATCCGTCGCGCGGCTGCAAGATGTAATCGCGCGCAGGGCCCTTACCAACCGCCATGGACATCGTCTCCCTCCTCATCCAGACCCTCAATGCCGTTCAGTACGGGCTGGTGCTATTCCTCGTGGCAAGCGGCCTCACGCTGATCTTCGGCATCATGCGCATCATCAACCTGGCGCATGGTTCCTTCTACATGATCGGGGCCTACATGGCGTTCGGGCTGTCGTCCGGTATCACAGAAACGCTGCCCGCCATGATCGCGGTCGGACTTATCCTGTCGTTCTTCATCGGCTTCCTTCTCGAGTGGGCGTTCTACGCTTTCCTTTACCAGCGCGAACACCTTGAGCAGGTACTGCTGACCTACGGCCTGATTCTGGTGTTCGAGGAGTTGCGCAGCATCCTGTTCGGCAATGATGTCCTTGGCGTGCCGGTGCCGGAAGTGTTTGCCGGATCCATACCGCTGACGGAGACATTGAGCTACCCGGTCTACCGGATCTTCATCTCCGCCGCCTGCCTGATCATGGCCGGATTGCTCTATTACCTGATCCGTCATACGCGGCTGGGGATGATGATTCGCGCCGGCAGCCACGACAGGACCATGGTCCAGGCACTTGGCATCAACATCAACCTGCTTTTCCGCATCGTCTTCGCGATAGGCTTCATGCTGGCCGCATTCTCGGGAATGATCTCGGCGCCGATGACATCTGTTTCGCCGGGCATGGGCAATCAGGTGTTGATCATTTCCTTCGTGGTGGTCGTCATTGGCGGCATCGGCTCGGTCGGTGGCGCCATGGTCGCGGCGATGGTGATCGCCTTTGCCGATGTTTTCGGCAAGCTCCTGGTGCCGGCTTATGCCGGCATGTTCGTCTACCTGGTCATGGCGCTAGTCCTGCTGTGGCGGCCGGAAGGCATATTCCGCAAAGGCTGAGCAATCGATGGCGCGCTTCTTCCGGACTTTCCCATTGACCGCGGCCCTGTTTGTGCTGCTCGTGTTCCCCATGTTCGGACAAACCTTCTATACCGAACTGGTGGCCAAGACTTTGATCCTGGCGATCTTTGCGATGAGTCTCGATCTCCTGGTCGGTTACACGGGCCTGGTCAGCTTCGGCCACGCCGCCTATTTCGGCATCGCGGCCTATACCGTCGCCTTGCTGACACCGCCCGGCGCCGTCAATGCCATCTGGTGGATCCTGCCGGTATCGGTTCTGGCGGCGGCGTTGGCGGCGCTGGTCATCGGCGTGTTTGTCCTGAGAACCAAGGGTATCTACTTCATCATGGTGACGCTGGCTTTCGCGCAGATGGCCTTCTTCCTCTTTCATGACACCAACCTCGGCGGCGGCTCCGATGGCATCTTCCTGAACAGCAAGCCGACTGCCCACCTGTTCGGTCTGGAAACCCTGGCCTTCGACAATCCGACGCATATCTATTATCTGGTCCTTGGTCTCACGGTCTTCGTCTATCTGTCACTGCGCTGGTTGCTCAAGACCAGCTTCGGTCACATCCTGATCGGCATCCGCAGCAATGAACACCGCATGGTGGCGATGGGCTACAACACCTTCAACTACAAGCTGGCCATCTTCACGATGGCGGGAGGGCTGGCTGGTCTCGCGGGGTTCCTGCAGGTCCTCCTGACCGGCTTCGTCACGCCTGAAATGCTGGCCTGGCATCAGTCGGGCAACGTCCTTCTGGTCGTCATCCTCGGCGGCATCGGGACGCTGATCGGTCCGGTGCTCGGAGCGTTCACCTTCGTCGCCCTGCAGGAATTTGCCCAAGGGCTGGTTGATCGCTGGCAGCTGGTGATGGGAATCTTCATCATCCTGGTGGTATTTGCCTTGCCCGGCGGCCTGGCGGCGATTCCCGTCCGGTTGAGGCGCCGGCTGGTCAAGGGAGCGAAGAATGACTGAGTTGCACAGGGAGGCGCTTCTCGAAGCGCGCAATCTGTCCCGGCACTTCGGCGGGCTTGCCGCCAATTCCAATGTGTCGATGACCCTGCGACGTGGCGAGATTCATGCGCTGCTGGGCCCCAATGGCGCAGGGAAATCAACCTTCATCAACATGCTGTCCGGCGACCTCCCTCCCAGCAGCGGCACCATCCTGCTCAAGGGCGACGATGTCACCGCCCTGTCCGCGCACCGGCGGTCCCGCATCGGCATCGGCCGCAGTTTTCAGCGCACCAATATCTTTCCGACCTTCTCGGTCCGCGAGAACTGCGTGCTCGCCGCGCAGTCCCGTCAGCAACGACCAGCCCGGATATTCAGGCCGCCGCTCCAAAACGAGGCCGTGGTGGCCCGGTCCCACGAAGTCATGGCACTCACCGGACTTGATCACTGCGGCAGCCAGATCGCCGGCACGCTAAGCCATGGCGAACAGCGCCAGCTGGAAATCGCCATGGTGCTGGCCACCAATCCGGTCGTCCTGTTGCTCGACGAACCGCTGGCGGGAATGGGCGCCGAGGAGTCGAGCCGCATGGTCGAGCTGCTGGCGCGACTGCGGCGCGATCACGCCATTCTGCTCGTCGAACACGACATGGACGCGGTCTTCGCCTTGGCCGACGTGATCACGGTACTGGTCAACGGGGAGCTTCTGGAATCGGGACCGCCGGCGCAGATCAAGGCAAGCCCGGCCGTGCGCAGCGCCTATCTCGGCGAGGACGAGGAATCCCACCATGCCTGACGCGATGCTGGAAACCACCAGCCTGCACACCTACTACGGCACCAGCCATGTGCTGCGCGGCATCGATTTCAAGATCCAGCCGGGCGAAACCGTGGCACTAATGGGCCGCAACGGCATGGGCAAGTCCACACTGCTGAAGACCATGCTCGGACTGGTCCGGCCGCGCATGGGGCAGGTGCGTATCTGGGGCAAGGACATGACCCGTGCCAGCACCCACAGGATCGTCCGCCAAGGCATCGGCTACGTTCCCGAGGGCCGGGGCATCTTCCCCAACCTGTCGGTCCAGGAAAACCTCGTGATGGCGTCGCGCTCGGGTCCCGACGGCGGCGGACATTGGACGCTGCAGCGCGTCCTCGAGACCTTTCCGCGCCTGCAGGAGCGCATCGGCAACGGTGGCTGGCAACTGTCGGGTGGCGAACAGCAGATGCTGGCAATCGGCCGCGCATTGATGACCAATCCGGAACTGCTCATCCTCGACGAGGCCACCGAAGGGCTGGCGCCGGCCATTGCCAAAGAAATCTGGCGCATCGTCCGCGAGATACGCGATACCGGCATCGCCACCATCATCGTCGACAAGAACTTCGCGGCGCTGTTGCCGCTGGTCGACCGCTCGGTGATCCTGGTCAAGGGCGAAGTCGTCTATGACGGTCCCGCGAAAGACCTGCACGCGCAACGCGACTTCGTGCACCAGCACCTCGGCGTCTGACGCCGCTCCCTGCCACCCCGCAGGTATGCGGAGTCCTCAGGGGCGCCAGCTTGCCCGGCGCTTCTCCAGGAACGCCGCAATGCCTTCCCTTGCCTCGTCGGTGGCGCGTTGGCGGGCGATGCGCTCCGCCGTCTCGTCGCCAATTGCCGCATCGATCGGACGGCCAGTGATATCCCGTACCAATCCTTTTGCCGCCTGCAGCGCCGACGGCCCGCCGGCCAGCAATTCCGCCGCCAGAGCCGCGAGGACGCCGTCAAGTTGATCGGTAGCGGCCACCTCGTGCACCAGGCCGATGGCCAGCGCGCGCTCCGCCGAGATCCGTTCGGCGCTCTGGAAGTAGCGCAGTGCCTGGCGCGGCCCGATGGCCCTGAGCACGTAGGGGCTGATAGCCGAGGGAATGATGCCGAAGCGCACTTCGCTCGTCGAAAACACGGCATCCATCGCCGCGACCGCCATGTCGCACGCGGCCGTCAGGCCCGTTCCGCCGCCCAGCGCGGCACCTTGCACGCGGGCGATGGTGGGCTTGCTCATGTGCGCCAGCACACGCAGCATCTCCGCCAGGCGCAGTGCATCCCGCCTGTTTTCGTCGATACCATTTTCGGCGGCACGCCGCATCCAGTTGAGATCGGCACCGGCCGAAAAATTCTTTCCCCTGCCCCCCAGCACGACGACGCGGACCGACGCGTCACCATCGAGTTCGCGGCAAGCACGCGTCAGTTCATCGATCAGCCGCTCGTCGAACGCGTTGTGCACTTCCGGACGATTCATCCAGACGGTGGCAATGGCGCCTTCGCGCACGATTTCAAGCGTCGCATACATGGTCAGGATTCCGTGGCAAGTTGTCGGCGCAGCCACGGCGACACGCGGTAGCGTTCCTCGCCGTAGTGCGCCCTCAGATTGTCGAGCACCGCAACCACGCGCCGGAAACCGAGTCGTGAAGCCCAGTCAAGCGGCCCGAGTGGATAATTGGTGCCAAAACGCATCGCCGCATCGATATCCGCCCTCGACGCGATGCCCTGCGTGACGGCGTCGGCGGCTTCGTTGGCGAGCATGCAGACCGTGCGCATGGCCAGCATGCCGGCCACGTCGTCGACCGGTGATACCTCGATGCCGGCCGCTTGAAGGAGACCCACGGCATCGCCAAGCGCCTCCTCCGAGCATTGATCCGACCGGGCGATCGCAAGGTGCTTGGCGCCGGCGTAATCGAGGGCAAGATCGACCAGGACCAGGTTGGGTGTTTTTTCATCGACCGAACGCTGGGTGGCTGTGCGTCCATCGGTCAGCGCCAGGGTTGCGGTGCCGGCGACCAGGGTGCCGGCACCGTTGATGCGTTCGACCTCGACGCCTGCGCCATTCAGCCGATCGGCGAGCGCGGCCATCGGCCCGAGGTCGCCGAGCATCGCCGCCTTGGCGGGTCCGGCATGCGACGGTAGCACGACGGGCGCAGGGCGCGTGGCACCGCTCGCATAATCGTAGAAACCACGACCGCTCTTGCGTCCAAGCCGGCCGGCAAGTACCAGTTCCTGCTGGATCAGCGATGGTTGGAAGCGTCGATCGCCGAAAGTGGCCTCGAACACCGAACACGTGACCGCAAAATTGACGTCGTGACCGATGAAGTCCATCAGCTCGAAGGGTCCCATCGGAAAGCGGCAGCTCTCGCGCAGGATGGCATCGAGCGTTTCCGGCGTGCCGGCGCGCTCGCCGAGGACCCTGAGCGGCTCCGCGTAGTAGGGTCGTGCCACCCGATTGACGATGAAGCCAGGGGTCGAACGCGCCCGCACCGGCACCTTGCCCCATGCGCGGGCAGTTTCGACCAGGCAGTCGATCAGCGCCGGGTCCGTGACAAGGCCGCTGACCACCTCGACCAGCGCCATGCGTGGCGCGGGATTGAAGAAATGCAGCCCCGCCACGCGTTCCGGCCGCGCCAGACCGGCTGCCACCGCCGTGACGGAAATCGACGAGGTATTGGTGGCCAGGATCGCTTCCGGGCCCAGGAGGTTTTCCAGACGGCCGAAGAGATCGCGCTTGACATCGAGATTCTCGATCACCGCCTCGATGACCAGCCCGGCCGTCTTCAGATCCTCCAGTTTCGCGGCGGGCTGAACGCGGTCGAGAATGGCCTGGCATTCGTCATCGGCGAGCCTGCCTTTCTCGACCAGGAACCGCAGATCCTTCGCCATGGCCTGACGGGCTTTCGCCACCGCATCGGCGACGCTGTCGAACAGGAACACCGTGTGGCCGGCCGACGCGGCGACCTGGGCAATGCCGCGCCCCATGGTGCCCGCCCCGATGACGGCAACATCGACCCCCGTAACAAGTGCGCCCATGCGCGGGTCAGACGCGTTCGATGGCCAGGGCAATGCCCTGGCCGACGCCGATGCACATGGTGCACAAGGCGTAGCGACCGGCGATCCGCCGCAGCTGACTTTCGGCGGTGGCAACCAGTCGCGCGCCCGAGGCACCGAGCGGATGGCCGATGGCAATGGCGCCGCCATTGGCATTGACGTGCTCGGCGTCGTCGGGCAAGCCGAGCAGGCGGGTTACCGCCAGACCCTGTGCGGCGAAAGCCTCGTTGAGTTCGATAACGTCGATCTGGCCGATGCCGAGGCCCAGCCGCGCCAGCAGCTTCCGGGTAGCGGGCGCCGGGCCGATGCCCATGATTCTCGGTTCGACTCCCACCGTCGCCATGCCGAGAATGCGTGCGCGCGGCGTCAGACCGTGCCGCGCGGCGGCGGCGGCCGATGCGATCAGCAGCGCGCAGGAACCATCATTGACGCCCGAGGCATTGCCCGCCGTCACGGAGCCTTCCGGCTTGACTACCCCCTTGAGTTTTGCCAGATCGGCCAGCGTCGTTTCGGGCCGCGGATGCTCGTCGACCGCGAACTGCAGGGTCTCGCCCTTCTTGCGCGGAATCGCCACCGGCACGATCTCGTTCTCGAAGAAGCCGGCGTCGCGCGCCCGCGCCCAGCGCTGCTGGCTGCGCAGTGCGAAGGCATCCTGGTCGGCGCGCGAGACATTGAACTGGGTCGCGACATTCTCGGCGGTCTCCGGCATCGAGTCGATGCCGTATTGAGCCTTCATCAGCGGATTGACGAACCGCCAGCCGATGGTGGTGTCCTCGATCTTCGCGCTGCGGGAAAACGCCGTGTCGGCCTTGGCCAGCACGAACGGCGCGCGGCTCATGCTCTCGACGCCTCCGGCGATCAACAGATCGGCCTGGCCCGCCATGATGGCGCGCGCGGCGGAGCCCACGGCATCCATGCTGGAGCCGCACAAGCGATTGATGGTGGCGCCGGGCACCTCGACCGACAGCCCCGCCAGCAGGGCCGCCATGCGCCCGACATTGCGATTGTCCTCGCCCGACTGGTTGGCGCAGCCGAGCAGCACGTCATCCACCGCCCCCCAGTCGACGCCCGGATGACGCGACATCAGCGCCTTGACCGGCAGCGCCGCGAGATCATCGGTACGCACCGAGGACAGGGTGCCGCCATAGCGGCCGAAGGGAGTGCGAATCGCATCGCAGATGAAAGCCTCGGTGGTCATGTCGCGTCGTCTTTCCGATCAGGTTTCAATAGGTCTCGATATGGAGGCGCGCCTGCGCCAGCAATTCCGGCTTCAACTTTTCCCAGTCGCCGCCGTGCTGACGGCAGATGTCGCGAAAAGCCTCGATGACGCCGGTCTCCATGCCCTTGAGGCCGCAGATGTAAATATAACAATTGCCATCCTGAAGCAGACGGAAAACGTCCTCGTGACGCTCCCGTATCTTGTCCTGCACATACTGCTTGACGCTGCCCGGCACGCGCGAAAACGCGAAGTTGACGTCGATCAGCTCTTTCGGCAACCGACCGAGCGGGCCGAAATAGGGCAATTCATCCGGCGTGCGCGCGCCGAAGAACAGCATCAGTTCGCCGCCCTCCTTGAGCGCCATGCGTCGCCGCCGCCGCTCGGTCATGGCACGCATCGGCGCCGAACCGGTGCCCGTGCAGATCATCATGATCGAACTGTTTGCGTGATTGGGCATCAGGAAACTGGTGCCATAGGGGCCGCAGACCTGCACCCTGGCTCCCTTGTCGAGATCGCACAGATAATTGGAACAGACTCCGACCACCGGCTGCCCGTCGTAGTCCTCGGTCACCCGCTTCACCGTCAGGGCCAGATTGTTGTAGCCCGGCCGCTCGCCATTGCGCGGACTGGCGACGGAATAGAGACGCATGGCGTGGGGCTTGCCGTTCTCGTCGTTGCCCGGCGGCAGGATGCCGATCGACTGTCCCTCGAGCACCGGGAAGGTCGTCTGGCCGAAGTCGAGGACGATGTGGCGAATATCCGCCGAGGCATCGGCAGCGGTCAGGCGGTAATTGCCCGTGATCGTCGCCGTGGCCGGCCGCGACGGGGCAAAGAGATTGACATAGGGATGGGCGGCCGACCAGGGCGGACTGCCGGGTCCGCCCTGCCCCGCCGTGGCGATCGATGTCATGCGGGCGACATCGGCCGGCAGGTCGGCATCGGTGCTGCCCGGTGCCAGTTCGATCTGCGCCGGCAGCGCACCCCAGCCGTATTGCTCATCGAGCGAATACGGGCGGTCGCGCATCACGTTGCGGTAATTGTCGATGGCCCCGGTCGGACAGGGTCCGATGCAGTCGTTGCACCAGTTGCAGACCTCGAACTTGACCACGTAGTTGTTCGCGTCGTGCTCGATCGCGCCGATCGGGCACATCTCCTGGCAGGTATTGCAACGAATGCAGATTTCGGGATCGATCAGGTGCTGCCGCACCAATTCGGCGGTCTCGGCGGTCATGGCACGGTCAATTGAAGCGGACGTACTCGAAGTCGATCGGCTGGTTGTTGATGCCGCGTGCCGGCGGCGCGATCCAGTTGGCGAACTTGCCAGGCTCGGCCACGCGCCCCATCAGCGACTGCACGAAGGCGCGGTCTTCCGCCGTGGGCAGCCAGTCGTTGTGCTTGTGCGTCCATTCGGCTTCGGAAATGATGCGGCCGTCGGGGCTGACGTGCAGGTCGCCGAACACGCCGATCTTTCGGTGGAAGCCCTTGTGTGGCAGCGTGAAGCGGAACGGAATGCCAAGTTTCTCCGGCACCTTGTTCCAGCGTTCGACACCGGCCTGGACATCCTTCACCCAGTCGTCGCGCAGGCGCTCGTTGAGCGCGGTCAGCGCCGCCACATGCCGGGTGATGATCTTGTCGCCGGTCACTTCCATCACCGGATACTCCGCGGTATCGAGGCGGTGGTCGTCGCCGAGCTTGGTCTCCTCGAACCGTCCCTTGAGGCCGTTGGTGTAGAACGACGCTGCATTGGAAGATATTTCCGCGCCATAGAGGTCGCTGGTAACGCTGTAGTGGAAGTTGAGGTACTTCTGCAGCGTCGGCAGGTCGATGACGCCCATGGCGCGCAGCTTGGCGGGATCGTCGGTCTTGTGCTGCGCCATCAGCTCGCACGTGCGCTGGATGATGCGCGCCACGCCAGACTCGCCGACGAACAGGTGGTGCGCCTCCTCGGTGAGCATGAAGCGGCAGGTGCGCGACAGGGGGTCGAAACCCGACTCGGCCAGCGCGGCGAGCTGGTACTTGCCGTCGCGGTCGGTGATGAAGGTGAACATGAAGAAGGACAGCCAGTCCGGCGTCTTCTCGTTGAAGGCGGTGAGGATGCGCGGATTGTCGGCATCGCCCGAGCGGCGCTCGAGCAGGGCCTCGCCTTCCTCGCGGCCGTCGCGGCCGAAGTGGGCGTGCAGCAGGTAGACCATCGCCCACAGGTGGCGGCCTTCCTCGACGTTCACCTGGAACAGATTGCGCATGTCGTAGAGCGAAGGACAGGTCATGCCGAGGTGGCGCTGCTGCTCGACCGAAGCCGGCTCGGTGTCGCCCTGCGTGACGATGATGCGACGCAGTGTCGAGCGGTATTCACCGGGAACCTCCTGCCAGGCCGGCTGGCCCTTGTGCTCGCCGAAGTTGATCTTTCTATCCGCTTCGGCCGGCGCCAGGAAGATGCCCCAGCGGTATTCCGGCATGCGCACGTGATCGAAGTGCGCCCAGCCCTTGGGGTCCACGCTGATCGCGGTGCGCAGATAAACCTCGGCGGTGGTGGTCTTGTCCGGCCCCATCTCGTTCCACCAGTCGAGGTAGGCGGGCTGCCAGTGCTCGAGTGCGCGCTGCAGGGCCTTGTTCGAGGCCAGGTCGACGTTGTTGGGAATTTTCTCGCTGTAGTCGATGCTCATGATCTCTGTCTCTCCTTGGGGATTATTGTCGATTCAAACCCGATTCCAGTCGAACGCCGACTTGCTGCCGGTGCCGTAGACCTTCAGCGCACCCTTCTCGCCGACGGCGTTGGGCCGCTGGAAGATCCAGTTCTGCCAGGCCGTCAGGCGGCCGAAGATGCGCGTGTCCATGGTCTCCGGCCCGGCGAAGCGCAAGCTCGCTTCCATGCCGGTGAGCGCGTCGGGCGAAAGACTGGCTCGTTCCTCGACGGCGAGGCGCAATTCGTCGTGCCAATCCAGTTCGTCGGGCGCGAAGGTAATCAGGCCGAGCTTCTCCGCCTGTTCCGCATCCATCGGCTGGCCGGCGGCCGCGCGCGCGGCATCGACCGGCGCGGCTTCGCCGGCAAACCGGCTGGCGAGGCGCGACAAGCCGCTGTTCATCGGATAAAGCCCGAAGTTGGCATCCGACAAGGCGATGCGCGGCGCGCGGGCATAGTCGTCTTCGAGCCTGAGCATGAAGCTGCGGTCGGCGGCCAGTGCAAGCTCCAGGAACAGGCCGCCGAAACACGAGCCCTCGTCGATGATCGCGAACAGCGAGCGCGACGAAACGTCGAGCCGGCGCAGGCAGCGGCGCAGGAAGCCGATGGTTTCGCGCACGAACCAGTGGTCGCGAAACTTCGTCAACATCGAGTCGGCTTCGAGCACGGCCGACAGATCGCCGCGCGTCTTGATCTGCCAGAGGCCGATATCGAGATGGTTCGTACGCAACATGAGAATGGCATCGTCGAGCTCGCGCGCCATCGCCAGCGGCCACCAGCGCGCCCCCTGGGTGAGGATCTCCTCGATCTCGTCGGGCTGCCTGCCCATGGGCGCGGTGATGGTGAGCGTCGCCGCTCGGGCGGCCTGGTCGATGACGACATCGACATGCGTGTAGTGATAGCCGCCATCCCGCCCCCCGTCGATCTTGCGATTGAGGGGAGTCAGCGCGACGCCCGGCCCGCCGGGACGGTCCGACATGCCGGCCAGTTCGGCAGCGCGTGCCGCGATCATCTCGTCGAACTGCTGCGGCTTGGCGATGTGGTCGACCAGCTTCCAGTCCATCGCCCGCTGGGCGCGCACGCCCTCGGAGGTCGTGCAGAAGACGTCGGCGAGATCGCGCCGCATGCGGCGTTTGTCGATCAGGCGCGTCAGGCCGCCGGTCCCCGGCAGCACGCCAAGCAGGGGCACTTCCGGCAGACTGACGGCCGTGGAACGGTCGTCGATCATCGCGATCTCGTCGCAGGCGAGCGCCAGCTCGTAGCCGCCGCCTGCGGTGGCACCATTGAGGGCCGCCAGGAACTTCAGCCCGGAGTGCTCGCTGGAATCCTCGAGGCCATTGCGGGTCTCGTTGGTGAACTTGCAGAAATTCACCTTCCAGGCATGCGTCGACAGGCCGAGCATGTAGATGTTGGCGCCGGAGCAGAACATGCGCGACTTGCCGCTGGTGATCACCACGGTCTTGACCTCGGGATGCTCGAACCGAATGCGCTGCACGGCATCGTTCAGTTCGATGTCGACACCGAGATCGTAGGAATTCAGCTTGAGCTTGTAGCCGGGGCGTATGCCACCGTCTTCCTGGATATCGAGGATAAGGCGGGCGACCGGCCCACCATCGGTAACCAGTTGCCAATGCCGGTACTTTGCCGGCTCGGTATCGTAAGTGACCAATATGGGGTCGGGGGTCGTCGAGGTATTCAAGGCAGTCTCCAAGGCAGCCGGAACGGCATGTGCAATATAGTGC
>CAYXZX010000023.1:0-23751 GCA_964469455.1 uncultured Rhodocyclaceae bacterium | reverse complement strand
GTGAGTATGGCCGCCGCAGAACTCCATGAAGCTGTAGCGCCGCGCCGGATCTGCCTCGGCCGCGATGGTTGCCGCCAGTCCCTTTGCCAGGGTCCCGTCCCGAAACTCGTCTACATACTTCAAACCGGTGTTCCCATCTCCGCAAACAGCGCCAGCGTTTTCGCCGCCTCTTCGGCATCGAGCTTTTGCAGCGCGTAGCCGACGTGCACGATCACGTAGTCACCGACCGCCACGTCGTCGACCAAGGCCAGCGAAACATCCTTCCGGACGCCGCCCAGATCGACCACCGCCTGGTCGCCCTCGAGTATCTCCGCGATGCGCGCGGGAATGGCCAAACACATGTCAGTTCTCCAGATTCCGCCGGGCGATCCAAGCCTGACCGAGCGATATTCCCGCATCGCCGGGTGAAACCGCGCTCGCCTCTATCATTCGCATTCCCGCCGCTTCGAGCTTTTTGCGCAGACCGACGGAAATCAGCCGATTGAGGAAGCAACCACCGCCGCAGGCCACGATGCCAATTCCCGTTCGGTCGGCCGCGCGCAAAGTCCAGTCGGCAAGCGCGCTCACCAGCGTGGCGTGAAATGTGGCGGCGCCCACGCCCGGATCAATTGCTTCGGTCAGTTCACCCAGCGCACCGAGCAGATCGAGCTGTCCGTCGTCGCCCAGTCGCCAGCCATTCGCCGCAGGCCAGCCGCGCGAATGGACATGGAGCGTCGCCGCCTTCTCCAATGCAATCGCGGCTTCAGCCTCGAAAGCCATGCGACGCGAAATGCCGAGGAGACCCGCAGCGGCATCGAAAAGGCGGCCGGCGCTGGAGGTTTCCGGGCAGTTGAGCCTCTTGTCCATCATCGTCACCAGCATCGCCGCTGCCGGTTCGTCGGCAAAGCGGCCGGCGATCTCGCCGCTTCTGCCCAGCGCGTGCAGGACGCTCGCGGCGACCCGCCATGGCTCCCGTGCCGCGCGATCGCCGCCCGGCAGAGCAATGCGCCGGAGATGCCCCAATCGTTCGAAGCGCGCCCCGTCGACCCTGAGCAACTCGCCGCCCCAGGGCGTTCCATCGGTGCCGAGACCGACGCCGTCGAGCGCCAGGCCGAGGACAGGCTCATCGACGAGGTGTTCAGCACATATCGCGCCGACATGGGCGTGATGGTGCTGGACTTCCACCAACGGCATACCAAACCGCCGGGTCAGGCCGGCGGCCACGCCGCTCGAATAGAAGTCGGGATGCAGGTCGCAAGCGACGGCTGCCGGCCGCTCACCCAACCACACGAGCCACTCGTCGCAAGCTCTATCGAATCCACTGCACGCCGCCGGCGTATCGAGATCGCCGACCGTGGCCGACACCAGGGCATGCCGGTCGCGCACGGCGCAGACGGTGCTCTTGAACCAGGCCCCCACGGCCAATACTGGCGCGCCACCGCGCGAGAAGGTCAGCGTCGTTGGTTCAGCCATGCCAGCCAGTCCCCCATACCCTCGCCGGTGGTCGCGGCAACGCGGATCACCTCGATGGTCGGATTAACCCGCCGCGCCGACTCGATGGCCCGGTCGACATTGAACTGGACATAGGGCAACAGGTCGCACTTGTTGAGCAGCATCAAATCGGCAGCACGGAACATGTCCGGATACTTGAGCGGCTTGTCCTCGCCTTCCGTCACCGACAGGATCACCACCTTGTGCGCCTCGCCGAGGTCGAAGGCCGCCGGGCAGACCAGGTTGCCGACGTTCTCGATCATCAGCAGCGAATGTTCGGGCAGATCGAGCTGCTGCATGGCATGGCCGACCATGTGGGCATCGAGGTGACAACCCTTGCCGGTGTTGATCTGGATGGCCGGCGCACCGGTGGCGCGGATACGTTCGGCGTCGTTGCTGGTCTGCTGGTCGCCCTCGATCACTGCCACGGTAGCCTTGCCCGTGAGCATTTCGATCGTCTTGCAGAGCAGCGTGGTCTTGCCCGAACCGGGGCTGGAAACGAGATTGAGCGCGAAGACGCGGCGCCCGGCCAGGAAAGCACGATTCTCGCGCGCGTAGCCGTCGTTCTTCGACAGGATGTCCTGTTCGATCTTCAGCATGCGCGATTGCGTCATGCCCGGCGCGTGGCTGTGCCGGGGAGCGTAAGGATGATGAGCGTGGTCGTGGTGATGGTCATGCCCATGCTCGTGGTCGTGGCCATGCTCGTGGTCATGGTCATGAGCGTGACCTTCGATCTTCGTTTCGCCATGGCCGCAGCCGCAGGTCGTACACATCGTGATATTCCCTATTCGATTTCCAGTTCCTTGACGCGCATCTCGGTGCCGCCCGTCACCTGCACACGATAACTGCCGCAGCGTGGACACCCGGAAAGCTTGTCCGTCATCGGCACCGACTGGCTGCAATCCAGGCACCAGCCGGTGCCCGGCGTGTCGATGATCTCCAGCCGCGCGCCGTCGGCGACGCTGTCCCTGACCACCGCGTCGAAACAGAAGCGCAGCGCCTCCACTTCGACGCTCGCCAGCTGCCCTAACTCCAGATAGACAGCGCTGACCCGCTTCAGGTTCTCGCCCCGCGTGGTTTCTTCGATCAATTGGAGGATGCCCTCGGCGAGGGACATTTCATGCATGGCAGGGGTAACACCGAACGAGATGGCGGAATCTTACCGGGCCTGCCCGCCATCCGGGGAGTCCGTCTGCATAGCGCCGACGACCGCCTCTACTGCGGGTACCGCTTCGCCGCGCAGGATGCGGCCGAGCAGTTCCTCGTCCACCAGGTCCTGATTGGCTTCTGGCGAATCCGGCGCCAGCAGGCGCTCCAGAAAGCCAGCAGCGTCCGTCAGCGCCGCCGACTGGCTCGTGAAGCCCCGCATCGGCGAATGCACGGAATGCACCTGGAAGACGCCAAGTTCATCGACACGATTGACCAGGAAGCGCAAGCTGCCGCGCGGAAAGACGTGCGTCGCCTTGTCGCCGAGCGCCATGGCCTGCCAGTCGTCGTCGGCACCCGGGAACAGGACGAGGCTCATCATCCACGGCGTCAGCAGCATGCCCATGACGCGCCCGGCGTGCGTCTGGAAGCCGAGCGTCGCCACTTCCAGCGCTTCGTTGAGCAACGGCAGGCCGGCCATCTGCTCGCGATGGATGCGTTCGAAGGCCGCCCCGACACGCGCCGCCTGCATTTCCGGCGCAACGGCGGTCATGCCTGCGCCTCGCGCGCAAGTCCCGGAAAATGATGCTCGACGTCGATGCTCTCCGCACCGTCCATGATCTCCTGCAGGCCATCGAGCGCCAAGTCGATCTCCCGCGCCTGCTGCTCGCTGATCACTTCGCGCGCCCACCCGAGGAAGTTGAGCACCCATGCCCCGGCCGGCTGCTCCCCGACCATCAGCATGTTGACCTCTTCCTCGCCGTTGCGGCCGCGGCAGAGCGCCATCATCGGACCCGCCCGGACGACCTGCATCGGCAGGGCTATGCACATGCGGCCGCGCCCTCCGCACGTTCCAGCTCGGCCTGCCGGCGCCAGTGGCCGGCGCGCACTTCGGCGCGCGACGTCGCAACGATGCCGACTTGCGCCAATTCGTCGACGAGCATCCGCACCATGTCGTCCAGCCCTTCGGCGGCGGGCTCGCTCAAGCCCAGACGGTTATCGAGCAGGTGCGGCACCATGCCGATGATGGCCACGTGGCGCGGCGTTTCGCCCTTGAAGGCGAGCAGCGCCAGCAGGTCCGAGAGCCCGAGCTGGTGGTTGGACAGCTTGGTTTGGAAGAAGGCGCGAATCTCCTCGTTGGCGATGCGCACCAGCGTGCCCGGCGGGACGTCGGCATTCACGGCGTCGGCAACGATCAGGCAGTCGGCGTTGCGCATCGGATCGAAGAGCTCCATGCCCGTGGTGCCGCCATCCACCAGGCGGACGTTCGCCGGCAGCTGGTAGCATGCCTCCAGTTCCTCGACAGCGCGCACGCCGATACCCTCGTCGCGCATCAGCACGTTGCCCATGCCGATGACGAGTACGCGCGGAACAGCGGCGTCCCGCGACGGCTGACTTTCGCCGGCCATCAGAGCGCCTTCACCTTGACGATGGGCCGCTGCTCGTTGTCGAACATGTGGATGGCGCAGGCGATGCACGGGTCGAAGGAATGCACCGTGCGCAGCACCTCCAGCGGCTTCTCGGGATCGGCGATCGGGTTGTTCATCAGCGACGCCTCGTAGGGGCCGATCTGGTCGCTGGCATCGCGCGGGCCGGCGTTCCAGGTGCTCGGCACCACGGCCTGGTAGTTCTTGATCTTGCCGTTCTCGATCACCACCCAGTGCGACAGCGTGCCGCGCGGCGCCTGGTGGAAGCCGACGCCCTTGATCTCGCCCTTCGGGAAGCTGGGCGCATTGAAGGTCGTCTGGTCCTTGCCGATGTTCTCGACCAGCTTCTGCCATTGGTCCTTCAGCGTATCCATCATCACGGCACAGCGCACCGCCCGCGCCGCGTGGCGGCCGATGGTGGACTGGAGCGCCGCCAGCGGCACGTCGTTGAGCTTGCCGACCGCCTTCAGCGTACCGATCGCCTGGTTGAGATACTTGACGTAGCGCGGGTTGCCGGCCGCGACGCCGTTGTGCACGTCGGCCAGCGGGCCGACCTCGCAGCGCTTGCCGTAGAAGGTCGGCGCCTTGACCCAGGAATACTTGCCGTTATCCTGAAAGTCGGTGTACTGCGGTTCCGTCTCGCCCTGCCAGGGGTGCAGCGCCTTTTCTCCCGTGTACCACGAATGCTTGGAGCTCTCGGCCACGCCGTCGCGGAAGTACTCGTCGTTGAAGGTGGTGATCGGCTTGTAGCTTTTCAGGTCGCCGCCGGCGATGAAGCCGCCAGGCAGATCGAAGACCGTGCCCTTGGTATCCTGCGGGCAATCCGGCACCGTCAGGTAGTTGTTGATGCCGCCGCCGTACTTGGTCCAGTCGAGGTAGAAGGCGCCCACCGCCGGTACGTCGGTCAGGTAGGTCGACTTGACGAACTGGTCGAGCTTGTCGATGAAGCCCTTGAGGAGCATCAGGCGTTCCATGTTGAGCACCGAGGGCGCGTCGTGGCTTACCGAATTGGAAACGCCGCCGACTGCCACGTTCTGGATGTGCGGGCTCTTGCCGCCGAGAATGGCGACGACCTTGTTCGCGAGGTTCTGCACGTCGAGCGCCTGCATGTAGTGCGCCACCGCCATGAGGTTCACGTCCGGCGGCAGCTTCATGGCCGGGTGGCCCCAGAAGCCGCTGGCGAAGGGGCCGAGCTGGCCGCTGCCGACGAAGGTCTTGAGGCGCTCCTGCACCGCCTTCATCTCGTGCGGGCCATTCAGCGGCCAGTCGGAAAGCGACTCGGCGAGCTTGGCGGTCGTCACGGGGTTGGCCTTCAGCGCCGACGTCACATCGACCCAGTCCACCGCCGACAGGTGATAGAAGTGGACGATGTGGTCCTGGATCGCGTGCGCGGTCTGGATGATGTTGCGGATCAGCTGGGCGTTGACCGGAATCTCCAGCTGCAGCGCGTTCTCGACGGCGCGCACCGAGGTGATCGCATGCACCGTGGTGCACACGCCGCAGAAACGCTGCGTGTAGGACCAGGCCTCGCGAGGGTCACGGCCGACCAGAATCTTCTCGATGCCGCGCCACATCTGGCCCGAGGACCACGCCTTGGTGACATGGCCGTTATCCACCTCGACGTCGATGCGCAGGTGGCCCTCGATGCGGGTAATGGGATCGACAGTAATGCGTTTTGCCACGGAAGTCTCCTTTGCGTGATCGTTATTCGGCGGCGTGCTGTTCGCGCGGCAGCACCGGGAATTTCTTGATGAAGAAGAGGAACAAAGCGATCTCGGCCGCGATCATCGACACGGTGACCAGCACCTCGGGCAGCGCCGGGAAGTAGCTGTAGCCGGCGCCCGGGTTGAACGTGACCAGGAAGGCGTCGAAACGGTACAGCGAGCCCGCCAGGATCATGCTGACCGCGGCGTAGAGCAGTTGCTTGCCGTTCTCGCGCGCCGTCGGCGACGCCAGCACCGCCAGCGGATAGGCGAACAGCGCCGTCTCGATCCAGAACATCAGGCTGCCGAGATCGAAGGCGAACATCGCGCCGAGCTTGCCGGCCATGATCAGATAGGCGAACCGGATCACCAGGAAGGCGGCGATCAGGCCCATGATGATCTTGCCCAGGCCGGAGAAAAGATGCGTTTCGGGGTGGCGCTTGAAGCCCGTCGTCACCAGCGAGCCCTCGAAGATGACGATGGCGAAGCCCATGGTGAAGGCCGAGAGCACCGCCAGCAGCGGCTGGATGTGCAACGTCTGCCAGAGCGGATGCACCTTCCAGCCCATGGCTATCAGGAAACTGCCCAGTGAGGACTGGTGCATGGTCGGCAGCAGGATGCCCAGGGCGATGAAGAAGAACAGCGCCTTGTCGAGCCGGCTGCGCCACGCATCCGCCTTCACCTTCCAGCCCGTCTGCCGCCCCAGCCATTCCAGCACCGTCGGCGAGAACTCGATGGCAAGCACCAGCACGTAAGTGGCCACGCAGAGGCCGACTTCGAGCATCACCGAGTGCGGATTCACCTGCGAGGGCAGGAACATGTTGTAGGCGTTCCAGTAGCGGCCCATGTCGACGAAGGCGCCGAACGCGGCAAAGCCGTAGCCGAGCAGGCTGGTGGCAAGCGCGGGCCGGATCAGCGGGTGGTACTTGCCCTTGTTGAACAGGTACACCGTCACCGCCAGCGCATAGCCGCCACAGCCCAGGGCGGTTCCGACGACGATGTCGTACACCACCCAGACCCCCCAGGCATAGCCGCCGTTCAGGTTGGTGACCGCGCCTATCCCCGAGACGAAGCGCATGACCAGGAACACCGCGCCGATCGCGGCGATGGCCAACATCAGCATGAAGAAGGGCGTCAGCAGCGGCCGGTTGTCGAGCGCCTGATAGCGATGGTTCATTCCGTTCCCCCTTCTGTGTCCGCTTCGGTATTGCGCTTCACCAGCCAGGTGAAGCCGCCCAGCGCGATGGCCGGCAGGGCCATGTAGCTGTAGAGCGTGCTTTGCACGCCTTCCGAGATCGAGGCGAAGGAACGCTCGCCCAGCGGCGGCATGCCCAGCTTGTCGTAGGGGACGGCGGAAAGGTGCATGACGTTGGTGCCGCCCGCCTCCTTCTCGCCCCACACGGTCGGCTGGTACTGCGGTACGGCCTTCTCGTGATAGCTGTCGGGCTTGCGAATGTCGCCGCGCGGGTAGTGGTAGATGTCGCCGGGCTTCAGCGCCATGCGCCGCTTGGCCTCTTCGAGCAGCGCGGTGCGCGTGCCGAACAGCGTTGCGCCGGTCGGGCAGGCTTCCGCACAGCCGGTCATCATGCCCTGGTCGATGCGCTCGACGCCCTTCTGGTTGCACATCTGGCACTTGTGGATCTTGCCGAAGGCGTTGTTGTAGTCGTACTGCGGCACGTTGTAGGGGCAGCCGGTCATGCAGGTGCGGCAGCCGATGCAGACATCCGAGTTGTAGCTGACGATGCCGGTCTTCGGATGGCGCGTCAGCGCCTGTACCGGACAGACCGAGACGCAGCCCGGATCGACGCAATGCATGCAACTGCGCTTCTCGAAGCAGAAGCCGTCGGCCAGGGCATCCTTGACCGCGCCCTTGCCGTCGCTATGCACTTTGATGACGTTGAGCGTCTGTGCCGAAAGGTCGAGCGCGAAGTCGGCATAGGTATTGCCGTCCATCGGTACGGGCGGCATGCCGTTCACCTGTTTGCATTTGCTCACGCAGGCCTTGCAGCCGACGCACAGCGTCGCGTCGTAGAGCATGCCGATGGCTTCCGATGCCGGCTCGAGATTCGGCCGCGCATGCGCGACCGTGCTCGCCACGGCCGCAGCCGAAGCCACCGCACCGCCCAGCGAGGCTTTGAAGAAGTTTCGCCGGTCCATGATCAGGCTCCCTTGTCGCCCGTCGGATTCGTCTCCTGCTTGCCGTCGAGTTTCTTGCCCGTCGCGGCGGTCGCGCCGAGCAGCGCACCGACTGCGGCACCGGCCACGGCGGCAGCGGCGGCGATGGTCGACGAGGTCGGGCTCTGGCGGTCCTGGATGTTGGGGAAGGCGTTGGGCGGCGTGTGGGTCTTGACCTCGGCAAGGCTGAACATTGGCTTGTTGAAACCGGTACCCTGTTCGGAACAGCCGAAGCAGGGATGGCCGACACCGATCGGCCAGACGCCGCCACCGATGTTGTTGTACTCGAGACTCGGACAGTTGTTGTACGTCTCCGGCCCCTTGCAACCGAGCTTGTAAAGGCACCAGCCCTGGCGGTGTCCCTCGTCGCCAAACTGGGTCGCGAAGCGGCCGGCGTCGAAGTGCGGCCGGCGATAGCAGTTCTCGTGGATCAGGCGACCGTAGGCCCACTTCGGCCGCCCCTTGTCGTCGATGGGCGGCAGCTTGCCGTAGGTGACGAAGTAGAGCACCGTGCCCAGGAAGTTGGCCGGGTTGGGCGGGCAGCCCGGAATGGTGACGACCGTCTTGCCCTTGAGGAACTGCGGCGCGCCAGTGGCACCGGTCGGGTTTGGCGCCGCCGACTGCACGCCGCCCCAGCTGGCGCAGGAACCGAAAGCGACGATGGCGGCCGCGCCCTCGGCGGCTTCGCGCGTCGCGTCCATCATCGTCTGGCCGCCGATCTTGCAGAAGATGCCGTTCTGCGCCAGGGGAATGGCGCCCTCGACGACCAGCAGATACTTGCCCTTGTACTTCTGCATGGCTTCCCGCTTGACCTCTTCGACGCGGTGACCGGCGCCGGCATCCAGCGTCTGGTGATAGTCGAGTGAGATCAGGTCGAGGATCAGGTGCTCGAAGCTGGGCTGCTCCGAGCGCAAGAGAGATTCGGTCGGGCCCGTGCATTCCTGGCCGTGCAGCCAGATAACGGGGGGCCGCGCCGGGTTGGCAATGGCCTGCGCCATGGCGTAAGCCGCCTTCGTTCCCAAGCCGAAGGAGGCGGCAACCCCGGTGCAGAACTTCAGGAATGTCCGGCGCGAAACGCCAAGCCGCCGTTCAACTGCGTTCAAATCAATCGATGAATCGATTTCGAAGTCGGATTTCTTGTCCACGATGAGTGTCTCCCCCTTGGTTGAATCTGGATCGCTTCATTCGATCAAGATTCGTACCAGCGGCGGAGCGGACTACCAACCGACTGTTTCTACGTGGACTTATTGCGATGGAGAGGCGAGAATGGGTGCCAAAGTGGAATAAACTCTTTCACTATGCGACGATACTTGAAAAGTATCTTTGCAGTCGTGACGGCCTAGTTCTTGAGCAGAGGCAAGGTCAAGGTGAATATGGCTCCGCCTGCGTGTGAATTCTCGACCGCCAGATTGCCGCCGTGGCGCTCGACAATGCCATAGCTGATCGCGAGCCCAAGGCCGGTGCCCTTGCCGACAGGCTTGGTCGTGAAAAACGGATCGAAGATGCGGCCGAGATTGGCCGGCGCAATGCCCGATCCGTTGTCAGCGAAACTTACGCACACCGTACCGCCCGCGACTTCCGCGGACACCTCCAACCTGCCGTCGGGCCGTCCCGCGGTGGCGTCGCAGGCGTTTTGCACGAGGTTCATCATCACCTGCTGCAGTTGCCCGGCAGAACCATTGACGCTGATCGATGCGGGCAGCTTCATGCTCACGCCGAAGCTGCTGGGGGCAGCCTTGCTGACCCAGTGCACGGCGCGCTCGATCACGGGAACCAAATCCATCGGTTCGAGCAGATTCCGGTCGACCGCCGAGAAGCGCTTGAGGCCATCCACGATTTCGCGTGTGCGCTCCGCACCTTCGGCCGTACCTTCTATCAGCGACGGCAGATCGGCAAGAAGACGGTCGATGCCAAGCTCATCGCGCAAGGCATCGATGCGCTCCCGCGATTCGTTGCGGTGTACGGCGCCAAGGTACTCGCTCAGCCGATTCGAATAGCGTTTCAGGGCGAGGACGTTGCCGAACACGAAGCTGATCGGGTTGTTCAGTTCGTGCGCCACGCCGGCGACCAGCCGGCCGAGCGACGCCATCTTTTCGGAATGCAGGAGTTGCTGCTGGGTGCGCTTCAGATCCTCATGCGCCTGCCGCAACGCCTTGTACGCACGCTGAAGTTCGCCGACCGGACGACCCGTGATGACCACGCCGAGCATCTTACCGGTCGCGCTGTAGCGCGGCGTGCAGTTCAGGGAGACCGGAATGGCGCTGCCATCGGCGGCACGCAGCTGCATCTCGCAGTCGTGAAGGGTCTCCCCCGCATGACCGGCGAAGAAATGCTGCGCGCGCTGGCGCGACGCCTCGTCGGCAAACAGGTCGAAAATCCGCCTGCCCTTGAGCGACCCCTCGTCCTGGCCGGTCAGCTCGGCCAAGGACTGGTTGACGTCCTCGATGACACCAACCCGGTTGCAGACCAGCAGCACGTCGGACATCGATGTCAGCACGGAAACGATGAACTGCTGCGATTCCTCGAGGGCCGCGTTCTTGTTCTCGAGTGCAACCTCGTATTGAAGGAGATCGCTATAGACCTCGTCCATCTTTTGGATCACGTCGAGCCAGACGTCTTCGCTGGCGCCCGCTCGTGCCGCCGCGACTAGCTGCTCGATACCGTCGGGCTTGGCCTCTGCGCTCATCAATGCACCGTGCAGACCATGCAGGGATCGAAGGAACGGACGACGTGCTGGACAGCAACCGGAGCCTTGTCGCCGGGACCGACGGGAATTCCGACCAAGGCCCGCTCCAGCGCGCCAGGGCGGCCGGCGGCATCGCGCGGTGAAAAGTTCCACGTCGTCGGTGCGATGATCTGGTAGTTGTGGATGCGGCCGCGGCGGATCGACAACCAGTGACCAAGCGAACCGCGCGCCGCTTCGACGAGGCCGACGCTGTCAGCCTCGGCCGGCAGCTTTCCTTGAACCAGGAACGGTTCGCCGGACCGCAAGGCCTCCACCCAGGCCTCCATCTCCGGCACAAGCCGCGCCACTTCGAGCAACCTGGCGACGACACGCGCCTCGACACTGCCTCCGCCACATGAAACCAGGTCGCGCGCGAGCGGATGGCCGGCCACGATTTGCCGCGCCAGCGCGCCGGTTTCCATGACCTCCCCGCCCAGACGCGGCGCCTTGCACCAGCTGTAGGCGGCCTCCTTGTCCGCAATCGGCAGTGTCGAGCCGCGCGCCGGCGCCAGCGGCGTCTCGGCGTCGGTATACCAGGCGTGGCTGACGTCTTCGGCGATCTGCGCCGGATCGAGCAACGCCGGTCCGCCGGCCCAGACACCGGCCGGCCACCACCGCCCTTGTTCCTGCTCGTAGGCTCCGTAGCTCATGAAGGCGACACCAGCATGTCCGAGCGCGGAAAGGTTCAGCGCTCGCGATGCGCGCAGGAATAGGCCGAAGTCGCTGTCGGCATGCCGCTCACCCCAAGCGGCCAATTCGTCGGCGGAGGAAATGACATGCACCGCTTCGAGAGCATCGCCAAAGGTCGAGCGTTCGAGAAAATGGCGGAAGTCCCGCAGCACACGTAACAGGCGCAGGCGCTCGGATGCCTTGATCGGATGTGTCGAGCCTCCAGGCTGCAGCGTGAGCGTGTGTGGCCACTTGCCAGCTAGCAGGCCCATGGCGCGCATCCAATTCGCGCGTGCCGACAGGAAATCGCCCGCCGCCGTGCCAGTCACGGCCCTGAACCGGTTCGATGCAGCGTGCCACCACGGCTGACTTTCGTAGCAGTCGCGCGCAAAGTCGGGCATGAAGAACAGGTAGAAGTGCGTGACATGGTCGGCGACGTTCTCGACCGCGTGAATCAGATTCGCCGCCAGTCGCCCGTTGTCCGGTGGTCTGATGTCCATCGCGACCGCCAGCGCCTGTGCCGCGGCTGCCGACTGCGACACCGAACAGATGCCGCAGATGCGTGGCACGAAGACAAGGGCATCCATGGGCGGCTTCCCTTGCAGTATTTGCTCGAAGCCGCGATAGAGCGAACTCGTCACGCGCGCGTCGCGCACCTGGCCGTCGGCGACATCCAGGGTCACCTCGAGATCCCCCTCGACGCGGTTGAACGGGCCGACCCGCAATCGCGTCATGGCTTTATAACCGTTCGCGGCGAACGGATGACGTGGTCGGCGGTCGCATTCTGGCGCACGCGCGCTGGGGTCGCCGACTTCGAGAGTGCCGCGAGCGCCACGAACCACGCCTTGGGCATGTCCAAAGGCAGACCGATCGGAATGCCGGCAATCTTTGGCGTCTCGGCAAAAGAATGGCCCGGTTCCTCGAATCCCGGCTCGGTGCATCGAATGCAGGGATAGCCGCCGTCGGTGCACGAACCGCCGCCGTTCCAGGGGCGCAGATTGCAGTCCGCGTGCGCCTGCGTTCCCTTGCACCCGAGGTGTTCCATCAGGCAGCCTTGATCATCGTTCTTGTGCGCGCTTGCCTTGAATTCGTAGAACTCGTTGCGCGAGCATCCGTGATGAACCAGCATGTCGGTGTAAAAACACGGGCGCCCAAACTCATCCAGGTCGCTCGCCTGCAGCTCGTCCCGCGCGAGCGCTAGAAGCGTTTCGGTCACCCAGTCCGGATGCGTCGGACAACCGGCGACGTTGATGATCGGCAATCCCGACCGTGATCGGAAGCCGCTGCCAAGCAGGCCGCCGGGGTTGGCACCGTCGTACTGGAGACCGCAGGCGTCGGTCGGATTGGTGCCCGCCGCGGTGAATCCGCCAAACGCCGCACACGAGCCAACGGCCACGACATACTTTGCACGTTCGGCCATGAGTCGCACCCACTCGATCATCGGCCGGCCGGTGCCCGCCAGAATGTGGAAACGGCCACTGCCCTGCGGACCACGCAGCATAGAACCTTCGACGCACAGGATGTCCGTCGCCACCCGCCCTGTGGCGCAATCTTCAAAGACGGCAAGAGAGTCCGCCGCGCTTGCCTCCGACACACTGGGATGCCACAGCATCTCGATGCCGCTATCCGACAAGGTCGAGAAAAGCGAGCCCCAACCGCTACCGAGCCATGACAAGGTGCAACCGCCACATCCTCCCGATTGCAGCCAAAGCAAATTCATTCGAGACGATCCAGTCCATATCTTGCGAGCTTGGCGCGCAGGCCGACGCGCGACAGGCCGAGCTCTTCCGCGGCACGGCTCTTGTTGCCGCGCAGACGATTCAGCGTTTCCCTGATCACTTCCGCTTCGATGCTCTCGACACGATCCTTCAAAGTGGTGCCAACCGCGACCTTGGGCCCGGTGGCAGCGATGTCGCCCGCGGAATTCCAAGCACATACGGCAGGCGAAAGCAGGTCGGCTTCCAGCACGTCGCCATCGGACAAGGCCAATATGCGCATGATCTCGTTCTGCAGCTCGCGGACGTTGCCAGGCCAGCGGTAGCGTTCGAGGCATCGGAGGGTTTCGGGTCCCAGCAGGACGCCATGCCTGCCCGATTGTCGGCCGCGCAGTTCCAGTAGTTCCGCGGCGATCAGCGGGATATCCATGGGCCGCTCGCGTAGTGCCGGCAAGTGCAGCTTCATGCCGGCCAGGCGGTAGTAGAGATCCTCGCGAAAGCGGCCGCTATGCACGTCGGCTTCCAGATCACGGTTGGTCGCGGCGATGACACGCACGTTGACCGAAACGGGGCGCGGGCCGCCAAGCGGACGAATCTCTCCTTCCTGCAGGGCGCGCAGCAGCTTGACCTGGAAGGCCGGCGATGTCTCGCCGATTTCGTCGAGGAAGATCGTTCCGCCGTCCGCCTGCTGAAACAGGCCGATGCGGTCCTCGAACGCACCGGTGTAAGCGCCGCGCTTGTGGCCGAACAACTCCGACTCCAGCAATGTGTCGGGCAGCGCACCGCAGTTCTCTACCACGAAGGCCCCATCGGCACGCCGGCTGGCGTAATGCACCGCCCGCGCCAGCAACTCCTTGCCAGTCCCCGACTCCCCGGTAATGAGGATCGGCATCTCGTGAGGCGCCACCCGCTCGGCAATCCTGCACACCTCGTTGACCGGACTCCCCGGCGCGCGGACCAAGCGGCTGAACGCGGCCTCCGCACGCACGCGGCCCTGTTTTTCCCGGACCTGCTTCTTGAGCACGTCTGGGCTGGCGCGTAACTCCAGCGTCAGCCGCTGATTGACCTGCTGCAGTCGCCAGAGCTCTGCCGCGCCACGTAGCGTCAGCAACAGCTGCTCGGGATGCCATGGCTTCAGGATGTACTGCCAGATGCCCGCTTCGTTGATGCCCGCGATGATGTCCTCGGCATCCGTGAAGCCCGAGATGATGATGCGCACGGTATCGGGCCACTGTGTACGAACCTGCTTGAGAAACTCGACCCCCGATGTACCGGGCATGCGCTGATCGCAGAGCAGGACGTGCACGAACTCACGCCCCATGATCACCGCCGCCTCGTCGGCCGAACCGGCGGCCAGCACGGTAAAGTCCTCCTCCAGCGTGCGTCGCAATGCTTCCTGCGAGCGCACTTCGTCGTCTACGACGAGCACCACTGCCTTGGCAACCGTCACCGATGGTCCCCCGTGAAAGGGGGCATTTCAAGCGGCGCGACCCGCCTTGTCAAGCCGCGACCGGAAAGTACGCCTACCAGGCGCGCACGTCGCCCCCTTCATCGACCATCAGCTCAGCCATGACGCGCAGGGCATCCTCGGCTCGCTCGGCCTTCACCCGCTCGAAGGCGAAGCCGCCGGCCTGGATCAGGACATAGTCGCCGAGCGCGACTTCCTCGGGCATCAGCAGCAGGCTCACCCGCCTCGCCTGGCCGAACGCTTCCACAATCGCCACCTCGCCGTCGAGTTCGACGACCTTCGACGGTACTGCTAGGCACATGCCGCCTTCTCCCTGAGTTCCACACCGCGCGCCGCGAGTTCGGCGACGGCCATCGCCACCATTTGCGGAATCCGTTCTGCGACAGCGGGAGTCAACTCTAGGCCGAGATCGAGGTTCTGCGGCTCGATGCCGATCAGCACCAAATCGCTTGGGAGGTCGCCGGAAAACTCGAGACCGGCGAGCACGTCGCAGATACTTACCTGATGGGGCGAAAGCTTGGTACGGAAGAAGACGGGCACCTCATTTCCGGCAAGCTTGACAACGCTGCCCGGTGGCTGCCCTCCCATTACAGCATCGAGGACGACGAGCACGTCGGTACCAGAAAGCGGTCCAAGCAACTCCATCCCGGCCGTACCACCGTCGATCACCTCGACGCCCTCGGGCAACTCGAACCGCTCCTGCAACGCTTCGGCAGCGCGCACACCCACCCCCTCGTCCGAGAGAATCGTGTTGCCGATTCCAAGGACGACGGTCCTCACCGCGTCCGGACGCTGACCGCCGAGCCATTCTCCTTGTCGGTCAGATGGATGGCGCAGGCGATGCAGGGATCGAAGGAATGCACGGTGCGCAACACTTCCAGCGGTTCCTCCGGCTTGGCGATCGGATTGTCCATCAGCGAAGCCTCGTAGGGACCGGGTTCATCCTTCTCGTTGCGCGGACAGGCATTCCACGTTGATGGCACCACGCACTGGTAGTTCTTGATCTTGCCGTCATTGATAACCACCCAGTGCGACAGAACACCGCGCGGCGCCTCGTGAAAGCCGACTCCGGTGACCTCCCCTTTCGGGAAGACCGGCTTGTTGAAGGTCTTGAGGTCGCCCTTGGCCATGTTGGCCAGCAGCGCGCTCCATTGATCCGCGAGCATGTCGACCATCACCGCGCAGCGTACCGCGCGAGCGGCATGGCGTCCGATCGTCGAGTGCAGCGCATCGATGCCGACCTTGGCCTTGGCGAGCGTCGAAACCGTATCGAGCGCCAGCGTCGCATATTTCCTGGTCGGTTCGTGGCCGGCCGCGAACATGCACAGCACGTTGGCGAGCGGTCCGACCTGCGCCGGCTTGCCGTAGAAGGTCGGCGACTTGAGCCACGAATACTTGTCGTTTTCCTTGAAGTCCGTGTAATTGGGCTTCGTTTCACCCTGGAAGGGATGCAGCGGCTTCTTCTCGCCGTAGTCGTACCACGAGTGCTTGACCGACTCCTCGACGCCCTTCTTCCAGAACTCGTCGTTGAAGTTCTGGATCGGCTTGAATTTGGACACGTCGCCGCCTTCGATGTAGCCGCCGGGCAGCGCAAATTGCGTCCCTTTCTCGTCGAGCGGGATGTCCGGCACGCACAGATAGTTCTTCACGCCCGCGCCGTACTTGGTCCAGTCGGCATAGTGCGCCCCGACCGCGGCAACGTCGATCAGATAGACGTTCTTGACGAAGTCGGAAAGTTCATCGATCCAACCCTTGATGGCCATCAGCCGCTCGACGGTCAACACGCCCTGCGAATCTGTCGCCAGCGCATTGGCCACGCCGCCGACCGCTAGGTTCTGGATATGCGGCGTCTTGGAGCCGAGAATGGAAACGATCTTGTTCGCCTTGCGCTGGACATCGAGCGCCTGCAGGTAGTGCGCGACGGCAAGCAGATTGATTTCCGGCGGCAACTTCATCGCCGGATGACCCCAATAACCATTCGTGAAGATGCCCAGCTGTCCGCCATTGACGAAACCGGCGAGGCGTTCCTTGACGGCGCGCATCTCGTGCTTGCCGTTGAGGTGCCAGCTGGAGAGGCTTTCGGCCAGGCTCGCCGTCTTGTCCGGATCGGCCTTCAGCGCCGAGGTCACGTCGACCCAGTCGAGCGCCGACAGGTGATAGAAGTGCACGATGTGATCATGGACGGCATGCGCGAGGATGATCAGGTTGCGGATGTACTGAGCATTCAGCGGCACCGACAGCTGAAGCGCGTTCTCGACCGCGCGCACCGATGCGATCGCATGCACGGTCGTGCACACGCCGCAGATCCGCTGCGTGATGGTCCAAGCATCGCGCGGGTCGCGACCGAGCAGGATCAGTTCGACGCCGCGCCACATCTGGCCGGACGACCACGCCTTCTTGACCCGGCCTCCATCGACATCGACGTCGATGCGCAAGTGGCCTTCGATGCGGGTGATGGGATCGATGGTGATGCGTGCCATTTCCTGTCTCCTTCTAGGCCTTCAGCGTGTCCCTGGGCAGCACCGGGAAGCGGCGCGTGATGACGATGTAAAGCAGAACTTCGGTGGCGAACATGCCGGCGGTCACGAGAATTTCCGCAACGCTGGGAAAGTAGTTGAAACCGGGCCCGGTGTCGTAGTTGATCAGAAAGCCATTGAAGCGCAGCAGCGCACCGCCGAGCATCAGCAGAATGCCCGCGACGAACAGCCGGGCGGGGTTGCGTCGCTGCGCCTCGGTGCCGACGAGGAAAAACGGCACCACGAAGCAGGCAGTCTCGAGCCAGAACATGAGTGCTTCCAGATTCGATGCGAAAGCCCGCCCCAACGCTCCCCGGTAGACCACGTCGCCAAACCGAACGACCAGATAGACGGCAACCACGCCGAGCATGACCTTCGCGAGCGGCGTCAGCAGGCGCATCTCGATCGAGCGGCGATAGGCGCTCGATGCCAGGCAGGACTCGAACAGCACTACCGCGTAGCCCATGATGATGGCCGTGAGCAGGAACAGCGCCGGCACGGCCGGTGTCTGCCACAGCGGCCCGACCTGGACGCCGAGCACCACCCAGAGCGTGCCCAGGGACGACTGGTGCATCATCGGCAGCAGGGTGCCCAGCGCGACGATGAAGAACATGAACTTGTTGATCGTCTTCGTCGCATCCTTCAGTCCGAGCTTTTCCAGCACCACCGGCGAGAACTCGATCCACATGACGAAGATGTAGAGCGTGATGCAGACCGCCACCTCGAACATCACGGAATTCGGATTGGCCGACCAGGGCCAGTACATGTTCCAGACGTTCCACCAGCGACCGAGGTCGAAGATGACCCCCGCACCGGCAAGGGTGTAGCCGAGCAGTGAAGCGAGCAGCGCCGGCCGCACCAGCGGATGGTATTCGCCGCGATTGAAGATATACACCAGCATCGCCACCGAGAAGCCGCCGCAGGCGAAAGCGGAACCGACCATGACATCGACGACGATCCAGATCCCCCACGGGTAACCGTCGTTCAGATGGGTGACACTGCCGAGGCCAAAGATGAATCGGTAAAGAAGGATTGCCGCCATGATGGCGATGAGCACGCCGGCAATGAATGTTGTCTTGTTCAGCAGCGGTCCGCCGATCGGTGCTGGTGCGCTTCGAACGGAAGTTTGGCCCGTCATCGCTCAGCCCTCCTCGCCGTCACGCGGCTTGACGTTGCGCCTGGCCACGAAAGTCAGCGCGCCCAGCACGGCGACCGGCATGATCAGGCCGCCGTAGAGACTGTGCTGAATGGTCTCCGAAGTCGCCGCCGAAGACCGTGGCGGCAGATTCGGCATGCCGACTTTCTCGAAGGGCACGCCGGAGAGCTTGAGCACCTGCGTGCCGCCGTATTCCTTGTCGCCGTAGACGTGCTGGACGTAGTGGCCGACCGCGCCCTCGTAGCTTTGGTCAGGCTCATCGCGCCAGCCGTGGCGCCTCATTTGCCCCTTGCCTTCGGGCTGGCCCTGCAGCGCCTTTTCCTGTGCGTGGCGCAGGCGGCCACGCGGGTACGTGGTCGTCGAACCGGGCTTGAGGGAAAGACGCCGCCTGGCTTCGGCCAGCAGGTCCTCGGTGCGGCCGAAAAGAGTTGCACCGGTCGGGCAGACCTCGGCGCAGGCCGAGTAGTGGCCGTCCTTGTGCCGATGGCGGCACAACTCGCACTTGCCGATACGGCCGGTCGGCGAGTCATATTGGTATTTCGGAATGCCGAACGGGCAGGCCGCGACGCAGTAACGACAGCCGATGCACTTGTCCGGGTTGTAGCCGACGATGCCCGTCTCGGGATTCTTGGTCATCGCCGAGACCGGGCAGGCGGAAACACAACTCGGATCGGCGCAGTGCATGCACGACACCTTCATGAAGGAATAGCCGTTCTGCTCGGCATCCTTCGTCTCCATGGTGCCGCTGCGATACATCTTGATGATGTTGTAGGTGCGTCCGGAAGTGTCGAGCGGGGTGTCCCAGAGGTGGTCAACGGTGCTGAACTCCGGCGGATTGTTGTTCGCCTCCTTGCACGCCGCCATGCAGGCCTTGCAGCCGATGCAGAGCGTGGCGTCATAGAGCAGGCCGAGCGCCTCCGGCGGGCGCTGATGCGTCTCTCTGGCTTCGACCGGCGTGGCGCCGGCACTGACTATCGCGGTACCCGCCAGGGCACCCTTGAGGAAATCGCGTCGGGTGGTCATGTCACACCTCCGCTTGGGTCTTCTTGCTCTGTGCCTTCTCGAGTTCTTCGGCCTCGTGCGACAGGCCGAGGTTACGCGCGATCATGGCCGCGCCGCCGGCTGCCGCGCCGGCAATCGCCGCCACCGTGGCGGCCGAGGCGAGCGTGGCGCCACGCCCCTGCTCCTCGACGATGCGCGCGTACTGCTGCGGTGGCACGACGTTGAGCACCTTGGACAATGCATGGATCGGCTTGGCAAAGCCGACGCCTTTTTCGGTGCAGCCGATGCAGGGATGGCCGCAGCCGACCGGCCAGTTGCCTTCGCCGGCATCGCCGAAGCCGATGCTCGGGCAGTTCGCGTAGGTTTCCGGTCCCTTGCAGCCGAGCTTGTAGAGGCAGTAGCCCTTGCGGTGGCCTTCGTCGCCGAACTCCATGGCAAAGCGGCCGGCATCGAAGTGCGCGCGACGCTCGCAGTTCTCGTGCACCAGCCGGCCGTAGGCGAACAGCGGCCGGCCGAGCTTGTCGGTGGCCGGCAGTTTGCCGAAGGTGAGGAAATGCACGGCCGTGGCGAGGAAGTTGTACGGGTTGGGCGGACAGCCCGGTATCGTCACGACCGGCTTGCCGAGCACCTCGGCCACGCTCGAGGCACCGGTCGGGTTCGGATCGGTGGAGGGCATGCCGCCCCACGAAGCGCAGGAGCCGATGGCGATCACCGCCGCCGCGTCGGCCGCGCATTCCTTGGTGATGTCGATGGCCGTGTGGCCGCCGACCTTGCAGTAGATGCCATTGTCCTTGGCGGGAATTGCCCCCTCGATCACCAGGATGTACTTGCCCTTGTTGGCCGCCATGGCATCCTTGCGCGCCTTCTCGGCCTGGTGGCCGGCCGCCGCCATCAAGGTCTCGTGGTAATCGAGCGAGATGACGTCGAGGATCAATTTCTCGAGCGTCGGATGCTCGGCGCGGAGCAGCGATTCCGAACAGCCTGTACATTCCTGGAAGTGGAGCCAGATCACCGAGGGCCGCCTGGCCGACGCGACGGCCTCGGCAATCGCCGCCTCGGCACCGGCCGGCAGGCCCAGGCTACCCGCAGTGGCAGCGCAGATCTTGAGAAACTCCCGTCGGGAAACACCCAGCCGGCGCTCGATGTTCGCGGCGGCACGCTCGGCTACTTGAAGGAAATCCTGACCCATTTCACTCTCCCTAGGCAGCGTGATCCATGCGGCAAGACGTGCCACGAAGCTTATGCCTCGGTTCATCGGGCATATTGATCCAAGTCATGAAGCCCGGGGTCGATCAGGTTCCAGCCGGACGGCATAATTGACCTGCCGCAATATTCGGGCGCGTCGCCAGCCCTAAACTGCATATTGCGTTGCAACAACGGAGCTGATGATGGCCGAACCGGCCCCCGGAACATTGAGCATCATCCTTGAACGCCACGGCCACGACGGCACGCGGCTGATGCAGATTCTGCGCGAGAGCCAGGAGGTGTTCGGTTGGCTGTCGCCCGCCACCATCACCGCCATCGCTGCCGGCATCGGTTGGCCGCGCGCCAGGGTCGAAGGCACGGCCGGCTTCTACAGCTTCTTCCACACCCGCCCCATGGGCGAGTACCGCGTCCTCTGGAGCGACAACATCACCGACCGCATGCTCGGCAACACGGACCTCATGCAGGCCATGTGCCAGAAACTCTGGCTGGAACCGGGACGTGTATCCGAGGATGGCCTCGTCAGCGTCGACACCACCTCCTGCACTGGCATGTGCGACCAGGGTCCTGCGCTGTTGGTCAATTACCGCGCCATGCCGCGCATGACCACGGCGCGCGTGGAGCAGATGGTGGAATTGATCCGCACGCGCAGGCCATTGGCTGAATGGCCTGCGGCCTGGTTCGTCATCGAGGACAACATCCGCCGGGCCGATATCCTGCTCGGCAATCGCATGTCCGCCGGCGAAGCGCTGACCGCCGCCCTCGCCAACGGTGCCGCGGCAACGCTTGCCGAAATCAAGGGTTCGCAGCTGCGCGGACGCGGCGGCGCCGGCTTCACCACGGGCCTCAAGTGGCAGGCCTGCCGCGATGCCATCGGAACAGGCGAAAACGCTGCGCACTACGTCATCTGCAACGCAGATGAGGGCGAGCCAGGCACGTTCAAGGACCGCGTGCTCCTGACCCGACAGCCTGACCTCGTGTTCGAAGGTATGACCATCGCTGCCTGGATCATCGGCGCCCGCAAGGGCTACGTCTATCTGCGTGGCGAGTATCGTTATCTGCTGGAGCCGCTGGAGTCAGTCCTGGCGGCACGCCGGCGCGCCGGCCTGCTTGGCCGCGACATTCTCGGCACGCCCGGTTTCGACTTCGACATCGAAATCCACCTGGGTGCCGGCGCCTACATCTGTGGCGAGGAGTCGGCGCTCATCGAATCGCTGGAGGGCAAGCGCGGCGTTCCGCGCAACCGGCCGCCGTACCCGGTCACCCGCGGCTTCCTGAATCAACCCACCGTGGTCAACAACGTCGAGACCTTCGCCGCCGCGACCCTCGTTGCACTGAAAGGCGGCGACTGGTACCGCAGCTTCGGCACCTCCCGCTCCGCCGGCACCAAGATCCTTTCGGTCTCCGGCGATTGCGAACGGCCGGGCATCTACGAATATCCGTTCGGCGTCACGATCCGCCAGGTACTGGCCGACAGCGGCGCCCGCGACTCCCAGGCCATCCAGATTTCGGGCCCCTCGGGCATCTGCATTGGCCCCGACGAGTTCGACCGGCGCATCGCTTTCGAAGATATTCCGACCGCCGGCGCCTTCATGATCTTCGACATGCGGCGCGACATCTTCGACGTGGTGCGCAACTTCATCCACTTCTTCGCGCACGAGTCCTGCGGCTTTTGCACGCCCTGCCGTGTCGGCACCACGCTCCTGAAAAATCTCATGGACAAGATTGCATCAGGCCACGGCACACGCTACGACATCGACGAAATCTACCAGCTCAATCGCGTGATGCGCACGGCCGCGCATTGCGGGCTGGGTCATACGGCGGCCAACCCGCTCGTGCATACGCTCGAGAAGTTCCGGCCAGCCTACGAGCGGCGCCTGAAGTCGCTCGAGTTCGAACCGGCCTTTGATCTCGACGCTGCCCTGTCCGAGGCCCGCCAAATGACCGGGCGCGACGATGCCGGCGCGCATCTGGCGACGGACACGGAGAACGCGCGATGACCGAACAGACGTTCAATCTGGATGGCCAGGAAATCCCGTTCGCAGCGGGCCAGAGCGTCATGCAGGCAGCGCTTTCCGCCGGTGTGTTCGTGCCGCACTTGTGCTACCACCCCGAATTCCGGCCGCACGGCAGCTGCAAGCTGTGCACCATGAAAATCGACGGACGCCCGGTGACCTCCTGCACCACACCCGCCGCCGCCGGCATGGAAGTCGAGAGCAACACGCAGGAAATCCTCAACACGCGACGTACACTGCTGCAGATGCTGCTGGTGGAAGGCAACCATTTCTGTCCCAGTTGCGAGAAGAGCGGCCACTGCAAGCTGCAGGCGCTCGGCTATGAGCTCGGCGTGATGACGCCGCATTTCAACCATTTCTATCCGGACCGGCCGGTCGACGCCTCGCATCCCGACGTGCTGCTCGACTTCAACCGCTGCATCCTCTGCGAACTGTGCATTCGCGCCAGCGCGGAAGTCGATGGCAAGAATGTCTTCGCCCTCTCGGGGCGCGGCATCAAGAAGCACCTGATCGTCAATGCCGAATCCGGCAGGCTGGGCGACACCAATTTCGCGCTCGCCGACAAGGCGGCCCAGGTGTGCCCGGTCGGCGTTATCCTGCCCAAGCGCCAGGGATTTGCCGTGCCGATCGGCCAGCGCCGATTCGACGCCGAGCCGATCTCCGCGCACGTCGATGACTTCAAGCCGGTGGTGCCGGCGACCGCGTCGGCCGAGGGACGATCATGACCGGACGGCGCAAGTTCCGCATCGCCACGGCCAGTCTCGCCGGCTGCTTCGGCTGCCACATGTCCTTCCTCGACATCGACGAGCGCCTGCTCGACCTGCTCGAACTGGTCGAATTCGACCGCACGCCGCTTACCGACATCAAGACCGTCGGCGCGCACGGTACCTGCGATATCGGCCTCATCGAAGGCGGTGTCTGCAACACGGAGAACGTGCATGTGCTGCGCGAGTTTCGCACCCATTGCAAGATCCTCGTCGCCATGGGCGCCTGCGCGGTCAATGGCGGCTTGCCGGCCCAGCGCAACCATCTTGACCTTCGCGACATCCTCAGCGAGGTCTATCAGACCGAAGCCGGTCTCGCCCACGGCGGCATTCCCAACGATCCGGAGCTGCCGCTGCCGCTCAACGAAGTTCATCCGATCCACGAGGTGGTGAAAGTCGACTACTTCCTGCCCGGCTGCCCGCCATCGGCCGACGCGATCTGGAAATTCCTCACCGACCTGCTGGCCGGCCGAACACCGCACTTGGCGCATGGTCTGATCCACTACGACTGACGGTTCCCCCGACATGAGCTTCGATCTCGAAACAGCCGCCCACCCGGACCAACTGCGACGCGTCGCCATCGACCCGGTGTCGCGC
>CAYXZX010000022.1:0-24009 GCA_964469455.1 uncultured Rhodocyclaceae bacterium | reverse complement strand
CATTCCCGCGGTCGACTTGTTGCGGTGCGCCCGGCCGCGCGGCCTGGCCGCACCGGCCCGGCGGCGGCTCCGGCTGCTGCGCCCGCTTTTTCCCAGCGGCTCCTCAACAACCACGTGATCGCCATTGGCGCGTCGACCGGGGGCACCGAAGCGATCAAGGAGGTGCTGGTGCGCCTGCCGGCCGAGATTCCGCCGGTCGTGATCGTTCAGCACATGCCGGAGTCTTTCACACAGTCCTTTGCCAAGAGGCTCGACAGCTTGTGTACCATCAGCGTGATAGAAGCGCAGGGAGGGGAAAAGCTGCGACCAGGTGTTGCCTATCTGGCGCCGGGTCATTCCCACATGATCCTGAAGAAGGTCACCGGTGGCTACGTGACAGAACTCGATCAAGGGGAACTGGTCAATCGGCACCGTCCTGCCGTCGATGTGCTTTTCAGGTCGGTCGCCGCCCTTGTCGGTGACGACGCTACCGGCATCATCCTGACCGGCATGGGCAAGGATGGCGCTCTGGGACTGTTGGAAATGCGCCAGGCGGGGGCCTGGACCATCGGCCAGGATGAAGCGAGCAGCGTTGTCTATGGCATGCCGCGGGAGGCGGCCAATGTCGGCGCCGTCGCCGAAGTGGCCTCCCTGGATGGAATTGCGGGCAAACTTCTGGCTCATCTTCAACGACTTGACCGCAACTGAGCAAGGTATACTCGAGGCGGTTAGATTCAGGGAGTACGGACATGCAGACCAACGTGACCAGCGGCAGCGGCCGTTCGGTGATTCGGCTTCAGGGCCGGTTCGACTTCAACGCTCATCGGGAATTTCGCGAGGCGATCGACACATCGCTTGCCGATGCCACCAATCGCGAAGTGATGGTCGACCTGGCCGACGTCGACTATCTGGACAGTTCTGCCCTGGGCATGCTGCTCATGCTGCGTGACAAGGCCAAGGCGTCGGGGAGGGCCGTTACGCTCGCCAACTGCCGCGGCGCGGTCAAGCAGGTACTGGATATCGCCAATTTCGGCAAACTCTTTGCCATCGTCTGATGGCGGCCATGACGAGTTGATGTTCCCAATCTATTCCATTTCGGTTGGTGGCCAGCCGACTACGGCGGGACTCGAGGCACATGTCTGAGCTGCTGAAGAATATTGATGAGCGTACCCGGCTGGCCGGGACCAACAAGCTCGAAATCCTGCTGTTCACGCTGGGCATCGATGCGCGCACGGGGCGGCACGAGACCTATGGCATCAACGTCTTCAAGGTACGCGAGGTGATGCGTACGCCCGCCATCACCGCGGCGCCGGACATGCCGCCGGCGGTGAAGGGAATGGTGTCCTTGCGCGGTATCCTGGTACCGGTCGTCGACTTGGCGGAATATGCCGGTATCCATCAGGATTCGCCGCGTGAAATCATGATCGTCACGGAGTACAACGGTCACACTCAGGGGTTTCTGGTCGAGGCCGTGGATACCATCCTGCGCCTGGATTGGGCACAGATGCGCGTGCCGCCTTCCATGCTGGCGTCGTCTAGCCTGGGGGGCTTGGTGACCGCGATTACCGAACTCCCCGACGGCCGCCTGGTCATGATGCTGGATGTAGAGCGCGTGCTGGCGGAGACGAACAAGGTCGATGACGATTTTCTCTTCACCAACATTCATTCTCTAGGTCGCGAGGATGTCACCGTACTGTTTGCGGACGATTCTTCGATTGCCCGCAAACAGATCGAACGTACCCTCGCGGCACTTGGCTTGCGCTATGTGGCGACGGTCAATGGCCGGATGGCATGGGAGGAATTGCAGCGGCTGGCCAATTATGCCGAGTCGAACGGGCATATGGCCAAGGATGTCGTGCAACTGGTTCTCACCGACGTCGAGATGCCCGAGATGGATGGCTACATCCTGACCAAGAACATCAAGTCCGATCCACGCTTTGCCGGCATCCCGGTGGTCATGCACTCGTCGCTTTCCTCGCTCTCGAACCAGCAACTCGGCAAGTCGGTCGGCATCGACGAGTATGTGCCGAAATTCGAGCCGCAGCGGCTCGCCGAGTCGCTCAACCGGTTGGTGCTCGGCAAGACGGCGCCGGCGGGCGCTTGAGCTCGAGATGTCGATGAGTATCGCGTCCTTGAGTCGATCCGGGAGTGCCACGCTGATGGAGAGCGTCGACGCCCGTACCAAGCTGGCCGGCTCGAATCGGATGGAGATCCTGTTGTTCTCCCTCGGCACGCACGAGATTTTCGGCATCAATGTCTTCAAGGTCCGCGAGGTGAGCAAGACGCCGGCGATCACCAAGGCACCGAACATGCCAAACGGGGTCGAGGGCTTGATCAGCTTGAGGGGCAACGTGATCCCGGTGGTTTCGCTGACCAAGGTCATGCGCTTGGCCGATGCGCCGACCGAACTCGGCAAATCGATGATGGTGACTGAATACAGCAAACGGATTCTCGGTTTCCTGGTGCATAGCGTCGATCGCATCATTCGCGTCGACTGGGACAGGGTACGGGCCCCGGAAACGGTCGTCACCAGCGATCTCCATTCCTATATCACCGCGATTACCGAATTGCCCGATGGCCGGCTGGTGTCGATCGTCGATGTCGAGCAGATTCTGGCCAACACGTTCGGCGATTCGGTCATTGGCCAGATCGACCGTGTGCACGCCGGCGAAATGTTCAACGTGTTCTTCGTCGACGATTCCGCCGTCGCACGCCGGAAGATCGCCGAGGTACTGGACAAGCTGGGCGTCAAGCACAAGCACGCGCTGAATGGCCTGGAGGCGTGGACGCGTTTGTCGGGGATGGCCGCGCACTGCCAGCAGTTAGGCCGCAACCTGCGCGACGAAGTGAGCGTGATCCTCGTCGACGCGGAAATGCCCGAGATGGATGGCTATGTCCTGACCAAGAACATCAAGTCAGACCCGCGTTTTCGCGGCATCCCGGTGGTGATGCATTCATCGCTTTCCTCGGAGGCAAATCGAGCGATGGGCAAGAGCGTGGGCGTGGATGCCTATGTGGCCAAGTTCGATGCGGAGGCGCTGGCCGATACGATCCGGCCGATGCTGACGTAAGCGGCGCGAAAAAGATTTTCCGGAGACAAGTTCCAATGCCAGCAGATCCCAGCAAGATCAAGTTCCTCGTGGTGGATGATTTTTCGACGATGCGGCGCATCGTGCGCAACCTGCTGAAGGAGCTTGGCTTCACCAACGTCGATGAAGCCGAGGACGGCGCGGTGGCATTGCAGAAGCTCAAGGCCGGAGGCTTTGACTTCGTTGTCACGGACTGGAACATGCCCAACATGGACGGGTTGACGCTCCTGCAGTCGGTTCGTGCCGACCCGGCGCTCAAGCAACTGCCGGTGCTGATGATTACCGCCGAAGCAAAAAAGGAAAACATCATCGCCGCGGCACAGGCGGGAGCATCGGGCTACATCGTCAAGCCATTCACGGCAGCGACCCTGAACGAAAAACTCGCGAAGATATTCGAGAAGGTTGGGCTCTGAGATGGGCAATCCAGTCAGATTCGACGAGTCTGGCGACTCGCAAGACTTGCAGGCCTTGTTCGACAGTATTGCGGCCGGCAGCCTTGCGCCCGAGCCCCCGCCTGCGGCGCCAGACAACTCCGGTGATTCGGACGAACTGCAGGCGCTCTTCGACAGCGTCGTTGCGCAGGTGGACACTCCAGTCAACGAGAGTTTCCAGCATAGTGCCGCAACAGCGGATCGCGATGGCGAGGTTTTCCATCGGCTTGGCCACATGGCAAGGCAGTTGCACGAGAGCCTGCGCCAGCTCGGCTACGACAAGGCATTGGAAGAGAGTGCGCGGCAGATTCCCGACGCACGGCAGCGACTGGCCTACATCGTGCAGATGACCGAGCAGGCCGCATCGAAAGTGCTCAATGCCGTGGATGTCGCCAAGCCTCTGCAGGACGAGATGCTCGCCAGATCGGAGTCGATGGCGAGACGCTGGGACAGGATGTTCGCCAACCAGCTGTCCGTCGACGAATTCAGGGTGCTGGCCGCCGATACCCGAACGTTCTTCCAGGATGCTCCCGGGCAACTGAAGGCAACCAACCGGCAGCTGACGGATATCGTCATGGCGCAAGACTTCCAGGACCTTACGGGGCAGGTAATCAGGAAGGTGGTCGATATCGTCGAGGGCTTCGAAACACAACTGCTTCAGGTGCTCATCGAGGCGCTGCCCGCCGAGCGCAAGGCAGAAGTGCCGACCGGCCTCATGAACGGGCCGGTGGTGGGTAGCGAAGGGCGTATCGATATCGTGTCATCGCAGTCGCAGGTGGACGAACTGCTGGAGAGCCTCGGCTTCTAGGCCTGGGCTCGGGGAGACAAGGATGAGTGACTTTCAGGGCATGGAAGACCTGTTGCAGGATTTCCTGGTCGAAGCCACCGATCTGCTCTCCGGTGTCGACAACAAGTTGGTTGACCTCGAAAAGAACCCCGCCGACCGCGGTTTGCTCAACGAGATTTTTCGCGGCTTCCACACCATCAAGGGCGGGGCGGGGTTTCTCAATGCGGCTGAACTCGTCACGCTTTGTCATCTCACCGAAAACCTGTTTGACAAGCTTCGCAACGGAGAGATGGAAGTTGGCAACGAGGTGATGGACGTCATTCTGTCGGCGACCGGCATGGTCCGGGACATGTTTGGCTACCTGGAGCGGGGCATTCAGCCACCCCCGGCGCCGGACGACCTGCTGGCGAGCTTGCGCGCTGCAATTGCCGGGGGGCTTCAAGGGAGGACTTCCCCGCCGGCGATGCCGTCCCTTTCGTCATCCACGGCCGTATCGGCTTCGGGCGGTGAACCCGACTGGCAGCAGCTTTTTCAGGCCGTGACTTCGGCACCGCCAGCCTTGTCTACTGCATCGGTGCGGGAGACGGCCCCGCCGGTCGGCGAGGCGGCCGCATCGGTCGTGAATCAGGCGATGCAGCCAAATGCGAGTGCACCCGAGGAGATCGTCCATCGTGCCATCGGTCGCCGCGCGACCGACAAGCCGGGCTATCAGGGCCCTATCGGCAGGCGGGACAGCGAGCGCTCGCGCGACAATACCATCCGCGTAGATACCGCCAGGCTCGACCAGGTGCTGAACCTGTCCGGCGAAATAGGGCTGACCAAGAACCGCCTGAACTCCCTGCGCTCGGACATCCTCAACGGCCGTTCCGACACGGATACTCTGCACGCCCTCGATCAGGCGGTCAGTCAACTCGACCTGCTGGTGTCCGATTTGCAGAACGCGGTCATGAAGACACGCATGCAGCCGATTGGCCGGCTTTTCCAGAAGTATCCCCGCATCGCACGCGATCTTGCGCGCGGCCTGGGCAAGGATGTCGAACTGGTGCTCGCCGGCGAGGAGACCGAGATCGACAAGACGATGATCGAGGATCTGTCGGATCCAATCATTCACCTGATACGCAATGCCGTCGACCATGGCATCGAGTCTCCCGAGGACCGGCGCGCGGCCGGCAAGCCGGAGAAGTGCGAAGTTCGACTGGAGGCGCGCCAGGAAGGTGACCACATCGTCCTGATCGTGGCCGATGACGGTCGCGGCATGAACCCGGAGCGACTGCGCGCCAAGGCAATCGAGAAGGGCCTCATCACCGACGATGAGGCCAATACCATGGACGAGCGGCAGAGTTTCAACCTGGTGTTTCTGCCAGGCTTTTCGACCAAGGATGTCGCGTCCGATGTTTCTGGCCGTGGCGTCGGCATGGATGTGGTCAAGACCAACATCCAGAAGCTCAATGGCTCAATCGACATTCGCTCCAGTGCCGGCAAGGGAACGACCTTCGTCATTTCCTTGCCCCTGACACTCGCTATCCTGCCGGTATTGCTTGTGCAACTGGGTGATCAACCCTTTGCCGTGCCGCTGTCGATGGTCCGCGAGATCTTGCCGGTCGAGATCGGTTCCGTCCAGGAGGTGGGCGGCCGCGCCACCATGGTCGTGCGTGGCGAGGTGATGCCACTTTATCCGCTGTCATTTCTGCTGGGCTGGAACTCCGAGGGCGTGCCCGAGTACGGGGTCCTGATGCAGACCGCCGAGAGTGCCTTCATTCTGGCCATCGATGGCTTCATGGGCCGCGAAGACGCGGTGATCAAGTCTCTTGATGATTTCCGCCCCAAGGGCGTTGCCGGGGTGACGACGCTTTCCACCGGGCAGATTGTGCTGATCCTCGATATCAAGGAACTGCTCGGCGCACTGGGCGACAGCCGAGGGGTGCCCCGTTCGGCTTTTGTTCCGCCGGCCCATATCGCCGCCTGACCGGGAGGCGGGGCTACCCGAAAACACCGCCAATATACCGCTCTAATTCCACTGATGGACCTTGACCATGGCGGCAATAATTGCCGTCATGGAGCATAGCGCCCGTGGCTGAAGAGAGCGATCTAGAACGAACCGAACCGCCATCATCACGACGCCTGGAGAAGGCGCGCGAGGACGGGCAGGTGCCTCAATCGCGCGAACTGATGGCATTCCTGGTCATGGCGGCCGCGGTCGGGGGCTTCTGGTCGCTCGGCGGTTGGCTGACCCATCATGCCACTGGCATCATTCGTCGGGGCTTGTCGTTCGGCCGCGATACAGCCTTCAGTTCGACCGCGCTGACGGAGTCCTTCGGCACCTTGACCTGGGATGGCCTGTTGTTGGCGTCTCCAGTGCTCCTGCTGACTGTTGCAGGAGCCATGGCAACGCCTTTGGTCTTGCACGGCTGGCTGTTTTCGCCCAAGGCGCTGGCACCGCGATTCGAGCGGCTTGATCCGTTCAAGGGTGTGAAGCGAATGTTTTCGCTGAACAGCATCAGCGAACTCGTCAAGGCGATCATGAAGGCCCTGCTGATCGGCGGCGTGATCTACTGGGTGGTCACCCGGCAGCGGGACCAGTTGTTCGCCCTGATCGTCCAGCCGTTCGACACGGCCCTGCCGGCATTCGGTCAGATGCTGATCTATGCCTCGGTGGCGCTGGTCGCCGGCCTCGCCGTGATCGCGGCCGTCGACGTGCCATTCCAGCTTTGGCGGTACTACCGGGGCCTGCGCATGACGAAGGAAGAGATCAGGCAGGAAAACAAGGAAATGGAGGGCGATCCCCAGCTGAAGGCGCGCATTCGCAGCCAGCAACGCGAGGTGGCGCGCCGGCGCATGATGGCTCAGGTCCCGAAGGCCGACGTGGTGGTGACCAACCCGACCCACTTTGCGGTCGCCCTCAAGTACGACCGTGACACGATGAGCGCGCCGCAAGTGGTGGCGAAGGGGATGAACCTGGTCGCCCAGAGGATACGCGGCCTCGCCACCGAGCACCGGGTGCCGGTGGTCGAGGCGCCGCCCCTGGCGCGGGCGCTGCATCGCCATGCCGAAGTCGGGGACCAGGTACCGGCAGCCCTCTATACCGCCGTGGCGGAGGTGCTGGCTTACGTCTATCAACTGGGCCAGTACATGGGGTCCGATCGCCAGGCGCAGCCACCCTCGCCGCCTGCCGCGATCGCCGTGCCGGACGGCCTCGATCCAGGCGCTAGCGTAGCGACATGAACGATGCGCTGACCTTGTCGACTTTCTTCAGTCGCGGCAATCTGAAGACGCTTGCGGCGCCAGGGCTCATCATCGTCATTCTCTCGATGATGGTTCTGCCGCTGCCATCGTTCGTCCTTGACCTGTTCTTCACCTTCAACATCGCCATGGCCGTGATGGTGCTGATGGTCGCCATGTACACGCGCAGGCCGCTGGATTTTTCGGTCTTTCCGACGGTGCTGCTCATCACCACGCTGCTGCGTCTGTCGCTCAATGTCGCGTCGACGCGGATCGTGCTGATCAAGGGCCATACCGGTCCCGATGCGGCTGGCAAGGTGATTGAAGCGTTCGGACACTTTCTGGTCGGCGGCAATTACACCGTCGGCATCGTCGTCTTCGTCATCCTGACGATCATCAACTTCGTGGTTATCACGAAGGGTGCCGGCCGAATCGCCGAAGTATCGGCCCGCTTCACTCTCGACGCCATGCCCGGCAAGCAGATGGCGATCGACGCCGATCTCAACGCCGGCCTGATCGGCGAGGACGAGGCGCGTACGCGCCGCAGGGAAGTCGCCCGGGAAGCCGACTTCTATGGCGCCATGGACGGTGCGTCGAAGTTCGTGCGCGGCGACGCCATCGCCGGCATTCTCATCCTCGTCATCAACATCTTTGGCGGCCTGATTGTCGGCATCCTTCAGCACGACCTCGAAGCGGGGCAGGCCGCGAAGATCTACACGCTGCTGACGATCGGCGACGGACTGGTGGCGCAGATACCGGCCCTGATCATTTCCACGGCGGCGGGCCTGGTGGTGACGCGGGTCGGCGATGCCGGCGGCGACATCAGCGAACAGGTGATCGGCCAGGTGTTCGGTAATCCGATCGTCATGGCGCTCACCGCCGGCATCCTCGGCGTGCTCGGCCTCATTCCAGGCATGCCGCATGTGGTCTTTCTGTTGCTGGCTTTCGGCATCGGCGCCCTCGCTTGGTCGACCGTGCGGCGGGGCGAGGCCGAGCAAAAAAAGGCAGCGGAAGCCGTGCCAGTCGCGCCACCCTCCCAGGAGGGGCTCGAAGCCAGCTGGGCCGATGTCGCGCCGGTGGATGTGCTTGGCCTGGAAGTCGGTTACCGGCTCATTCCGCTGGTGGACAGGAACCAGGATGGCGACCTGCTGAAAAGGATTCGCGGCCTGCGCAAGAAGTTCGCCGCCGATGTAGGTTTCCTCTCGGCGCCCGTGCATATCCGCGACAACCTGGAACTCAATCCCAATGCGTATCGCATCACGCTCAAGGGCGCGGAAATCGGCGCCGGCGAGGCCTATCCGGCACTCTGTCTGGCCATCAATCCGGGCCGCGTCAGCGGGCCGCTGAACGGCAAGCAGACAAAAGATCCGGCGTTCGGCCTGCCGGCGATCTGGATCGAGACGGCGCTGCGCGACCAGGCCAATGCCATGGGCTATACCGTCGTCGATGCCGGCACGGTGATCGCCACGCATATCAACCACGTCATGCTGTCGCATGCCTCGGAACTGCTGGGCCGGCAGGAGACGCAGCAACTGCTCGACCATATCGCCAAGGATTCGCCGAAGCTGGTCGAGGATCTGGTGCCCAAGCAGCTACCGCTGGCCACCGTCCAGCGGGTGTTGCAGAACTTGCTCGACGAAGGCGTCAGCATTCGCGATACCCGCACCATCGTCGACCAACTGGCGGAGCATTCCACCCGCACACAGGACGCGCTCGAACTGACCAGCCAGGTGCGCATCGCGCTCGGCCGCGCCATTGTTCAGCAACTTTACCCGGCAGGGGCGGAAATGCAGGTGATGGCGCTGGAGCCCGGATTGGAGCGCCTGCTGGGGCAAGCGGTTCAGGGCGGTGGTGGCGATGCATCAGGAATCGAGCCGGGGCTCGCCGACACGCTGCTGCGCGAGACGGTGAAGGCGGCCCAGCGTCAGGAAGAGATCGGGCTGCCGGCGGTGCTGCTGGTGCCGGGGCCGTTGCGCTGGCTGTTGTCGCGTTTCCTGCGGCGTGCCTGGCCCGCGTTGAAAGTGCTGGCCAATGCCGAGATTCCCGAAAGCAAGACCATCAAGGTAACGACTGTGATCGGAGCTAAGTCATGACCGTGAGACGATTTGTCGCCCCGACGGCGCGCGAGGCGCTACGCCGTGTCAAGGATGAACTGGGTCCGGACGCCATCGTGGTCGCCAACCGGCCAGTGACCAACGGCGTCGAGATCACCGCCATGTCATCCGACAGCCTCGATGCACTCGCTTCCCAGACGGCGGTTCGTCCCACGCCGGAACCGGCACCACGCCCGTCTGCGGGCGCCGTGGGTGCCGATGCTCCAGGCATGGATGACGATTACACGGTCACGTTGTCGGCCAAGGCCCACGCGCAAACACCGTTCCGCCCTTGGCAGCCACCGGCGCAGGCGTCGTCGCTGCCCGAGCGTCCGCCGCTGCGGCCGCTGCCGCCGCGCATGGACCGGCCGGCACCCTCGACCGAGCAGGTTGGCGCCATCCTGAAGACTGCTGCTGGCGACGCCGGCGTGTCGCCACGGCTGACTTCCGATTCGGCCATCGGGAAGCAGGCAGGACAGGCCGCCACGGCGGCGGAGCCCCCCGTCGCGCAGCTGATGGCCGAGGTCCAATCGATCAAGGCCATGCTCGAGCGGCAATTGGCCGGTTTCGCCTGGGGCGAGATGTCGCGCCAGAATCCGACCCAGGCCGTGCTGTTGGGTGAACTGCTCGATGCCGGTTTCTCCAGCGCCCTGGCGCGGCGCCTGATCGACGAACTGCCCGCGACGCTTGCCCCCGGTGACGGCCGCAAGTGGCTGGCCGCTGCCGTCAATCGGCGCTTGCGCATCCTGTCGGGCGACAGCGATATCGTTGATCAGGGCGGGGTGTTCGCGCTGGTCGGTCCGACTGGCGTGGGCAAGACGACCACGACCGCCAAGCTGGCGGCAAGATGCGTGGTTCGGTACGGCGCCGACCGGCTGGCGTTGCTGACCACCGACGGTTACCGCATCGGCGCGCACGAGCAGTTGCGCATCTACGGCCGCATCCTGGGCGTTCCGGTCCACGTCGTGCGCGATAGCGAGGACCTTCGCCGCACGTTGGTCGATCTGCGCGACAAGCACATGATCCTGATCGATACCGTCGGCATGAGTCAGCGCGACCGCATGGTCGCCGAACAGGCCGCGATGCTGACCCGGGCCGGCGAGGTGCGCCGGCTGCTGCTGATGAATGCAGGCGCGCGCGGCGACACGCTGGACGACGTGGTGCGCTCGTATGCCGGCGAGGACCTGGCCGGCTGCATTCTCAGCAAGGTGGACGAGGCGGCATCGCTCGGGCCGGCGCTGGACGTCGTCATTCGGCACGGCCTGCTGCTCGCCTATGTCGCCAACGGCCAGCGCGTGCCGGAGGACCTGCACTTGCCCAATCGCAACTACCTGCTGCACCGCGCCTTCAAGTTGCCGCCGGATGCATCGCCGCATCGGCTGAAGGAAGATGACGTCGGTCTGGTTGTGACGGCGCGGACTCCGTCCAATTCCATGGGGGCGTCCCTTGGTTGAACGCAACCCTTGGGACGGCGACCAGGCCGACGGGCTGCGCCGCCTGTTCGGCAGTCGCGCACCGCAAGTGGTGGCGTTTGCCTCCGGCCGCGAGGCCTGCGGCCGAACGACCCTGGTGGTGCAGACGGCGGCGGCGCTAGCCGCCGCCGGCCATGGCGTTGTGGTCGTGGACGAGAATCCGGCGCCCGACAATACGCTCGCCGCATTCGGCCTTGGCGGAGGGCGCCACGACTTTTTCAATGTGGTGCGGGGCGACCGTCCGCTGGCGCAGATTGCCGTGAATGCCGCGCCACTGGTGCGCATCGTGCCGGCGGCGCGGGCGGCGAGGGAATTCGATCATCTCGACCTGAACGGTTTCCAGCGTCTGGCTGCCGGTCTGCGCGACATCCAGCGGGGCGCGAGCTTCGTGCTGATCGACAGCGCCAATCGGCGAGCCGGCCGACTGTCGGCGATCGCGGCATCGGCACGCCACGTGGCCGTGGTCGTGGCGGCGCAGGGCCAAGCGATCACCCATGCCTATGCCTTGATCAAGCGTATCGCCCAGGATTACGGGCGCGACCACTTTCAGATTGTCGTCACACGCGCCCGCTCCGGGGACGAGGCACAAGCGGTGTTCGACAACATGCGGCGCGTGGCCAGGGAACATATCGGGGTCCGCCTTGACTATCTCGGCGCGGCGGCGGTTCCCGTCACCGAACATCTCGCCGAGGCCCTACTGCACCGATTGCCAGCCATTGCCGACGCCGCCGACATCGGCGGTCTTGTGCCGTCGTCGTTGGAGACGGGGCGGCGGCCGGGCCTCGTCGATTCAGTGCTATAGTCGCGGGCACATTCCGGTGCTCAATTCAGCCATCCCGCCCATGTATACCGCCCAGGGCGCGCCCGACAAGGAACAACTCGTTCGCCAGTACAGCCCACTGGTCAAGCGGCTCGCTTTCCAGTTGATGGCGAAGCTTCCGGCCAGCGTGCAGGCCGAGGATCTCGTCCAGAACGGCATGATCGGTCTGCTGGACGCGATCGGCCGCTACGAGGAAGGCTTGGGCGCCCAGTTCGAGACCTACGCGGTTCAGCGCATTCGCGGCGCCATGCTCGATGGCTTGCGCGAAAACGACTGGGTGCCGCGCGGCGTCCGGCGCGAGATGCGGCGGGTCGAGCAGGCCATCCATCAACTGGAACATCGTCATGGGCGGCCGCCCAGCGAGAGCGAACTTGCCGCGACGCTCGACATGCCGCTGGCCGATTACCAGAAGCTGCTGCAGGAAGCGCGTGGCCACCAGTTGATCTATCTCGAGGATCTGTCGGGTGATCAGGAGGACGGCGATTTCCTCGATCGCAATGTCGCTTCGCCGGCGCTCGATCCCCTCGCCCTGCTCGAGGACCAGGACATGAAGGCCACGCTCGTGCGCGGCATCGAAGCCCTGCCGGAGCGGGAAAAGACGGTCATGGCGCTCTATTACGACGATGATCTCAATCTGAAGGAGATTGGCGAGATCCTTGGCGTCACTGAGTCGCGCGTTTGCCAGTTGCATAGCCAGGCGATCGCGCGTCTGCGCGCCGCCACGCAGCTGGGAGAGGCGGCGCCGGTCGCCAAGCGGCGGGGACGCAAGCCGAAAGCCCGCCCGGGAAGCTAACCGCCGATGGACAAGATCAGCGTCGTTGGTCTGCTGGCAGGTGTCTTGGCGATCGTCCTCGGTCAGCTGCTCGAGGGCGGACACATCAGTTCGCTGGTCCAGCCCACTGCATTCTTCATCGTCATTGGCGGCACGCTGGGCGCGGTCATGCTGCAGAGCCCGTGGCCGACTTTCCAGCTTGGCGTCCGGATGGCGCGCTGGGTGTTCTTCCCGCCGCGGCTTGCGCCGGAGGAGTCGGTTGGCGAGGTCGTGGCCTGGAGCCATGTTGCACGCAAGGAAGGCCTGCTCGCGTTGGAGACCAAGATCCAGGAAGTGGATGATCCGTTCGTCGCGCGCGGGCTGCAGCTGCTGGTGGATGGTGCCGAGCCGGATGGCCTGAGGGACGTCCTGGAAGTCGAGATCGGCGCCTATGAGGCGCGACTGAAGCTGGCGGCAAAGATATGGGAATCGGCGGGAGGCTATGCGCCCACCATCGGCATCCTAGGCGCAGTCATGGGCCTCATCCATGTCATGGAAAATCTTTCCGATCCGGCCAAACTGGGCGGGGGCATCGCGGTTGCCTTTGTCGCTACCATCTATGGCGTTGGCGCGGCCAACCTGATCTTCCTGCCGGTGGCCAAGAAGCTCATGGCGTGCATTCAGCAGCTGGTGACCCTGAGGGAGATGTACGTCGACGGGCTGGTGGGCATTGCCAATGGCGACAACCCGAGGATCATCGAGAGCCGGCTTCAGGGCTATTTCGTCTGAAAATGGCCCGGCGCAGGCACGGCGACGAAGAACACGAGAACCACGAGCGCTGGCTGGTGTCGTATGCCGATTTCATCACGCTGCTGTTTGCCTTCTTCGTCGTGATGTACGCAGTTTCCCAGGTCAACGAAGGCAAGTATCGCGTGCTCTCCGATACCTTGTCGTCGGCGTTTCGGCATATTCCCGGCAGCGCCAGCGGTGCCCAGGTGGCCATCAATCCGAATGCGCCAACGCCGATGACCATTCCGTTGCGCCGGCCATCGCCGTCACTCAAGACCGATGAAAGGCAGCGCGTCAAGAAGGAGAAGATGCGTGCCATGGCCAAGGAAATCAGCGAGGCGCTCGCCCCGCTGGTCAGGGAAGAGCAGGTGCGCATTACCGAGGGCGCCCTGGCGGTGACCGTAGACATCAATGCCAGCGTGCTGTTCGCCCCGGGCGACGCGCGTCTCGACTTCGGGGCGGTTCAGGCGCTGACTGCGGTGGCGCGCATCCTGGCACCCACCGATTTCCCGGTGACCGTGGAAGGCCATACCGACAACACGCCGATCAGCACGCCGATATTCCCGTCGAACTGGGAGCTTTCTGGCATGCGCGCATCCACCGTGGTCCGGTTGTTTGTCGATCAAGGCGTGGATCCGCGGCGGCTGACCGCGACTGGCTACGCCGATCAGCGTCCGGTGGACGACAACGCCACGATCGAAGGGCGCAGCCGCAACCGGCGGGTCGCCATCACCATCGAATCCAAGACCCCGGACAATCCGATCGAAATCAGGATTCCCTGAGCTTGGCTCTAGGGGTGCGGCCGACGGCTCTCACGGTTCAAAGCCGTGCCACCATCTCTTCATAGCTCAGGTTCTGCTCGGCGAGGACATCGCCCAGCACGCGCAGGCCAGCCGCGATCGCATCCTTCGCCGCGACGGCCTGCTCGGCGGAAAGCATCCTGGCATATAGCGCTGCCGCCTTGGCAACCGCGTCGCGCCTCGGCGCGCGCCGCACCGAACGATAGCCAATGATCGTGCCATCGGCATCGCGCTCCGGAAGGACGTGCGCGAACACCCAGTAATAGGTGCCGTCCTTGGCCAGGTTCTTCACATAGCCCATGAACTCCTCGCCACTCTGCAAAGCCTGCCAGAGCAGCCAGAAGACGGCGCGCGGCATGTCGGGGTGGCGCACGATGTTATGTTGCGCATGAAGCAATTCCTCGCGACCGTAGCCCGAATAATCGACGAAAACGTCGTTTACCGAGGTGATGCGTCCGTCGGGGTCGGTCGTCGAAACGATATATTCGTCTTCCCGCATGACGCGCTCGGCATTGCGCGGGACAGTGGTGCGAGACTTCATTTGATGTCCTCGTTAGGTTCTTGCCGCATAACGGCCAACATTACCCGCTGCTTGTACTCTGTCGAGACGGGCAGAGGCGCGATCAGCGCTTCGAGACTTGCGGACGGAATCACCCGTCCGACATAGACAATGTCGGCGGGAATCGCCGGATTCTCGGGGTGGGTCATGACATGCCGTGCCGTGTCGCCCGCCAGCCGCGCGATGTTGGCTCGCGGAGTATCCGCGCCTCGTATCAACTGGGCGATCAGGCTTGGCAGCGTCCAGGCATCCACCAGCGCCAAGCTTAATTGCTTGAAGCTGAAGCCGACCGCTTGTTGCTGGGCTTGCAAACTTCTCAGTGCGCGTCCCGAACGAAGTTCGTCAATGGCTTTCCCGGGCAGCTCAGGGGCGAAATGCCACAGCAGCAGTTCGCCAGCCTCTGACAAAAGGGCGGCCAGCGCCACCTCCTCCGAGGAAATATCGCTGCGCAACGATGCCCAGGCGCGGGCCAGGCGTGCGGCGGCAATTGCACGCGCCACGCAGTCGCTGAGGCCTGTTCGTGACGTGTCGGCCGGTGGAGCGTCGGCAGCGACGCGCGACAGTCCGTCGATGCCTGTCTGCAATACCGCGCCAAGCGCCGTCGTGGTTTCCCTGCCCAGCGTCCGCGAGCGGTGTCCCTCGGCGCGCAGTAACAGCTTCAGCGCCAGATAGGGGTCTTCGAGGACGATCGCCACGACATCCTTGGGCGCGACGTCGTTCGCCAGTCGCTCGCCAATAGTGGCAAGCCGGGCCGGCGTTTCCGGCAGAACGGGAATGGCCTTGTCCTTGAGGAAGGCGACCCATTGCTCCATGCCCCAGCGAAGTTGGTGGGCGGACAGCACGGCGGGAGGTTCAGGGGGCGCCGGGGATTCAGGCTGAGCCGAGTGATCGCCCGCTGGCGCCCGCGCGTTGCTGGCCATCCGGGCCGTAAGTGGCAGCCTGGTCGACTGCCGCGAGGAGCGTGTTGAGCGCCTGCTGGTTGTGCTGCAGCTGAACCGCGATCAGCTTGCCGTTGGTTTCGTTGAGTGCGCGAGCTTCCGTCGCCAGTTCCAGCAACTGCTGCCAGCGGCGCCGGCTCGTGGTGCCTTCGGCGGACTTGATCCAGTCATCCATGCCCATGCGGCCAGCCGCATAGCCGCGCCTGCCCAGTTCCTCTTCCCGCGCCATCGCTCGCCTGGCCAACTGGCCAGCAAGGCCGGATTTTTCCTCGGCAATCTCGGCGAGAACATCCGCCTTGCCGTCGACGAGCAGTGACTGCTCGTGCCGCATCAGCGTCACGAACGAATGAAGCAATCCGAGTTCCTGGGCCAGCAGATCGGCGAGTGCCGATCCCGGTGGAATGGTCACCGCCTCGTCAGGCCTGCTTGGCCAGCATTTCCCGGACGCTGTCGAGCACGCCGTTGGCAATGCGCTCCGGCTTGATTTGGAAACGGCCTTCGGCAATCGCCTGCTTGATTTCGGCCACCCGCGCGACGTCCATCACCTGCTCACCGCCAGAAAGCGCGCTGGCCTGCTGCAGGTTGGCGGACAACGACGAGAGCTCAACTTTCTCGCCAGAAGCCGATGGTCCGGATGTCCGGTTCGCCTGTCCTGCCTGCGTCGATGGCTTGGCGCGCCCGCTGGCCTGGCTGTTTCCTGTCGATGTGACGGGGCTGTTGATCTTCACGCTCTTTCCCTTTCCACTCTGGATTGCCTGTTGTAACGGCTTGCCCCATGAAAACTTGAGAAAATCTGGAAAAATTATTTAAGATATTGATTTAATACATAAAAATCAAAATAAAATCTCGACAATGCCGCCGGCCCGGGCGATGCCGCTAATGATCTGGCCATTGCCAAGGCGGACTTGCACTACCTGGCCGGCAAGGCCATTGTTGAGCGCGCGACCTTCGTTGGCCACCTGAAATCCAGGTCCACCGGTGACAACTCTCACGGTCTGGTTCTGCTGAACCACCACGGGTTGCTGCAACATGTCGCCGCGCAGGGGCTGGCCCGCGGCGATCGACAGCCTGGCCGATCGCCCGACCGCCTGTTGTTCGTCGGTCAGGATGCCAGCCGGCAAACTGGAGAGATCGCCACGCTGGCGAGCCAGGTCGACGGTTGTCAGTGACTGACCCTGGGCGAGCGGTCGCGCTGTCACCAGATAGTCGCCCACGACCTTCACCTGAACCGGTACGAACACGGTCCAACTGGGTTCGCCCAGGCAGCGCACGGTCACATTGGACCGGCCCCAGGCCCGTGTGCCCGGCGGCAGGCTGACGTCGAAGCCCGAGCAAGGCGCGAGGTGGTTGTTCGGGTCGACCGCGCCGACGCTGAAACTCACTTCGCCGGGCAATCCGGCAACCTGAATGCGCAGAAACTCCTCGACCGCCCGCTTGATCGGCGCCGGATCCTGACGAGCGACAACCATGGTCGACCACAAGGCGATGAGGAGGGAAACGATCAGGGCGAGACATACGGGCATGGCTGGATTGAAGCACGGCCTCCGCCGACGGGCAAGCGCCATTCCCGGTCGGGGAAAGTCAGCCGTCGCGGGGCGCCGGCAAGAATTGCCGCGCGGCGACCGATTGCCGGCAAATCGCGCGGAAAGCTGGCAAGAATGCCCCCTTATCCACTGTTTGCCGCTGCCTTCGAGGGGCACGGCGAGGATGGCACGGTTGCTGCATTACGGTGTGCGCCTAGTTGACAGGATTCACACCGAGACCGACATGCTCGACCGCATCGACCAGCAGATGGACACCCTGCGTACCGCCGCAAATCTCCGCGCGTACCGGCAGCAGTTGCTTGCCTCCAACATCGCCAATGCCGACACGCCCAACTACAAGGCGCGCGACATCGACTTCCAGGCGGCGCTCGACAAGGCGGTTCCCGGACAAGGTGGCAACCTCGTCATGGCGAAAACCTCGGCACGCCACTTGACTGGAGCCGCAGGCGACGGCGCACCTGCCGGAGCGCAGGTCAAGTACCGGACCGAGTATCAATCGGCGGTCGATGGCAACACCGTGAACATGGACGTCGAGCGCAGCGCATTCGCAGAGAACGCCGTGCATCTCGAGGCGACGCTGACGTTCATCCGCGAGAAGCTGCGCAGCTTGCAATCGGCCGTCCAGGGGCAGTGACATGAGTCTGTTCAACGTCTTTTCCGTCGCCGGATCGGCGCTCACCGCGCAGTCGGCCCGTCTCAACGCCACCGCAAGCAACCTGGCCAATGCCGACAGTGTCGTCAGCGCCGACGGCAAGCCCTACCGCGCCAAACAGGTCGTGTTCAAGGCTGCGCCGGTGACCAACGACGGCGGCATCGGCGTGCGCGTTGCCGGCATGGTCGACAGCGCGGCACCCGGACGGCTCGTGTATCAGCCGAACAGCCCGGGCGCGAACGAGCAGGGCTACGTCGAGATGCCGAACGTCAACGTCGTCGAGGAAATGACCAACATGATCTCCGCCTCGCGCGCCTACCAGACCAATGCCGAAGTCATGAGCACGGCCAAGACCCTGCTGCTCAAGACGCTGGCCATTGCCCAGTAACAGGAGAAGACACACCATGGCCAGCACCAGCGCCGTCACCGATTCACGCCAGAGCCTGTTCGATTTCGCCAACAGCGCGTCGACCAAGGCCAGCGACAAGGGCAGCATTTCCGAAGCGCAAAACCGCTTCCTGAAGTTGCTGACCACCCAACTCAAGAATCAGGATCCGCTCAATCCGCTCGACAACGCTCAGGTGACTTCGCAACTGGCGCAGATCAGCACGGTGAGCGGCATCGAGAAGCTGAACGCCACCTTGCAGACCCTGCTCGACGGCATGTCGGTTTCGCAAACGACGCTTACCGCCAATCTGGTGGGACATGTCGTGCTGGTGCCGGGATCGGGTTTGCAACTGGCGAGCGGAGCGTCGGCAGGCGGCATCGAGCTTGCCGGCAGCGCCGACGAGGTGATCGTGAACATCAAGGATGCGAACGGCCTTGCGGTGAAAACGCTGAGTCTCGGCGCCCAGGCTGCCGGCGTACATAACTTCACATGGGATGGCACCACCGACGACGGCAGAAATGCAGCCGACGGAACCTATTCCATTTCCGTGAAGGCAACGCGCGGCGGTGAAGCAGTGTCCGCCACCGCCCTGAGCTTTGCCACCGTGCGTAGCCTGGTTCGCAACGGCGCCGATTTCATGCTGGACCTCGGCAGCCCGGGCCTGGCGACCATGGACGACGTGAAACAGATTCTTTGACGGGAGAAGATAGATGAGCTTTCAACAAGGCCTGAGCGGGCTAAATGCCTCGTCCAAGGCACTCGATACGATCGGCAACAATATCGCCAATTCCGGGACGGTTGGTTTCAAGAACTCGACCACGGTGTTCGCCGACGTGTTCGCAGCTTCCCTCGTCGGGGCCGGCGCGGCGCCGATCGGCCTGGGCGCGAAGGTCGCGACCGTGGCCCAGCAATTCACCCAGGGCAACATCTCGGTGACCAACAATCCGCTCGATCTGGCGATCAACGGCGGTGGCTTCTATGAACTGAGCAATGCCAACGGCGACATCCTTTACTCGCGCAATGGCCAGTTCCAGCTCGACAAGAACGGCTACATCGTGAACGCCGACGGTTTGCGCCTGATGGGCTATGCTGCCGATGGCAACGGCATCATCACGCCACCGACCACGTCGCTCCGCCTGTTCGATCCTACATCGAGTTCCGACGCGGCGCCCCAGGCGACCGGCACCAGTGCCACCGCCACCGGTGTCGAGGCCAACATCAACCTCGATTCACGCGAAGCTCAGCCGCTGAATGCCTTCGATCCCGCCGACACCTCGCCGGCGGCCGATACCTACAACAAGTCCACGGCAGTCACCGTTTACGACAGCCTCGGCAATCCGCATATCTACAGCCTGTATTTCGTCAAGACCGCCACCACCAACGAGTGGGAAGTGTATGCCACCGTCTCGAACCCGGCTGGTGCGGCTGTCGATGTTACCGCCCTTGGCTTGGTGGATACGCTGACTTTTGGCCCCGATGGTTCTCTGCCGGCGGGCTATACACCGACGGCCATCACCATCTCCGATACCGATCTTGGCTACACCGGTGGTGTCGATCCGCTGTCGTTCCCGGTGGATTTCACCGGCTCGACCCAGTACGGCGCTTCCTTCACGGTGAATTCCCTGACACAGGACGGTTTCACCTCGGGCAAGCTGGCCGGCTTTAGTATCGGCAACGACGGTGTCATTCTCGGTCGTTATACCAATGGGCAGTCGAAGAATCTTGGCCAAGTGGTGCTGGCCAACTTCCGCAACCCGCAAGGCTTGCAGCCGCTCGGCAACAACGTCTGGATGGCAACGTCGATGTCCGGCTCAGTGCTGGAAGGCACGCCAGGTTCCAGCGGTCAGTATGGCCCGATTCAATCGGCGGCGCTGGAAGATTCGAACGTCGATCTGACCAAGGAACTGGTGGACATGATTACCCAGCAGCGCGCCTACCAGGCGAACGCCCAGACCATCAAGACGCAGGACAGTATCCTGCAGACCCTGGTGAATCTGCGCTAAGCCGTAAAGTCAGTCCTGACGAAACGCCGCCATGGATCGTCTGATCTACACCGCGATGACAGGGGCGTCCCACACGCTGGGACGACAGGCGGCGGTCGCGCACAATCTGGCCAACGCCACATCGACCGGCTATCGTGCCGAGGAACATCGGCTGCGCGCAGTGCCGATACGGTCGATCAATGCGCCGGCGCCGCTGGCGACACGCGCCTTCGTCGTCGATGCCAGCACGCACACCAACCTCGAGCCCGGGCCGCTGCAATACACTGGCCGCACGCTCGATGTCGCGGTCGAGGGTTCCGGCTGGGTCGCGCTAGCCATGCCGGACGGCAGCGAAGCGTATACGCGCAACGGCAGCCTGGAAATGTCGGTCAACGGCGTCATCCAGACCCGCGCCGGCTTTCCGGTGCAGGGCGACGGCGGCCCCATCACGGTGCCACCCGACGTCAAGATCAGCATCGGCAAGGACGGTACCGTATCCGTGGTGCCTGAAACCGGTGCCCAGAACACTGTCAATACCATCGGCCGCATCAAGCTGGTCAATCCCGAAGAGGGTGACCTGGTGCGTGGCGCCGATGGCCTGTTTCGCACCCGTGCCGGCGACCCGGCGCCGGTGAGCGAGCAAGCCAGGCTCGCTTCCGGCTATCTCGAGGGCAGCAACGTCAATCCTGTCGCCGAGATGGTCACGATGATTTCGCTGGCCCGCCAGTTTGAAATGCAGATCAAGATGCTGCAGACCGCCGACCAGAACGACAAGTCGGCTACCCAGGTGATCTCCGCCCGTTAGGAACCCGAACGATGATCCGCTCCCTCTGGATAGGCAAGACCGGTCTCGATGCCCAGCAAACACAGCTCGACGTCGTCTCCAACAACCTCGCCAACGTCAGCACCAACGGCTTCAAACGGCAGCGCGCCGTGTTCGAGGATCTGCTCTACCAGACCTTGCGCCAGCCGGGCGCCGCGTCGACGCAGCAGACCAACATACCGTCCGGTTTGATGCTCGGCACCGGTGTACGGCCGATTGCCACGGAGCATATCTTCATCCAGGGCAGCTTGCAGAAGACCGAGAACGCGCTCGACATCGCTGTCAACGGCAACGGCTTCTTCCAGATCCAGATGCCCGACGGCACGCTGGCCTACACGCGCGATGGGTCTTTCCAGAAGGACAGCACCGGACAGATCGTGACAGCCAGCGGCTATCCGCTGTCGCCGGCGATCACCATCCCGGACAACGCCACCTCGATCACCATCAGTCGGGATGGTATCGTCTCCGTGCTGACCGCTGGCAGCGCCACGCCGACCCAACTCGGCAACATCCAGCTGGCCAGCTTCGTCAACGTCGGCGGCCTGCAGAGCGTCGGCGAGAACCTGTTCGTCGAAACAGGCTCGTCGGGCACGCCGACGCCGAACACGCCAGGTTCCAACGGCACCGGCCTGCTCAACCAGGGTTACGTCGAGACTTCCAACGTCAACGTCGCCGAGGAACTGGTGACCATGATCCAGACCCAGCGTGCGTATGAGCTCAATTCCAAGGTCATCCAGACTTCGGACAACATGCTCGGCCGGTTGACCCAACTCTAGGATCCACCCAATGAAACCGGCTTGGGCATTCCTGATCGTCGCGGCACTGCTGGCTGGCTGTGCCACCACCACGCCGCCCACGGCACTGCATCAGCCGATGTCCGTGCGGCCGGAGGCCAGGACAGCCACAACGTCGGTCAATGGCGCCATCTTCAACGTTGCGAGCAGCCGGCCGCTGTTCGAGGACCGGCGCGCGCGTTATGTTGGCGACACGCTGACCATCAACATCGTCGAGAAGACGCAGGCTTCGAAGAAGTCCGATACCAAGGCGGAACGCAGCCAGAGCGTAGACGTATCGGTGCCGACCATTGTCGGTTTGCCATTCAAGGGTGCGCAAGGCCTCACCTTGGGCGCGGACAGCGGCAACAAGTTCGGCGGCAAGGGCGAGAACACATCGAGCAACGATTTCACCAGCACCATCACCGTCACGGTCATCGACGTGCTGCCGAACGGCAACCTGCTGGTTTCCGGCGAAAAGCTCCTGGGCTTGAAGGAGGGCGAGGAGTTCATCCGCTTCTCGGGAGTGGTCAATCCGAACACCATCACCGGGGCCAATACGGTGCAGTCCACCCAGGTGGCCGATGCCCGCATGGAGTTCAAGGCCAACGGCTTCCTCGACACCGCCCAGGTCATGGGCTGGCTGTCGCGTTTCTTCCTCACCGTCATGCCTTTCTGATCGAGCCAGAACATGAGCGCCACCCAAAAGATCCTCGTCACGCTGATGTGGCTGTTTGCCACCCTGATGATCGCCGATGCCGCGCGTGCCGAACGGATCAAGGATCTGGCCTCGGTCGCCGGCGTGCGCAACAACCAACTGGTCGGCTATGGCCTGGTCGTCGGTCTCGACGGTTCCGGCGACCAGACGACGCAGACGCCCTTCACCGTGCAGAGCATCATCAACATGCTCTCCAACATGGGCGTGACCCTGCCACCCGGCCAATCGCTGCAGCTCAAGAATGTCGCCGCCGTCATGGTGACGGCCACGCTGCCGCCGTTCGCGCGTGCCGGCCAGCAGATCGATGTCACCGCTTCCTCGATCGGCAATGCCAAGTCCTTGCGCGGCGGCACTCTGGTCATGACGCCGCTCAAGGGCGCCGACGGCAATGTCTACGCCATGGCCCAGGGCAATGTGGTGGTGGTGGGTGCCGGAGCAGCCGGTGCAGGATCGAAGGTGACGGTGAATCATCTTTCGGTGGGCCGCATCGCCGGGGGCGCCACCGTGGAGCGCGAAGTGCCGACACCGGTCGGCCAGGGCGAGTACGTCCATTACGAACTGAATGCGACTGATTTCGCCACCGTGCAAAAGATCGTCGACGCCATCAACCATGCCCAGCCAGGTGCGGCGGTGGCGATGGATGGTCGCCAGGTGCGGGTCCGCGCGCCACTCGACGCCAACGACCGGGTGGCGTTCCTTGGTCGCCTCGGTGAGCTCGAGGTCGAACCGGGGCAGGTGCCCGCCAAGGTCATCGTCAACTCACGGACGGGCTCGGTGGTGATGAACCGGATGGTTCGGATCGAGAACTGTGCGGTCGCACACGGCAACCTGACGGTTTCGGTGACGGCGGAGAACTCCGTCAGCCAGCCCGGTGCGCTCTCGGGAGGGCAGACCGTCGGCGTCAGCAACGCCCAGATCGACATCAAGCAGGATGGTGCCATTCTTGCCAACCTGCGCAGCGGTGCCAGCCTGGCCGACGTGGTCAAGGCACTGAATTCCATCGGCGCCAATCCGCAGGACCTGATCGCGATCCTCCAGGCCATGAAGACAGCCGGTGCGCTGCGCGCCGAGCTGGAAATCATCTGACGTTTTCGCGCCTGTTCGATCGATGGCGCCCCCGGCTTCGGTGCGATCCTCAAGTCACGCATGACTACCGCACCCACCCCTTCGATCTTCGACAGCAGCCAGCTGGCCGCCATCAAGCGCCAGAGCCGGAGCAACGATCCGGCCGCGCTCAAGGCCGCCGCCCAGCAGTTCGAGGCACTGTTCCTGCAGATGGTGCTGAAGTCGATGCGCGAGGCCACGCCCAAGGACGGTCTGTTCGACAACGAGCAGACGCGCCTTTATGAATCCTTGCTCGACCAGCAGATGGGGCAGGTGCTGGCGCGGCGCGGCGGCGCCG
>CAYXZX010000021.1:0-24472 GCA_964469455.1 uncultured Rhodocyclaceae bacterium | reverse complement strand
GCATGCGCTGATGCCGCTCTCGACGCCGGAACGCTCGGTGGTGAAGAAGGGCCGCGAGTCGGACGAGGCCTTTACCCGCCGGGTGCTGGGCAAGCTGGCGGCGTGCCGCGACATCGTCGTCATCAACGACGAGGCGCACCACGCCTACCGCGTGCCGGCGGAAGCCAAGCTGAGCCGCAAAGAGGCGCTGGAGGCCGGCATCGACCTCGACGAGGCGACGCGCTGGATCGAGGGGCTGGATCGCATCGACAAGACGCGGCGCATCGCCCGCGCCTTCGACCTCTCGGCGACGCCGTTCGCGCCGACCGGCAAGGCCAGCACGGAGGCGGGTCTGTTCACCTGGATCGTTTCCGACTTCGGCCTCAACGATGCCATCGAGGCCGGCTTGGTGAAGACGCCGCGCGTGGTGGTGCGCGACGATGCGCTCCCCGACGCGAAAACGCTGCGACCGAAGCTTTACCACATCTACCGCGATGCCGAAGTGGCGGACGACCTCAACCGCAAGGCGGAGCCGCACGAGCCGCTGCCGAAACTGGTGCAGGATGCCTACACGCTGCTCGGTGCCGACTGGCGCGCGGCGGCGGCCGATTGGCGCTCGCTCGGCCATCCATCGCCGCCGGTGCTGCTGACGGTATGCAACCGCACCGAAACGGCGGCGCGCGTCGAGCACTACCTCGCCAAGGGCCACACGCACTGGCCGGAACTGCATGCGCCGGAGCGCACGCTGCGTGTCGATTCGAGGGTGCTCGACAAGGCCGAGCTCGGCGAGATCGCCGGCACGGACAAGGATTACGAAGCGAAGCTGAAGGCCATCGTCGAGGCGGCGGCGATCCCCGGCGAGCGCAAACTGCGTGTGGCGGCGCTGACGAAGGAGGAACTGCTGCGCGAGATGGTCGATAACGTCGGCAAGGCCGGCACGATCGGCCAGGATCTGCAAAGCGTGGTGTCGGTGGCCATGCTCTCGGAGGGCTGGGACGCCAAGAACGTCACCCACATCATGGGGCTGCGCGCCTTCACCTCGCAACTGCTGTGCGAGCAGGTGATCGGCCGCGGCCTGCGCCGCGTCAATCACGATCTTGACGAGAACGGCTTCTTCAAGCCCGAGTATGTCAACGTCTTTGGTGTGCCGCTCTCGGTGTTCCAGGATGTCGGCGCGAGCGGCGAGGCGCCGCCGCCGCCCAGGCCGAGCACGCAGATCGAGGCGCTGCCGGAGCGCAATGCTTTCGAGATTCGCTGGCCCAACGTGTTGCGCGTCGATACCGTGCTGCGGCCGACGCTGGTGGTCGACTGGGATGCGATAGGGCTGCTGAAGCTCGATCCGGCCAAGACGCCTGTGGTGGCGGAGATTGCGCCGGCGCTGGCTGGCGCGCCCGATCTCGGCAAGGTCGTGCGTATCGACCTGGAATTGCTGCCCGAGGAGTTCCGCCTCCAGCGCCTGGTTTTCAAGGCCGCCGCCAAGGCTTTCGACGCGACCCGCCAACGCTTCAAGGGCAACCGCGAGTGGCTGGTGTGGCAGATCATCCGGCTGGTCGAATGCTTCCTCGACTCGAACAAGATCGATGTGCCGTCCTTGTTCCATCAGGACCCGTTGCGGCGGCGCATCCTGATCGCGCTGAACATGGACACGATCGTCCAGCACCTGCTGCGCCACGTCGACGAGCAGAACCGCGAGCGGCTGGAGCCGGTGTTCGACGGCGAAAATCCCATCGGTTCGACGCGCGCCATGCCGACCTGGTACACGACGAAGCCGAACCTCAAGACCACCAAGTCGCAGATCAGCCACGTGGTCGGCGACAGCAGCTGGGAAGGCTATGCCGCCAACTTGTTTGAAATGAGCGATCGCGTGGTCGCCTACGCCAAGAACGACCATCTCGGCTTCGACATCTACTACCTCTGGAACGGCGTGCGGCGTCGCTTCGTGCCCGACTTTCTCGTGCGGCTGGCCGGTGGCAAGACCCTGGTGCTGGAAATCAAGGGCGAGGACAGCGAGCAGAACCGCGCCAAGCGTGCGGCGCTCGACGCATGGGTGCAGGCCGTCAATGTCAAGGGCGGCTTCGGCGTCTGGTGCTGGGACGTGGCTTTCGAGGCGGCGCAAGTCCAGGACATCATCGGCCGCCACGCGGGTTGAGCGTTACATCACGATTCCAGCAGAAGCAGGTTCGATCTCGCCACCATGATCGTCGCCACGATGGCGAAGAGGGCAAAGCCGGCGGCGGCGACCGTGGCCAGCCGTGCCGAGACTTCGGGGACGACGATTCGCAGGCTGGCGACATGCCGGAAGGTTTGCACCGCACCGGCGCCGATGCCGGCGGCGGTGGCGACGAACAAGGGAACGTAGAGCAGATAGCCCTGGTAGCCATATTCCGGCTTGAGGATGCAGAAGGGGCAGTGGTGGTGCGGATGTTCGTAGATGTAGAGCGACACGAAGGCGAGGATGCCGGCGATGGCGACGACGAAGGCGGCAAGGCTGGTGACCGCGACGAGGTAGCCGCCGCGACGGGTCACAGCGTGGAATGCTGCGTTGGCGACGGCTGCCGCCAGCGCAGCGTAGAAGCCGATCATCGCGGGCAGTGCGGGCAACGCCGCCACGTCGCCGGGAAGGCCCTTGCCTTCTTCCGAGAACAGGCTGCCGCAGCAGGAAGTGATGACGTCGGCCTTGAGGTTGAGGAAATACGCCAGTTGCAGACCCAGCAGGGTGGCGACCGCCGGCAGCAGCACCAGCAGCGCGGCGTACTTGATGCGCACCAGCGGGTAGTCGGGCGCGCGGGTGTCGACGTGATTGACCACCAGCCAGGCGGTGGCGAGGAAGAACACCGCCATCTGCGCGACCAGCGCGGGAAAGCCGAAGGCATTGGCGTTCAGCGTGCCGACCGCGCACATGGCGCCGACGAACATCTCCGACATCTTGTCGGCGTTGAAGACGAACAGCAGCAGGGCGGCAAGCTGCGTGGCCATGACGAACATGGTCAGCGTCGAGAAGAGGTAGGTGCGTCGTTCGAGGCGCAGCTGGCGCTCCGAGCCGCTGCCGATATCCCAGTGGCGGATCACCTGCACGGCGAAGGGCGCGGCGGCCAGCAGCATGGCCACCGAAACGATCGACGCGAGGAGGAGCGCGATGATCGCCGGCTGGAAGATCATTGAGTCACCAACATTCCATCCCGCATGTCGACGACGCGGTGCACGGCGGCCGATTCGACGACCAGCGGATCGTGGCTGGTGAGGATGACCGTGCGGCCTTCCGCGCCGAAGCTTTCGAGCAGCGCCATGAATTCCTTTGCCAGCGTCGTGTCGAGGTTGGCGGTCGGTTCGTCGGCGATCAGCACCTCCGGGTCGTTGATCAGCGCGCGGGCGATGGCGACCCGTTGCTGCTCGCCGCCCGACAGCCACTCGACCTTCGCGCTGGCGCGATGGTCGAGGCGCAGGCGCGCCAGCAGCGTTTCGGCCTTTTCCTTGAGCGCCTTGTGCGGCCGGCCGGTCGGATAGGCCGGCAGCATGATGTTCTCCCGCGCGCTCATGCCCTTGATCAGGTTGAACTGCTGGAAGACGAAACCGAAAGTCTTGCGCCGGATCTCGGTGAGGAAGCGCTCGGGCAGGCCCGAGATGTCGCGGCCGTGCAGGCTGACGCGGCCGCTGGTGGGCCGGGCCAGGCAGCCGATCAGCGTCAGCAGCGTCGTCTTGCCCGAGCCGCTGGGACCGCGCAGCGCCGTGACGCGATGCGGTTCGATGGTCAGCGAAATGTTGGACAGCGCCGCGTACTCGTTGTGCTGGCCTTCGTTGAATACCTTGCGGACGTCGTGCAGCTCGATCATTGGCGCATCACGGCGTCAGGGTCAGTCACGGCGGCACGCCAGATCGGCACGAGGATCGCCGCCAGATAGGGAAACACCGTGAAGAAGAACAGCGTCGCCACCTGCAGGCCGTCGATCACTGGTGCCAGTTCGAAGCGCGGATAGATCACCGACCAGCCGCGCAGCACCGGCTCGAACAGCGGCGCATGGAAATGGAAGACCTGCAGGTAGGCGGCGACGTAGCCGAGCAGGAAGGCCGCGAGCGACACCAGTCCGCCCTCCCAGAGCTTCATCCTGATGACGTCGCCAGTCTCCCAACCGACCGCCTTGAGGATGCCGATCTCGCGCCTCTCCTCGGCAGACAGGCCGGACGCCTTCTCCCAGGCAAGGATGGCGAAGGCGAGGATGGCGGCGGAGAGCAGTGCCAGCATCAGTCCCTCGCGCCAGTCGAACATCGAGGCGTAGGTGCGCTGGACCTCGTCGCGCAGGATCGGCCGCGAGTCGGGCAGGGCGTTGGCGAGCTTGTTGGCGACGTTGTGCACTTCCAGGGGATTGGCCACCGAGAGCGCAATGTCGGTGAAATGGCCGGCGGGGTACGTGAAGAAGGCGCGGAAGTCGTCCTCGTTCATCAGCACAAGATCCGCGCTGACCAGTTCCGAGGCCTGCGGCAGCACCCTGGCGACCGTGAAGGAATGCAGCCGTCCGTTGTAGGAGCGGAACGAGATACCATTGTTCTCGGCGATGCCCCGCTCGCGCTCCAGCGCGGGCCCGACGACCAGCGTGCCTGGCTCGATGCCGCCCTCGGGCGGTACCATGAAGGTGTAGTTGGCCTTCACCACCGGGTCGTAGTAATAGCCCCAGAGCCGGCCCTGCTTGCCCTGCACGCCTCGGATGCGGCCGATGGTGTCGAGGTAACCCGGCGGAATCAGGTCATGGCGCCCGGCGACCAGGCGCTGGAGGATGATCTCCGGGGAATCGCGCAGCACCAGTCTTGCCTCGTGGCGCAGCGCGTGGGTGAACAGCATCACCGAGGCGAGCACGAACACCAGCAGCGTGAAGACCGCCACCAGACCGATGTTCCGGGCCTTGCGCCGGGCCAGTGATGCCAGCGTGAAGTCAATCAGGTGTCGTTGCCGTTCGAACCAGGTTTTCATGTCGGGGCGGGATCAGCGAGCCGCTGGGGAAATGCTCCAGCGCGACCGGGTGGTCCTGGAAGGCGGAATGCAGGTCGGCCTGCGAGGGATGGCGCGCATAGCGTGCCTCGGTGAACAGCGCGATGTCGGTGAGTCCGAGACGGGCAGCGAGCGCATGCGTCTGCTCGACGGCCGTGGCGCGTGCCGCGCGCAAGCGCGCGGCGTCGACCAGTGTGCCGGCGAAGGCGATCGTCAGCAGGCCAATGACGAGGATGGCAACGGTGGACGGGCGCGAAGTATCCATGATGGCATTCAAGACTTGCCGCCCCCGGGGATGCTGCGGAAACTCCGTACGCGGCAGCTCGGGCGTGGTTAATGTGGCGCATCCGGGCGCGCGCGGTAGGGCCGGCAGATCGAGTGAGTACATCTTACTGACTGCCGCAATGCGCAAAGGCGACAAATTGTCGCACCTCCCGCAAGCGGCGATCGGCGAAAATTCCGGCCTTGCCGATCCGGACCCCCGAGTTTCCTCGTGTCACCCCCAGAACCTTTCATGCCGGGCACTGTGCTGTCGCGTCGCGCGGGATGTTTCGCACTGGTCGTGGCGGCGCACGTCGGCCTGGTCTGGTCGCTGGCCGAACTGGCCCGGCGGCCGGCCGTGCGCCAGGTGGGCGAAGCACTGCTGGTGCGCCTGATCGAGCCATCGCGGCCGGCCTCCGAGGTCCGGCCGCCGCCCCTGCGGCATCCGCAGCCGCGGTTGCGCGAACCGGATATCGCGCCCTTGCCACCGGTCAATGTCGCCCTCGCGGTGGAAACGCCAACGGCAATCCATGTCCCGCCGCCAGTGCCGGCGCCCATTGCCGTCACGCCACCGCCGCCGATGTCGGCGCCCGCACCTGCACCTGCGCTATCAGCACCTGTGGCGGTGGTCGCCGCGCGCTTCGACGCCGATTACCTGTCCAATCCCAAGCCGGTGTACCCGGTCGGTTCGCGCCGGCTCGGCGAGGAAGGCACGGTGGTCCTGCGGGTGAAAGTCAGCCCTGGCGGCGCGCCGGTCCTCGTCGAGGTCAAGCGTTCCTGCGGCTTTCCGCGGCTCGACGACGCGGCCCGCGCGGCCGTCGAGCAATGGCGCTTCGTGCCCGCCCGGCGCGGCGACGAGCCGATCGAATCCTGGGTGTCGGTGCCCATCGTTTTCGCGCTGCAAACCTCCTGAAAACCGCCATGGCGGGGATGCGGCGCGACGTCGCCTGCGACGATGTGTCACAGGCTCGCGGCCGGGATGCTGACTAGAATGCGCCGCCGAACGCCTGGCATTCACACAGGCGACTTTTTGCGGAGCTGTCGCCACATGAAACACCCCTTGATTGCCAGCGCGCCGCTGGCGGCACTCCTGACGCTGCCTGTGCTGGCGCTCGGCCAGGAAACGGAAGCCCCGGCGGTGACCGTTTATGGCGAGCGACCCGCGGCGTTTCGCAACATCACGACATCGACCGAGGTGGCTTCAAAGGAGTTGATCGAAAACACCAACGTCATCAATACCGAGGACGCCGTCAAGTATCTGCCGAGCATCCAGGTGCGCAAACGCTATATCGGCGATCGCAACGCCATCGTCGGTTCGCGCAATGCCGGCACGCTGGATAGCGCCCGCTCGCTGGTGTACGCCGACAACGTGCTGGTGTCGAATCTGCTGGGCAACTCCTTCGCCTTCGCGCCGCGCTGGTGGTTCGTCATGCCGCAGGAGATCGAGCGCGTCGACGTCTCGTATGGCGCGCACTCGGCGGCCTACGCCGGCAATGCCATGGGGGTGGTGATGGTCATGAAATCGCGGCTGCCCGAGGCCTTCGAGGCGGCGGCGGACGCACAGCGCTTCCGTCAGCGGTTTCATCTATATGGTACCGACAAGGATTACGATGGATCGCGCGTCGGCGCATTTTTCGGCAATCGCCACGGCGATCTGCGCTGGACCTTCGGCTTCAACCACTTCGAGAACCAGGGCCAGCCGATGACCTTCGCCACGGCGTCGCGCTCGACGACACCGGCCGGCGGCGCGGACACCGTGGTCACGGGCTACTACCGCGATCGCGATCCGAAGAATGGCGATCGGATCATCTTCGGCGCGACGGGTGTCGACCGCACGATCCAGGACAACGCCAAGATCAAGCTGGCCTACGATCTCTCGCCCATGTCGCGGCTGACCTATACCCTCGGGTACTGGCAGGGCGACTCGAAGTCGGGCGTCGAGTCCTATCTGCGCAACGCGACGGGGCAATCGATCTTCAGCGGCAACGTGAATATCGACGGCTATCGCTACAACCTGGCCGCGACCGCCATGCAGCCAAGCCGGCGCCAGGAAGAGCACTGGATGAACAGCCTCACGTATCGGTTCGATCCCCGGCAGGCGGGTGACTGGGCGTTCGAGGCGGCGGTGACCGACTACAACATCGACAAGGATTTGACGCGCCGACCCACGGTTGCGCTGCCGGCTGCGCGGCAAGGCGGCGCCGGGCAGATACAGCGTCAGGACGGCACCGGCTGGAACACGGCCGATGTTCGCGTCGATTGGCGGCCGGACCGCGGCCGCAATGCGCACGAAGCGGCGTTCGGCTACCACTTCGATCAGCACGTGCTTCGCGATCGGACCTTCGGCACGAACCACTGGCTTGCCGGCGACGACGGCACACTGACGGCCGCGGCCCGAGGCAAGACCGAGACACAGGCGCTCTACGTCCAGGACGCCATTCGCCTCGGCGGTGATTGGCGATTCACCGTCGGCGTGCGTCACGAGCGCTGGCGGGCCTTCGACGGATCGAAATCCAGCAGCACCGGCACCCTGCCGTACGCCGGTCGCGAGGAAACGTTCACCTCGCCCAAGCTGGCGCTTTCCTGGATGGCGTCCGAGCAATGGATGCTGCGCGCCGCGCTGTCCCGGGCGATGCGTTTCCCGACGGTCACGGAATTGTTCCAGGGCTCGATATCGGGGACGTCGATCGTCAACAACGACCCCAACCTGAAGCCCGAGAAAGTGCTGGCCGGGGAACTCTCCGCCGAGCGCGACCTGGGGGCCGGCAGCCTGCGCGTTTCGCTGTTCCAGGACAATCTCGAAGACGCGCTGACGCGCCAGACCAACACCACGGTTTCGCCCACGGTGACCAACGTGCAGAACGTCGACAAGGTGCGCGTGCGCGGCGTCGAGCTCTCGTGGCAGCAGCGCGATGTCTTCGTTCGCGGTATCGACGCGCATGGCAGCCTCACCTACGCCGACTCGGAAATTCTCGCCAATGACAAGAACCCGGCCAGCGTCGGCAAGCGCATGCTGCGCATTCCGGACTGGCGGGCCATGGCGGCCGTCACCTGGCGGCCGGCTGAGCGCTACGATGTCACGCTGGCGGGGCGCTACTCAGGACGTCAGTATGGGGAGCTCGACAACAGCGACACCCATGACGATACCTACGGCGGTGTCAGCCGATTCTTCGTCGCCGATATCAAGTTCAACTACCGCATCGACAAGCAGCTCTCGTTGTCGGTGGGCGTGGACAACCTGACCAACGAGCGCTACTACGCCTACCACCCCTACACGCAGCGCACCTGGATCGCGCAGCTCAAGTACGCGATGCGATGAAGACGATGCGCGCTGCCGCCTGGCTCGTGCTGTTCGCGTCGGCGAGCGCACTTGCGCAAGGCATGGGCAAGATGGCCATGCCCAGGGTCGAGCTCGGCGCCTCGGCGGTGTTCGCGGCCGACGGCACGCTGCTGGCCGTGGCGAAGCAGGGCGAGCATGTCATGCTCTATCGCAGCGGCGACGAAGGCCGCAACTGGAGCGCGCCTGTGGCCGTCAACGCCGTGCCGGAAGCCGTCTCCGCCGATGGCGAGAACCGGCCGAAGATCGCCATTGCGCCCGACGGCGCGGTGCTGGTGTCCTGGACCAGACCCCTTGGCAAGCCCTACAGCGGCGAAATACGCTTCGCCCGCGCCGACGATGGCAAAAGCTTCGAGAAGCCGATCACGGTGCATCGCGACCGGCAGGAGATCACGCATCGTTTCGAGACCATGATCGTCGACGGCGCCGGCCGCATTCACGTGGCCTGGATCGACAAGCGCGACCTCGAAACGGCCAGGACGGCGAAGAAGGGGTATCGCGGCGCCGCGCTCTATACCGCCGTTTCCGACGATGGCGGTCGCAGCTTTCGGCCCGAAGGCAAGATTGCCGATCACTCCTGCGAATGCTGTCGCATCGCCGCCGCCAACGATGTCGATGGGGCGCCGTTGTTTCTCTGGCGCCACGTCTTCGAGCCGAACGAGCGCGACCACATGATCGCGAAAGTCAGCCGTGACGGCGCGCCGGTGGAGCTGCGCCGCGCGACCTTCGACCGCTGGAAGATCGATGCCTGCCCGCACCACGGCCCGTCGCTGGCCGTCGCGGCGGACGGCACGCGCCACGCCGTGTGGTTCGATCAGGTCGATGGCGAAGGCCGCGTGTTCCACGGCCGCCTCGCCGACGGGCGTGTCGAGGGCCAGCGCGCGGTCGGCGGCGAGCGCGCCGCCCATGCCGACATCGCGCTTGCCGGCAAGCGGCTGGTCATTGTCTGGAAGGAGTTCGACGGCGCGCGCACGCAGTTGCGCGGCGAAGTATCGGAGGATGGTGGTACGAGCTTCAAACCGGTGTCGCTCGCTGCGACCGCCGGCGCCTCCGATCAGCCGCGTCTGCTTGTACGCCGAGATTCCCTTTATGCTTTCTGGCGTACCGAGCGCGAAGGTATGCAGGTCTTGCCGCTGAAATGAAGCGCGCCATTTTCGCCTTGTGCGCGATGCTGACGTTGGCCATGGCGCATGCCGGCGAACCGTTTCGGACGCTGGAGCGCGACGGCGCGCGTTCCCTGGTCGACGCGCAGGCCCATGCCGCGCCGACGATCATTGCGCTCTGGTCGACCGAATGTCCGCATTGCAAGCGCAACCTCGAGCTCTTTACCCGCATGGCGAAACAACACGCACGCCTGCGGCTGATCACCGTCGCCGTCGAACCCCTATCGCCTGATCTGGCCAAACCGCTCGAGCGCTTGCGCGTGCCCGGTGCGCGCTACGCCTACGGTCAGGAGGCGCCCGAGGCGCTCGCCCATGCGCTCGACGCGAAGTGGCGCGGCGAACTGCCCCGCGCGCTGTTCTTCGACGGGCGCGGCAACAAGACGGCGATTTCCGGCGTAGTCGACGCGAAGCAGGCGCGCGACGCCCTGGGACTCTGAAGAGTCAGTCATCGCGGCACGGCGGGCGGAATCCGGATAGGCCGGGCATGATCGGGCGATCTGCCCGGTTGTGCGTGCTGACGGTCGTTGTCAATTTCTGCCGTCGCGTTTGACCGACTCCGCACCTTTCCAGCGCCAAATTGTTGACGCCTTCTCCGCAAAGCCGTCGTGACGCGCAGTTGCCGGAAACCCCAATGCCTTCATCGCGCCGACGCTCGCAGGGAGGATCGCCAGTGGTGGCGGCGGTACGCCGAATGGCGCGACGCAGCAGCCGCGACATCATGTCGCAGCGCGTAGAGCCGCTCCCTGCCTACAATTCGCGGCGGTCATTCTTCCTTCATATCCTCCACCATGAAAACCAAGCTGCTTCCCATTGCCCTGGCTCTCGCGGCCCTGCCTCCGGTCGCCTTCGGCCAGGAAACCCGACTGTCGCCGGTGGTCGTCCCCGGCGCGCGCGTGGACGACGTCGCGCCGTCGGCACGCGTCGAGACCGCCACCCTGCCGGCGCTGCGCGCGGCCACCAGCGACACCGCCGCGCTGCTCCGCGACATCCCCGGTGTCAGCCTGTACGGCGCGGGCGGTGTGTCCAGCCTGCCTGCAATCCACGGCATGGCCGATGACCGCCTGCGCGTCAAGGTCGATGGCATGGATCTGACGGCATCCTGCCCCAACCACATGAATCCGCCGCTGTCCTATGTCGATCCGAGCAACATCGGCGCGCTCAAGGTCTACGCCGGGATCGTGCCGGTCAGTGTCGGCGGCGACAGCATCGGCGGCAGCATCGTCGCCGAGACGCCCATGCCGGTATTTGCCGCGCCCGGCCAGGGCAGCCTGCTCAAGGGCGAGGTTGGCGCCTTCTACCGCAGCAACGGCAATGCCAAGGGCGGCAATGTTTCCGCGACCTATGCCAATGAGTCGTTCAGCATCAGCTATGCCGGCGCCATCGCCGAGTCCGACAACTACGACGCCGGCGGCAAGTTCAAGACCTTCACCGCGACCGGCAACGGCACGCGGACCCTACCGCGCGACGAAGTCGGTTCGACCGCCTACGAGACGCGCAACCACACGCTGGGCCTGGCTTTCCGCGGCGGCAACCATCTGGTCGAGCTCAAGCTCGGTTATCAGGACATGCCTTATCAGCTCTATCCGAACCAGCGCATGGACATGCTCGACAACGAGCAGAAGCGCATCAACCTGCGGTACCTCGGCCAGTTCGGCTGGGGCTCGCTGGAAGCCCGCGCCTACCATGAGAAAGTCGATCACTTCATGGATTTCGGCGCTGACAAGCAATACAACTACGGGACATTGCCCGATTTGAACAACCCGGCGATCAGGTACCCGGTCAACGGCATGCCCATGTACACCCGGAGCACCACCAAGGGAGTTTCACTGCAGGGCGAGATCAACCTGAGCCAGCGCGATCTGCTGCGCGTCGGCGGCATGCTCCAGACCTACCGCCTCGACGACTGGTGGCCGCCGGCGCCGGATTGCGGCGTGGGCAACTGCATTGGCGGCATGGCGCCGCTGACGTTCTGGAACATCAACGACGGCGAGCGTGACCGCAAGGGCCTGTTCGCAGAATGGGAGGCCAAGTGGAGTCCGCAATGGACCTCCCTCGTCGGCGCGCGCGTGGAGCGCGTCAAGACCGACACCGGGCCGGTCGGCGGCTATACCGACATGACCATTCCCGGCGCCAGCAACATGACCATGATGGGAATGAAGTTCGGCATGATGTACGCGGGCAGCGCCGTCGGCGCCGGTCCCGGCGGGCGCGATCTCTTCAACGCCATGGATCGCGACCGCTCGGACACCAACTGGGACTTCACGGCCATGTCGACCTACCGGCCCAGCGATACCTTCGACATGCAGTTCGGCTACGCCCGGAAAGTCCGCTCGCCAAGCTTGTATGAGCGCTATAGCTGGTCGACCAACACCATGGCCCTGGTCATGAACAATTTCGTCGGCGATGGCAATGGCTACGTCGGCAATCCCGATCTTGACCCCGAGATCGCCCATACGCTCAGCGTCACCGGCGACTGGCACAGCGTCGACCGCGAATACCAGTTTGTTGCAACGCCTTACTACACGAAGGTGTTCGACTACATCGACGCGCGTCGCAGCTATCCGGGCGTTGCCGCTACCAATCTCACCGCCGTCAGCAGCTTCGTCCGTCTGCAGTACGTCAATCAGGATGCCCGCCTCTACGGGCTCGACCTTTCCGGCAGGATGCCGCTCGGCAGGACCGGCGTGGGCGCGTTCGGCCTGAAGGGCGTGCTCAGCTACGTCAATGGCGAGAACCGCGATACCGGCGACGACCTCTACAACATCATGCCGCTCAACGCCAGGCTGACGCTGACCCATCGCCTCGGCGGCTGGGACAACGGCATCGAGTGGGTTGGCGTGAAGGCGAAGGACAAGGTGTCCGACGTGCGCAACGAGATCAGGACGCCGGGCTACAGCCTGGTCAATCTGCGCGGCAGCTACTCGTGGAAGCAGGTTCGCGTCGATTTCGGCGTCGAGAACCTGTTCGACCGGAAATACTTCCTTCCCACGGGCGGCGCCTATACCGGTCAAGGCACGACGATGTCGATCACCGGCGTGCCCTGGGGCATCGCCGTTCCCGGCATGGGCCGCTCGTTCTATACCGGCGTGACGCTCAAGTTCTGACAAGGACGCCGGCGCGAAACCTCCCCCAGCGCTTGTCTGGCTTCAGCCCCGCTCCGGCGGGGCTTTTTCTTGGAAGTCAGCCGTGGCGGAACGCCGGTTGCCGGCGTCGGGTCACCCATTGACGCATCTAGGGAACTCGCTCTTCGCGGGTACGCCGGATCCGGAGTTCCGGAACTGATCATGGTGACGCTGAAACGTTGGCCAAGTCGTGAAACCGCCATCGTGTAAGCGATAGCTGCCCCTGCCCATGGCAAACCTTCGCTTGTCATTATCCGATAGTTTTCCGAGCAGGGTCGACTGAACTGGCTTAGGGTTTGTTCGGTTTGTTCGGCGTTTTCCAGGATGCGTCCCTGACGTTTCCTGTTTCGTCGATCAACTGGTCCAGGTCTGCCAGCCCCTCGACGACGAATTGCAGTTTGGCCAATACATCGGGCAGCAGTTGTTGGCAGCGGTCGACATCCTCTTCCTTCGCCGCCTTTTCCAAGGCGAAAGCCGACTCGCCCAATTGCGTCGCGCCGAGTGTGTTGGCTGCTCCCTTCAACGAGTGCGCGAGGCGGCGCTGGGCCTCCCAATCCTTCGCTTCCCGGGCCTCCTCGAACTGTTGCGGGAAGGCGCTTCCCTGCCTGTCCCGAAACTTCTTGAGAACACGAAGGAACAGGGAGGTTTTCCCGCCCGAAAATACCAGCCCGACAGCGGTATCTATCCCCGGAAAACTTGGCATTGTCCCTGTATTCGCGGCGGCATCGATGGAGCCAGATACTGCGTAGGGGATCGCGGGCGAGGCGGCACCCGTGTCCGGAAAACACTCCACCATCTTCTGGTGGAGCACTTCCATGCGGATCGGCTTGGCGACGTGGGCATTCATGCCCGCCTCGAAGCAGTGTTGCTGATCGGCAAGGGTGGCATTGGCAGTAAGCGCAATGATCGGCAACGTCCTGTATTTCTCGTCCGCGCGCAGCCTGCGTGTCGCCTCGTAACCATCCAAGACGGGCATCTGGCAGTCCATCAGGATCAGATCGGGCTTCTTGTCGGCAACTGCTGCAAGGGCCGCCATGCCGTTCCTCGCCAGGCGGGCGGACAGCCCCACGGTGGCCAGGAGTTCGAGGATCACTTCCTGGTTGATCTCGGTGTCTTCCACCAGCAGGACGTCAAGGTGACGGAAGCGTGCCCATGGCAGCATGTCGCCCTTGCGTCGATCCACGGCAGGCGTTTCGTCTGTCAGGATACCAAGGCAGCGCCCCAATTCGGCGTAGAGATGGCGTGCACTGACCGGCTTGGCCAGCAAACCGTCGATTTGGTGGCTGATCGCCTCGATTTCTGCCTGATGGCTGTAGGCCGTGACCAGCAGCATCGGTGGCGCGGCCAAGCCGCGGGCTGCATGTGCTTCGCGCAGGAGCCGGATGGTTTCGATGCCGTCGACGTTTGGCATATGCCAGTCGATCAGGCAGGCCAAATAATCAGGCGTTCTACCGCCGCTCAGCCGGGCCAAGGCTTCCGGTCCGCTCTGGGCAGTCTCGACCTTCAGCCCGAGTTGCTCGATCAGGTGGCGGAGAACGCGCAGCGCCACGGGGTTGTCATCCACGAGCAGCATGGGGCGATCGGCATACCTGGCCAGGACGATGGCGAAGCTGGCAATGCCTTTGCGGCGGTCTTGTCCGGCGACAAGAACCTTGACGGTAAAGTGGAAAGTGCTGCCATGGTCAACTTCACTTTCCACCCAGATGCGACCATTCATGGCTTCCACGAGATGTCGGCAGATGGCCAGCCCCAGGCCGGTGCCACCGTACTTCCGCGTGGTCGAGGCATCTGCCTGGGTGAACGGCTGAAAGATATTGGTGACTTGTTCCGTTGTCATGCCTATGCCTTCATCGCTAACCGCGAAGTGCAAGTCGGCTTCCTTGTCGTCTTCACTGAACGCTTCCACCCGCACGATAACGTTGCCGCCAGCGGAGAACTTCAGGGCGTTGGTGACCAGATTGATGAGGATCTGGCCCAGGCGTGTCGGATCGCCAACCAGCAGCTGGGCATCTTCATCGAACTCATACGCCAACTCGATGCCTTGGCTTTCGGCCCGGAGCGCCACAACGCCCGACAGCTGATCAAACACTTCCTCCAGAACGAAAGGAATGCTTTCCATATCCAGCTTGCCCGCTTCGATCTTGGAGAGATCGAGGATGTCGTTGATGATGCGCAGCAAGGAATTCGAGGCAGTCTTGATCTTGTCCACGTAGTTGCGCTGCCTATCGTTCAGCTCTGTGGCCAATGCCAGGTCGGACATGCCAATGATGGCGTTCATCGGCGTCCTGATTTCGTGCGACATGTTGGCGAGGAAGGCGCTCTTGGTCACGCTTGCCGCTTCGGCGGCTTCCTTTGCCCGGAGCAGTTCGGCGTGTTGCTCCTTCAACTCCCTGGTCTTTTCGTCGAGCCTCGATTGCAGGCGGGACTCTTCCGTATCGATGCGGTTCTGAACCCTGCCGAGAAAACCGTACAAGGCGCCAGTCAGGGCCAGCATCAAGACGCTCACCACTCCTATCACCGACTGGGTGTTTCGATCGGCAACGGCCTGGATGTTGGCGGTGTCCAGGAGCAATATCTCGGTGCCGACGATACCGTTATTGCTCCCTTGGCCACTGAAGGGATGGACGTGGGCAACGAGCCTGGCTTCACCAAGGTTGTAACGCCAGTTTTCGCTTGCCACGTCGAGTCTCAGAGCAGCAAGCTGCGCGCGATCGATCGGCTGGCCTGTATGGACCGCGACGACATGCTCGGGCAGGGTATCCCAAGGATAGGGCGACAGTCCCAATTGAATCCGCCGTGCCTCCCAGATTTCAGGCGATTGAATCTGCTTCTTGTCCAGAAGGACAAGCATCGCTACGGCCAGATGCTGGCTTGAACGAGCGTAGACGTGCTCCATGTCCACGCCGAGCTCCACATAGCCGATCAGCTGATCCGCCACTTTCCAGGGCACGACCACCCGACGCACCCATTCGCCTGTCAGGCCTACCTCGGTTGCCGTTGCGGATCGGCCGCTTTCCTGGGCGAGCCGCATCGAATAGCGCGTATTGCGGTCACCGTATTTCTCTTTCAGATGGACGCGCAGCAGCGTCGTGCCATCAGGGCCATGAAAATAGAAATGGGTCACGCCCGACAGGGCTTGCCACTTGCCCAGGTAGGGAAGACCAAGCTCGTAGAGGCGTTGCCGATCGCCAGCACGCATGGCCTGGATGAAAGCCTGATTCTCGGTGATGGCCAAGATAAATCCTTCCAGGTGCTCGGAGACAGCCTGGGTTGCATCCTGGATGACCTGATGCGCGTTACTGACTTCGTGTTCCAGGTTCTCGGCGATGATCGCTTCGCTCATCTCCCGAATGCCGAACAACACGACGATGGCCAGCAACGCGACGGCTGCGATAAAGGGGCCGAGTATGCGACGTCTGAGCGTCACTGGCTACTTCGCCGCAACCGTGCCACCATCTGATGAACCTCCAAGATCCGGGTGCGTCGCGCGTCGGAGAGAAAAAAGGTGCCAGGAGCCAGATTGAGCGCCACGTCGAGCATCGCGACGACTTGCCCGTCGTACTTGGCGCGGTACCCTGAATCCTGAGTCTTGGAACTGATCATCGCGACGCTGAGATGTTCGCTAAATCGGGAGGTGGTGATTGCATAGTTAGTTCGACTTGCCCTTGCTCGTGGCAACCCTGCACTTGCCATTATCAGGCAGTTTTCGGAGCGCGGCCGACCTCGCGTGCCCGATTTCATGGACGGGCGATAGTCCAATTGTAGCCGCGGGTCACCGCCTGCGCGCTGCTTGGCAAGGCGGCGGAGTCGTCGTCGCTGCGGGAAAGCGATCATGGCCCGCATACCACCGAATTCGAGTGCGATCTGATGATCTTCCTCGGTATCGGCATTCTGGTGGCGATGGCCATCCTGGAGCACACTCACATTCTGAGTCCGCTCGCGCAACGGCCGGACCGGACCGTTGCCGGCAGAATGTCGTTGTCCTCATCGTCGGCGCGGCAGTACCGGCATCGGGTACCGCGAAAGTCAGCCGTCGCGGCACGCCGGCGCGCAATCAGGACCGGTCTAGTGGTCGATGAAGTGCTGGCGCAGCGAGAGGCTGGCGCCGAGCCAGCCGAGGGCGGCGGCGCCAGCCAGCAGGACGATGGCATCGGTTGACGAGAGCGGTTGCAGGGCAAAGCCGGAACTGTAGAGACGGGCGACTTCCGCCACCGGCGCCGCGAGCCACAGGGTGGCTCCCGCCACCAGCAGCCATGCCACCGTTCCGCCCAGCAGTCCGAGCAGCGCGCCGTGATACTGGAATGGCCGGCGGATGAAGGCATCGGTGGCGCCCAGCAGCCGTGACACTTCGATCTCGGCGCGGCCGCTCAGGACCTGAAGGCGAATGGTGTTGAAGGTGACGGCGACCAGCCCGGCGCCAAGCAACAGCATGAGCAGCAGCACGCCGGTGCGACCGAGCCGGAGCAGCGAGGCCAGGCGGCGCGCCCAGTCGGAATCGAGCTGCACGTGCTCGACGCGCGGCAGCGCGCGAAGCTCCTCCGCCAGTTGGTCCATCGCTTCCGGCCTGTCGTCGGCCGGCGTGACGAGAAAGGCATCGGGGAACGGGTTGGCGGGCAGGGCGTCGATGACATCGGCCAGCCCTTCGCTGGCCCTCATGCGCTTGAGCGTGTCCTCGCGCGCCAGCAGTTGCACCGACTTGATGGCGGGATGGCCCTTGAGCCTCGCTTCGGTGTCACGGATGACGCGCTTGTCGGCCGACAGCGCCATGAACAGCGAGATCCGGGGCGTCGGCGCCGTGTCGCGCGCCAGCTGCAACGCGTTGGCCAGCAGCATCTGGCCGGCGGCCGGCAATGCCAGCGCGATGCCGATCGCCAGCAGCGACAAGGCCGTGCTGAGGGGAGAGGCGCCGAGGCGGCGCATTGCCAGCGTCAGTGCCTGCCCGTGCCGGGCGAGCCATGAGTTCATTGCAGCCTGCCGTGATCCAAAGTCAGCCGTCGCGGCGCGCCGAACAGGCAGTCATCGTAGGTGGCGATCAGCACCGTCACGCCCACTTCGCGGAACTCGAGGAAGACGCGCGCCACGTCGGCCGCCGTCTCGGCATCGAGATGGGCGGTCGGCTCGTCCGCCAGCAGGATGTTCGGCCGGCCGACCACGGCCCGGGCGATGGCGAGCCGCTGCTGTTCACCGCCCGACAGCATGATCGGCATCGCCTTCTCACGCGCGAGAAGGCCGACCTTGTCGAGCGCGGCCTGCACGCGCCGTTTCGCTTCGGCGTTCGGAAAGCCGGTGATCGCCAGCGGCAGCATGACGTTGTCGAAGACATTGCGGTCGAACAGCAGCTTCTGGTCCTGGAAGACGAGGCCGAGGTTGCGGCGCAGGTACGGAAGCGCGCTGCGCTTGAGGCTGCCGACGTTCTGGCCATTGACCAGCACCGCGCCACCGGTCGGCCGCTCGATGCCGGCGATGAGTTTCAGCAGGGTGGACTTGCCGGCGCCGGAGTGGCCGCCGAGGGTGACCAGTTCTCCCTTGGCAACTTCGAAGCTGATGTCCGAAAGCGCGTCGATGCCCGGCGGGTAGCGCTTGCTGGCGTGGTCGAATCTGATCACTGTTCAAAGAGCGCTTCGACGAACTCGCCGGCGCGGAAGGGCTGCAGGTCGTCGATGCCTTCGCCGACGCCGATGTAGCGGATCGGCTTCGGGCATTGCCGTGCGATGGCCGCCAGCACGCCGCCCTTGGCCGTGCCGTCGAGCTTGGTGACGACGAGGCCGGTGACGCCCGCGGCCTTGTCGAAAGCTTTGACCTGGGCGATGGCGTTCTGGCCGATGTTGGCATCGAGCACGAGGATGACTTCGTGCGGGCCGCTCGGCTCGGCCTTCTGGATGACGCGCCGCACCTTGGCGATCTCTTCCATCAGATTGAGCTGCGTCGGCAGGCGGCCGGCGGTATCGGCCAGCACGATGTCGATGCCGCGCGCCTTGGCGGCGGCGATGGCGTCGAAAATCACGGCGCCCGGGTCGCCCGATTCCTGGGCGATCACCGTGACGTCGTTCCTGCGGCCCCATTCGGCCAGTTGCTCGCGCGCGGCGGCGCGGAAGGTGTCGCCCGCCGCCAGCAGCACCGACTTGCCTTGGCTCTGGAAATGCTTGGCCAGCTTGCCGATCGAGGTGGTCTTGCCGGCGCCATTGACTCCGGCAATCATCATCACGAAAGGCTTGTGGGTCGAGGCGTCCAGCGGCTGCTCGAGCGGCGCGAGAAGGCCGGTCAGCAGTTCGATCAGCGCCTGGCGCAACTGCTCCGGCGTCTCCAGCTTGTGCTGCTTGACGCGGGCCTTGAGTTCATCGAGCAGCCATTGCGTCGCGTCGACGCCGCAATCGGCCATCAGCAGCGTCGACTCGAGTTCCTCGAGCAGCTCGTCATCGATTTTCGCTCGGCGGAACAGGCCGGAGAGCTGGCCGCCGAGTTGGGCGCGCGTCTTGGCGAGGCCGGCCTTGAGACGTTCGGTCCAAGAGGGCTTTTTCTCCTCGGGAACGGCTGTTTCGTCCTTCTTCTTCAGGAAACCAAACATGGGGAAGCGTGTCGTAGGCAGTGCCGGGTTATTATGACCGGCTAGGAAAAACCATTTTAACAGAAGCGCTTACATGAACATGACCAAAGCCTTGCTGCTGGCGGCGCTGCTCCTTCCGGGCAGCCTGCTGGCCAATCCCTACGAGAAGCAACTCGCCAACGGCATGCGCGTCATCGTCAAGGAAGACCACCGCGCCCCGACCGTGGTGCACATGGTCTGGTACCGGGCCGGCGCCATGGACGAGAAGGACGGCACCTCCGGCGTCGCCCATGTGCTCGAACACATGATGTTCAAGGGCACCCGGCAGGTGAAGGCCGGCGAGTTCAACCGCATCGTCGCCGAGGCCGGCGGCCGCGATAACGCCTTCACCAGCCAGGACTACACCGCCTATTTCCAGATCGTGCCGAAGGCCGCGCTGCCGCGGATGATGGAACTGGAAGCGGACCGCATGGCGAATCTGTCCTTCAGGCCGGAGGACTTCGCGTCCGAGATCAAGGTCGTGATGGAAGAACGGCGGATGCGCACCGACGACAATCCGCAGTCGCTGGTGCACGAAGCCCTCAGCGCGACGGCGTTCAGGGCGCACCCCTATCGCAGGCCGATCATCGGCTGGATGGACGATCTCGAAAACATGACCTGGCAGGATGCGCTGAATTGGTACCGTCACTGGTACGCGCCGAACAACGCCTATCTGCTGGTGGTCGGCGATGTCGATCACCAGAGGGTGTTCCGGGAGGCGGAGCGCACCTATGGCCGGCTCAAGGCCAAGGTGCTGCCGCTGCGCAAGCCGCAGAACGAGCCGGAGCAGACCGGCATCAAGCGCGTGACGGTGAAGGCGCCGGCCAAGCTGCCGTACCTGGCGATGGCCTGGAAAGTGCCCCGCCTGAAGGACGTCGATCACGACCGCGAGTCCTTCGCCCTCGAGGTGCTGGCCGGTGTCCTGGACGGCGGCGACTCCGCGCGCCTGCCCAGGAACCTGGTGCGCGGCCGCAAACTCGCGCAGTCCGCCGGTGCCGGCTACGACGGCACCGTGCGCGGCGAGGCGCTGTTCATGCTCAGCGGCCAGCCGGCCGAGGGCCATGGCGTGACCGAGCTCGAAACGGCCCTGCGCGAAGAGCTGCGGCGCATCCGTGACGAAGGCGTGAAGGAGGAAGAACTGGCGCGCATCAAGACCCAGCTCATTGCCAGCCAGGTCTACAAGCGCGACTCGATGATGGCGCAGGCCATGGAAATCGGCGGCTTCGAGGCGAGCGGCTTCAACTGGCGCGACTACGACAAGCTGCTCGAGAAACTGCGCTCGGTGACACCCGAGGAAGTCCAGGGCGTGGCGAGAAAATACTTCGGCGAGGGCAGCGATGATCGACTGACCGTGGCCGTGCTCGATCCCTTGCCCATCGAGCAGGCGAAACCGAAGGCGAACGCAAAGTCAGCCGTGGCGGGACGCCACGCCGGCCACTGAAGGAGCGAACATGAGATTGCTGATTGCCGTGCTCGCCACGGCGCTGACCACGGTCGCGCAGGCCGGTGTGAAGATCGAACACTGGCTTGCTTCCTCGGGGGCGCGGGTCTATTTCGTCGAGACGCACGTTTTGCCCATCCTGGATGTCGAGATCGACTTCTCCGCGGGCAACGCCTACGATCCCGCCGGCAAGGCGGGCCTGGCCAGCCTGACCGTCGGCCTGCTCGATGCCGGCGCCGGTGACCTCGACGAGGAAGCGATTTCCGAGCGCCTGGCCGGGATCGGCGCGCGCATGGGTGGCGTTACGGAGGGCGACCGGGCCGGCCTGACGCTGCGCACGCTGGCCTATCCGCGGGAACGCGAGGAGGCCTTGGGCCTGCTGAAGCTGGTGCTGGCGCGACCGGCGTTCCCGGACGGCGCGCTGGCGCGCGAGCGGGCGCGTACCATCGCCGCCATCCGCGAGGCGGACACCAAGCCCGACGCCATCGCCGCCAAGCGGTTCGCAGCGGCGATCTATCCGGGCCATCCTTACGGTGTCAGTCCCACCGTGGACAGCGTCGGATCGATCAGCCGCGACGACCTCGTGGCGTTCCATCGGAGCCACTACTCGGCGGCGCGGGCGGTGGTATCGATCATCGGCGACGTCACCCGCGCCGACGCCGAAAACATCGCCGAATCGCTTACCCGGGACCTGCCGGCGGGAAGTTCCGAAGCGACGCTGCCGCCGGTCGTCCTGCCGATGGCGGCGATGGTCAAGGTACCCCATCCGGCCAGCCAGAGCCACGTGCATGTCGGCCTGCCCGCGGTAAGGCGCGGCGATCCGGACTATTTCCCGCTGCTGGTCGGCAACTACACCCTCGGTGGTGGCGGCTTCGTCTCGCGCCTGATGAAGGAGGTGCGCGAAAAACGCGGTTACGCCTACAGCGTGTATTCGTACTTCGCGCCGCGCAGGCTCGAGGGGCCGTTCGAAATCGGCCTGCAAACCAAGCGCGAGCAGGCGGTGGAGGCGCTCAAGGTGGCGAGCGACGTTCTCGCCGGCTTCATGAAAGGCGGGCCGACCGATGCCGAACTGGCGGCGGCGAAGAAGAACCTGATCGATGGCATGGCCCTGCGCATCGACAGCAACGCCAAGCTGCTCGGCTATCTTTCGACCATCGGCTTCTTCGGCCTGCCGCTGACCTACCTCGACGACTTTCCGGCCAAGGTCGCGGCGGTAACCGCCAGGGATGTCCGCGAGGCGTTCGCGCGGCACGTGAAGGCGGAGAATCTCGTCACCGTGATCGTGGCGGCCGAGTGAGGTCGTCGCCGCACCTGCATTGATAGGAGGGACAATCTTGCTATCCGACAATTCCCCGGTCGGGGAGAAGCACCATTCCTCCGGGGTACGCATGGTCCGTCGACTTGGCCTACTGGCCTTGGGCTTGCTTTCCGCCTCGTTTGCTCTTGCCGACGGGATCGACGACTCGTTTCAGCCATACGAAAGGGGGGCGCCCCAGATTCCCGGCATGGACAAGGGCGGGGTCATATCGAAGCAAAACGTCGATCAGTTCCGGGAATTTCTGGATCCCGCAATGCTCGACATGATCGGGAAAGGCTGGGTTGAAATCACGGTCCGGCCGACGACCTCCCTGAGTATCGAACCGAGCTACATCGAGGCGACCCGCCGACACGCCAGCGCGACGAAGCTCGGATCGAAAGCCGGGGAACTGGCGAACTATGTGGGTGGGCGTCCCTTTCCGGAAGAGCCAAAAGCGTCGGACCCTCGGGCGGGCGAGAAGATTGCCTGGAATTTCCGTTATCGGCAGGGGGATGGCTTCGCGTTTCGGCCGCTCCACTGGAAGTACATCGACATGGCTACAGGCAAGGTCGAACGGCTATTGCGGGTCGAGGTTCAGACCTTGAAGTACAAGCATCGGACTCGCGAGAACCCGATACCCGACATTTTCCCGAATTCCTCCAACCTGTATTTCGCCAGTTACCTGAAGGTCCTCGGGCCGAGCGACCTGAAGAACACGCAGCTCTTGATTCAACGCTTCGAAGATGAAGCCCGGCAGGATGACGCCTATCTCTATATGGGCTTCCAGAAACGCGTTCGCCGCTTGGCGACGGGCCAGACGACGGATGCATTCCTGGGTTCGGACGTCATGATCGAGGATTTCGATGGCTACAACGCCCGTGTTGCGGAGATGAAGTGGACTTTCAAGGATACGCGCAACCTGCTCATGCCGTTTTTCAACCACGATGAGCTCAAGCTTTCCAATGAATTCCCGGAGCCCGATGGATTTCAATATGTGGCGTTCTCCGGTCAGGGAGGGTGTTTCCCGGAGGTTCATTGGCAGCTGCGAAAAGTCCATGTCGTCGAGGCCGAACCGCTCAGGGACTCTCACCCCGTGAGCAAGCGGGTGTTTTACTTCGATGCCCAGACGAACGAGATTGCACGTTCGTCGATCTTCGATCGTCGCGGAACGCTCTGGAAAACGGCGATCCTCGCGAAGTCGCATCCCGATCATCATCTGCCGGTGAATCGCGGCAGCGGTTCGCCAATCTCGGACGCCGGCGCGATGATCGATGTACAGGCGCAGCATTGCTCCACTGCCCAGTTCAAGCAGCTGGCCGTCCCGTCCCTCAGCACGCCGGCCATGTTCGAAGTGCAGTGGCTTCGCGGCGGGGACTGAGCGAAGTCGTGTCGCTGCAAGCAATGACCGGATGACGACATGAGTCAGGTCCGCATCACCGGCGGTGCGTGGCGCAGCCGGCTGGTCCAGGTGATCGACGCGCCAGGCCTGCGGCCAACGCCGGACCGGGTGCGCGAGACGCTTTTCAACTGGCTCGGTCAGGACTTGAGCGGCCTGGCCTGCCTGGACCTATTCGCCGGCAGCGGCATTCTGGGTTTCGAGGCAGCCTCGCGCGGCGCCGCGAGCGTCGTTTTGGTTGAGCGGGATCAACGCGTTGGCGCGATGTTGCGGCAGAATGCGGCGACCTTGGGCGACGGGCGCGTCGAGGTGGTGCGCGCGGATGCGCTAGAATTCGCGGTCGGCTGCGCCCGGCAGTGCAGGACGTTCGATCTGGTGATGCTCGATCCGCCCTACCGGCAGTCCTGGCTGGATCGCTTGTGGCCGGCGTTGCCGGCGATCGCCCGGCCGGAAGCCCGGCTGTATGTCGAGGCAGAATGTACCGTGGCACCGCCGGCGCCGTGGCGCGTTTCCCGCCAGGGCAGGGCCGGACAGGTTTTCTATCACTTGCTGGAGCAGGAATGAGCGGCAGACTCGCCGTATATCCGGGAACCTTCGATCCGCTGACGCGCGGCCACGAGGATCTCGTGCGCCGCGCCTGCGGCCTGTTCGATCATGTCATCGTCGGCATCGCTCGCAGCCCGAGCAAGAGGCCCTGCTTCGAGCTGGAGGAGCGGGTCGAGATGGCCCGGGAAGTGCTCGCTACGGTCAAGAATGCGACCGTGGTCGGCTTCAGCGGCTTGCTGATGGGCTTCCTGCGCGAGCAGGGCGCGACCGTCATCGTCCGCGGCTTGCGGGCGGTTTCCGACTTCGAGTACGAGTTCCAGATGGCCGGCATGAACCGCAGCCTGCATCCGGACGTCGAAACCGTGT
>CAYXZX010000020.1:0-24767 GCA_964469455.1 uncultured Rhodocyclaceae bacterium | reverse complement strand
CGTTCATCGGCGTGCGGATCTCGTGGCTCATGTTGGCCAGGAAGGCGCTCTTGGCGCGATTGGCCGATTCCGCAACCTCGCGCGACTTCTCCGCCTCGGCGCGGGCCTGCCGCATCGCGCGCAGATACAGCATCAGCGCGCGGGCGGCAACGATGAGCATGCCGCCCGCGACCAGCAGCAGCAGGAAATAGCGGTGCTGTTGCGACTTCTGGTAGGCCAGCTCGGGCAGGGGCCTGGGCACGAAAACGGTGACACCGGCGTCGAGCATGGGCGCCGACACCAGGGCCACGGGCGGGCCATCGTTCAGATGCACGACTTCGGGAAAGTCGGTGCCCACAGGCTCGATGCGCAAGGATTGGAACTCCGTCCGCTTGTATTGCAGAGCCAGTTTCTCCCTGGCCGTGGACAGTGCCGCGGCGCCAGGCAGCGCGCGTTGCTCGAGGGCCTTGTCGCCAGCCAGGATGACGATGCCGTTCTGGTCGCTGATGAAGGCATCGGCAGCCACCACGCCGCGCGCCAGGTTGGCGATATCGCGCTTCACGGCCACGACGCCGACGAAACGGCCGTCGATCGTCACCGGGAAGGAAAAATAAAGGCCGGGCATCTTGCTGACGCGGCCGACGGCGTACTGGTTGCCCGCCTTGCCCTCCCGGGGCTGGAGGAAGTACTGGCGGTCGGCGTAGTTCGTCGCAACAAAACTGGTTGGCGTCCCGGCATTGCTCGCAGCGATGGCATCACCGGCGGCGTTGACGATCCAGATGACGTCGGCGCCCAGCCGTTTGGCCGCGAGGTTGAGATAGGCGTTAAGCCTCGCCCGGCCAGGCTCCTGTTCCCACAGGCGCTTGCGGTCGTCGAGCGGCAGCGTTGCCGGAGCGACGTCGGGTCCGATGCGTCGAAGCTCTTCCGTCACCATGGCATCCTGCGCCAATACTTCCGGGATGTTGCGAATCACGGTCAATGTGTCGCCAAGGTCGTTGATGACGTCCTTGAGTCGCTGCCGCGCCTCTTCGATGCCTTGTTCCTTCACCGCGGCCGCCTGCCGTGCGGCGTAGTAGGTGGTGGCGATCCAGGTGAGTGCCGCCCAGCCCAGCAGCATGAGTGCAATCGGCGCCAGCAGCCGCTTCAGGGCTGCGAGATTCTGCTTTGCGGGGGGCATCGGCGGCGCGGCTGCTCTTGATTGTTGTCCTCTCGCATCTTATCCGTAATGCAAGAGCATGTGACATCGCATCAATTCAGCGCAACGCGTGGTGCGTCAACGGTAGCGAGCGGATACGCTTGCCGGTGGCCGCGAAAATGGCATTGCAGACGGCCGGCGCTACCGGCAGGATGGCTGGCTCGCCGTGACCGCCCCAGAAACCGCCGGTCGGTGCCAGCACCGTCTCCACTTTCGGCATCTCGGCCATTTCGGGCAACCGGAAATTCTTGAAGTTCGATTCCACCACCCGGCCGTTCCTGATGTTGATCTCCTGGTAGAGGACCGGCCCGAGCCCATAGACGACGTTGCTCTCCGCCTGGGCGCGGCAGGTGTCGGGGTTGACCACGTAGCCTGAGTCGACGCCGACGACGATGCGATGCACCTTGAGCTGGCCGGCGGCGCTGACCGACACTTCCGCGACGGCCGCCGCGTAGCTGCCGAAGCCGGACATCACCGCCAGGCCGCGATGCTGCTCTTGCGGTGGGGGGGAGTTCCAGCCGGCGGCCTTGGCCGTGGCTTCCAGGATCAGCCGGTGCTTGTCGTCCGGCGCCAGCATGGCCAGCCGGTAGGCCAGCGGGTCCCGGCCAGCGGCATGCGCCAGTTCGTCGAGGAAGCACTCGCGGTAGAAACCGTTCTGCTGCCCGGGTGCCCGCCAGAAGCCGACCGGCACGTGACCGTTGCGTGCCGCGTACTCGACGCGCTGGTGGGCCACGGCATACGGCAGGTCACCGAGACCGAGCACGGCGGTGAAATCGACGCCGTCGTCGCGCAGGTATTTCGGTAGCAATGCCTTGAGAATGGACGGACAGGCCACTTTCGCCTGCAGCGCCACCAGCCGGCCCTGCTTGTCCAGGCCGGCTTTCATGCGCACGATGCTGGCCGGGCGATAGTGGCCGTGGCGCATGTCTTCCTCGCGCGACCACATCAGCTTCACCGGCGTGCCCGGCAGGGCCCGGGCGATCTTCACGCCCTGGACGACGAAGTCCTGGGGGAAGCCGCGCCGGCCGAAGCCGCCGCCGAGCATCATCTTGTGCACCTCGATCTTTTCCAGTGGCAGGCCGGAAGCCTCGGCCGCCGCCGCCATGGCCGCCTCGCCGTCCTGTGTCGAGGTCCAGACCTCCAGCGTGCCATCGTCCTTGAACCACGCCGTGCAGGTCATCGGCTCCATGGTGGCATGGTTGAGGTAGGGCGAGGAATACTCGGCTTCGACGACCTTCGCAACCTGGGCGGGGTCGGCAAACGCGCTGTCGACGTTGCCCATCTCGCGCGCCTTCGGCAGGCCAGAGGCATTCAGGCCATCGCGCAGCATGGTGGCGAGCTGCTCGTTGCCTATCCCGCCGTTGCCGGCGTCGTCCCAGTCGATGTCGAGCTTCTGCAGCGCCTGGTCGGCGCGCCACCAGCTATCGGCGATGACCGCGAAGAAATCGTTCTGTTGCACCACCTTCTTGACGCCACGCATGGCCAGTGCATCCCTGGCGTCGACGGTTCGCAGTTTGCCGCCGAAGACAGGACACTGCGCGATCGACGCATGCAGCATGCCGGGCAGTGCGACATCGACCCCGAACACCGGCTTGCCCAGCACCTTGTCGGGAATATCGAGGCGGCGCACCGGTTTGCCGGCGATCTTCCAGTCCTTGGGATCGCGCAGCTTCACCTCCTTGGGCGGCGTGATCTTCGCCGCCTCCGCCGCCAGTTCGCCGTAGCGCAGCGTCCGGCCCGTCGGCCGGTGGGTGACGAGGCTTTTCTCGGCAAGACACTCGGCCGTTGGCACCTGCCAGCGCTGCGCCGCCGCCGCAACGAGCATCTCGCGGGCGCTGGCGCCCGCCTTGCGCACGTAGTCCTGGGAGGAGCGCACGCCCTGGCTGCCGCCGGTCGACATCGAGCCCCAGACGCGGTTGCGGCGAATGTGCTCGTTGGGCGAGGCGAACTCCGCGCTCACCCTGGCCCAGTCGCAATCCAGTTCCTCCGCCACCAGCTGCGCCAGTGCGGTGAAGGTCCCCTGGCCCATTTCCGAACGGGCGATGCGGATCACGACGCGGTCGTCGGGGTGGATCACGATCCAGGCATTGACTTCGGTGACGCCGCTCGCGGGCGCGGCACGCGCGGCGGCGATCGGGAAGCAGAACTCCAGCGCCAGCGCACCGGCGGCGGTGGCGGAAACCTTGAGGAAGTCGCGGCGCTTCATGGTCGCTTGGGTGGTCGTCATGGTTGCCTCCTCATCCTTTGGCCAGCGCATGAATGGCCGCGCGCACGCGCGGATAGGTGCCGCAGCGGCAGAGGTTGGTGATGCCGCGGTCGATGTCGGCATCCGTCGGCCGCGGATTCTTCGCCAGCAGCGCGGCCACGGACATGATGAGGCCCGTCTGGCAGTAGCCGCACTGCGGCACTTCGTGGTCGATCCATGCCTGCTGGATGCGATGGAGGCCATCCTTCGCCAGCCCCTCGATCGTGACGATCTTCTTGCCGACCAACTCGCCGGCGCGCACGCTGCAGGCGCGCACCGCCTCGCCATCGACCAGCACCGTGCAGGAACCGCAGGCCGAGATGCCGCAGCCGTACTTGGTGCCGAGCAGGCCAATGTGGTCGCGCAACACCCACAGCAGCGGCATGTCGGACTCGACATCGACCTGATATTCCCTGCCATTGACGTTGAAAGTCGTCATGTTCGCTCCTTTCGCGCCGAATGCGATTCTCTGGTTTTCCAAGTATCCCCCATGAGCCGGCCGATTGCCACGATGAAGTGCCGCGGTGGCGTCTCACCAGTAGTTTTCGGTGGCAAACTGGCCGGGATTGGCGCTTCGGTCCGGACGGAAGCCGCGTGCCCCGAGCGCGTCGCGCACGTCGTCGAGCATGGCCGGATTGCCGCACACCAGGATGCGGCTTTCGTCAAGCGAGAACGGCAGACCCGCCGCCCGCTCCAGCTCACCGTTCCCGATCACCGTCGGCAGCCGCGCGCGGAGCGCCCCGGGCGCGGCCTCGCGCGTGACCACCGGGACGAAGCGAAGCGGCGGGCGCCCGGCGCCGAGCAGTTCGTCCTCAGCCAGCGCCGCCAGGGTGTCCATGTATGCCAGTTCCCTTGCCTCGCGCACGCTGTACGCCAGAACCCGCTCGTCGTAGCGCGTCCACGTTTCGGGGTCGCGCAGGATCGACAGGAACGGCGCCACGCCGGTGCCGCTCGCCAGCAGCCAGAGATGACGGCCGCCGGTGAAGCGCGCGGTGGTCAGGAAACCATAGGGTTCCTTTTCGACATACAGGGTATCGCCCACCCGAGCGTCGGCCAGCCGCGTCGTGAAAGCGCCGCCGGGAACGAGGATGGAAAAGAACTCGAGATACTCGTCGTGCGCGGCGCTCGCCATCGAATACGGTCGCCAGACCACACCGCCCGCCAGACCGCTGCCGCTGGCAACGCCGAGTCGAGCCCACTGGCCCGGCACGAAGCGAAACGAAGCGCTGCGGCTGACCCGCACGGAGAACAGTTTCTCGGTCCAGCGCCTAAGCGACAGGATGCGCTCGGCGGTGGCTTTTTCCAGGGGGTCTGGCGGTGTGCCACGCCGAAAGATCGGGGAAGGCCGCATCAAATGTCGCTCGGAACAGGACCCGATATGGCGCGGGGTCGGCGCGCCTGGCGGCACCGCTGACGGAATCGCAAGCCGGTCAAGTCTTGTCCAGCGCGCTGCGAACGCGCGAATCGGCTTCGGCGGCCAGTTCCGCGAGCCCGGCGTCGCCCAGGATGCGCATGATGCCCGAGGGCAAGGCATATTCCAGCGAAATGGTGCCGGGGGCAACTTCGCGAACGACGGCATTGCATGGCAGTAGGCTGGCGACGTCGGAATTGGTGTTATAGGCCGCGTAGGCCAGGTAGGGGTTGCAGGCGCCCAGTATGACGGTGGGAACGATGTCCTTGCCGGTCTTTTCCTTGATCTTGGTGTGCATGTCGATGCGCGTCAGGATGCCGAAGCCTTCCGCGGCGAGAGCCTTGGTGGCCCGTTCGACGGCATGGTCGACCGTGTCGTGGATTTCGCGCTTCAGGTTGATGCCGCTCATGAGCTTTCTCCGCTGGTTGGGATGTCTCGAATGGTACACGACCCCGCCATTCGTTCGTCCGCGCCCCATACGAGGTGGAAGATTTTCGGCCTCTGCAATAGACTCCACGGGATTAGTCTGGATATGTTCGGGACATTCATGGAATCCTGGAACGACACCTACAGCGTCGGCGTGCGCGAAATGGACGAGCAGCACAAGCGGCTGCTCGGCTACATCGGCGCGCTCGGCGAGTTATTGGTCACCCAGGACAATGAACTGATACACGAGCTGCTGGCCCGGATCACGGACTACGGACAGCAGCATTTCGAAGCGGAAGAGCGCTTGCTGGCGAAGCACGGTTTTCCGCTGGAAGAACAGCGGGCCGCCCACGAACGGTATATCGAATGGATGGCTGAAACCAATTACGAGGCTGTCGATGGCACGCTGGCATTGCCGGCTGTTTATGACTATCTGCGGCGCTGGTGGACAACGCACATCCTCGGGGACGACATGCAGTACAAGGAATTCCTGAACAGCAGGGGCGTGTCGTAGCGAATCCGGCACCGATCTCGAGAGCAGATTGTGCCTCATCCCTCTCGGAATGGCCGGTCGTCGCAGGCATCATCCAATTTCGTAATCGAGGAGATTACCGTGGGTAGCACCGATGCATATCAGCAGGGACTGGACAAGAACCCGGCCAACTACGTCGCGCTGTCGCCGCTCAGCTTCATTGCCCGCTCGGCCTTCGTCTACCCGAAACGGATTGCCGTGATCCAGGGCAAGCGGCAATACACCTGGTCGGAAAGCTATGCCCGCTGCCGGCGCCTGGCGTCCGCGCTCAGCCAGCGCGGCATTGCCAAGGGCGACACGGTCGCGGTCATGCTGCCCAACACGGCCGCGATGTTCGAGTGCCACTTCGGCGTGCCGATGACCGGCGCGGTGCTCAACACCCTGAACACGCGCCTCGATGCCGAGGCGATCGCCTTCATGCTCCGGCACGGTGAAGCGAAAGTGCTGATCACCGATCCAGAGTTCTCGGCGGTCATCAAGGGCGCGCTGGCCTTGCTGGACGATCAGAGACCCATCGTCATCGATTCGCTCGACCCCGAGTTCGCCGGTGGCGAGCGTCTGGGCGAGACGGACTACGAGTCCTTCATTGGCTCCGGCGATCCGGAATTCGTCTGGTCGCTGCCCGACGACGAGTGGGACGCCATCGCGCTCAACTATACCTCGGGCACCACGGGCAATCCGAAGGGCGTGGTGTATCACCATCGGGGTGCCTACCTCAACGCTGCGAGCAACATCATTTCATGGGGCATGCCGCCGCACGCGGTGTATCTGTGGACCCTGCCGATGTTCCACTGCAACGGCTGGTGCTTCCCGTGGACGCTCGCCGCCAACGCCGGCACCAGCGTCTGCCTGCGCAAGGTCGATGCCGGGTTGATTTTCGGGCTGATTCGCGAGCACAAGGTCACGCACATGTGCGGCGCACCCATCGTGTACGGCATGCTGATCAACGCCCCGGGCGACTTGAAGGCGGGCATCGAACAGCGCGTCAACGGCCTGATCGCCGGCGCGGCGCCGCCCGCCGCCATCATCGAGGGTGCCGAGCGCCTGGGCTTCAGCATCACCCACGTCTATGGCCTGACCGAGACTTACGGGCCGGCCTCCGTGTGCGCCAAGCATCCCGAATGGGATGCGCTGTCGATCGATCTGCGCGCCGCGCGCAATGGCCGCCAAGGCGTCTGCTACCACATGCAGGAGGCCATCACCGTGCTTGATCCGCTGACCATGGCGCCGGTGCCCTGGGATGGCGAAACCATGGGCGAAATCATGTTCCGCGGCAACCTGGTCATGAAGGGCTATCTGAAGAACGAGAAGGCAAGCCAGGAATCCTTTGCCGGCGGCTGGTTCCACACCGGCGACCTGGCCGTCGTGCACAGCGACGGCTACGTGAAGATCAAGGACCGCTCCAAGGACATCATCATTTCCGGCGGCGAGAATATCTCGTCGCTGGAAGTCGAGGACGTGCTCTACCGCCATCCGGCGGTCATCGCCGCCGCCGTCGTCGCCAAGCCGGACGAGAAATGGGGCGAGGTGCCGGCGGCCTTCCTAGAACTCAAGGAAGGCGCAAAGGTCTCCGAGGCGGAGATCATCGAGCACTGCCGGGGCCATCTGGCGCGCTTCAAGGTGCCCAAGCAGATCGTGTTCGGCACGCTTCCAAAGACCTCGACCGGCAAGATCCAGAAATTCGTTCTGCGCCAGCAGGCCAAGTCCGCGCTGGCCATTGAATGATCCGGGTCGATCAATGCGTCGATCGAAGGTAGCACTCGAGGAGTGATCATGGGCTGGTTTTCCAAGACGGACCAGAAGTTCTTTCTCGCCACCGTGGTTCCGGATGCGGAAATCGCGCGGATCGAGAAGTTTCTGGGCGTGGTCAATGGCGAGGCGATCATTGGCGCCAACATTTTTCGTGACCTGTTTTCGACGATTCGTGACGTTGTCGGCGGTCGTGCCGGTGGCTATGAGCGGGCGCTCGCGGGTGCTCGCGACGCCGCGCTCGAAGACATGGTGGCTGCGGCGAAGGAACTGGGCGCCGACGGCGTGGTCGGTATTGACTTCGATTATGAGGTTCTCGGCGAAACCAACGGCATGATGATGGTCTGCGTCAGCGGCACGGCGGTGCGCATGCGTTGAGTCGGCGTGCCGCCAGGACTGACTTTCCCAAGGAGGGTGTCGGCCAAGACCAGGGGACAGGTCTTTGAACCGTTTGTGTTTTTGACAATGGTGACGGCACGGTGCCTTCTATAAAATGCTTTTCTGCGGCGCACAATCGGAGTACATTCCGCCCTTGGCCCGGAGCGGGGCGATTCGTCTGCCTGGCAACCATGGTCACGCGCATGCGGCGCGCCACGACATGAGAGGGACTCCCAATGGAAGGCATCCTGCAGTACCTGAAACGCAATGGTCAGCGATTCGACTCGGAGATTGCCGCGGCGATGGGCATTTCCCTCGAGCAGGCGCGACGGGCCATCGATAACCTGTCCGCCGATGGTGAAGTGATGGCCTGCCATTCCGTTCAGTTCAAGGACGGCAAGGCCATCGAGGGCATCCTCTGCCGTGTCTCGGGCTACATTCCTCCCGCCAGCCCGGGCAGAAAACCCAAACGGTAGCGAGCCGCGACTGCTGGCAGCGCGATTTCTCTTGCATTGGCGGGCATTCGAGTCCATAGTGCGCGCCAGCGATGCTCAAGCAGTGCAGTTGTTGTTCGGTTCCAAGTCCGCGGTTCCGCGGCCGTCCCTTCATCATCCCGCCGTCTTGATCCTCGTCCCGATCCCGGGGTAATGCCCCAATTTGCGTTCTTCATAGGAAATTCAAGACATGGCAACAGGTACCGTCAAGTGGTTCAACGACTCCAAGGGTTTTGGCTTCATCACGCCGGAAGGCGGTGGTGAGGATCTCTTCGCGCATTTCTCGGCGATCCAGGCACAGGGCTTCAAGACCCTGACCGAAGGCCAGCGCGTGACGTTCGACGTCACCACCGGCCCCAAGGGCAAGCAGGCTTCGAATATCCGCCCGGCCGACTGAACGCGCTGTTCGGCAGGGATCGAATACCGCATCCTTGCCCGAGCGTTTGAAAAGCCCGGCGTCTCCCGGGCTTTTTGTCGTTTACTTACCGGCCCGCGCCGTGTCGCCACGGCTGACTTTCACGGATTGCCTGGTGGCCGGCGAAGACCTTGCCGCAGTAAGCCGCCGTGCGAAAATCGATCCATGAATTCGCGCGGGAGAAAACAGGTTGCGCCCGGTCTGATCGAAGCTGCCAGGCTGGCAGTCAAACTCCACCGGGAGGGCCAACTGTCGGCGGCGCGTGATCGCTACGAGAAGATTTTGCGGGCCGCGCCGGATTTTCCCGATGCCTTGCATTACTACGGATTGCTCAACTATCACCAGGGGAAGCCAGACGCTGCGGAAACGTTGATCCGGCGGGCCATTGCCCTGGCACCCGACTATCCCGATCCCTACAACAACCTCGCCAATATTCTGAAGGAGCGGGGGCGCGCCAACGAGGCAGAGGTCTTGTATCGCGCGCATCTCGAATTACGCCCGGACAACGCCGATGCCTACAATAACCTGGGCGTCGCGCTCAAGGAGCAGGGACGGTACGAGGAAGCCGTCCGCGCCTACCGCGAGGCTCTGGCGCGTGCGCCGCAATCGGCGAATACCCACCACAACCTCGGCAACGCGCTGAAGAAACTCGGCCAATTCGATGCCGCCCTCGCCGAGTACCGGCAGGCGATTTCCCTCGATTTCCAGCATGTCGAAGCGCATGTGAATCTTGGCCGCCTGCTTTATCTTGCCGGTCGTACTGAGGAAGCCGCCGAGGTCTACCGGCACTGGCTGGAAGTTGCGCCCGGAGATCCGGTGGCGGGCCACATGCTGGCGGCCTGTACCGGCGATGCCCCGCCGCGCGCATCGGACGCCTACGTGCAGACCACCTTCGATCGCTTTGCCGGCAGCTTCGACGAAGTGCTGGCACGCCTCGACTACCAGGCGCCGGCGCATGTGGCGGTGGCCGTGGAACGCCACTTTGGCCCCGGCAACGGCAGCCTAGACGTCCTCGACGCCGGCTGCGGCACGGGACTTTGCGGTCCCGATCTGCGCCGGTACGCCCGACATCTGTCCGGCGTGGACCTTTCGCCAGGCATGCTTGCCAAGGCCTCGGGTCGCGCCGTCTATGACGAATTGGTCGAGGCGGAGTTGGGCGCGTTTCTCCGCTTGCATCCGGCACGGTGGGATCTCATCGTCTCCGCTGATACGCTCTGCTACTTCGGTGACCTCGACGCGGTCTGCGCAAGTGCCGCGACTGCGTTGCGCCCGGGTGGCGGTTTCATCTTCACCGTCGAAAGCGTCGACGCCGCCGAAGCGCCCGCCGGCTATCGCATCGCGCCGCATGGCCGCTACGGCCACACCCGGGAATATGTCGGCCAAGCCCTCGCGAAGTCGGGGCTGAAGGTTGGCGCCATCGACAACGTCATTCTGCGCCGCGAGGCAAATTCTCCTGTCCATGGCTGCTTGTCGGTGGCCGAGAAGGGTTCTGATGGCGTTGACTTCGAGAAATAAGGTGCCTACATTGGCTCGACCGGGCTAAAGAATCTGCACTTCCGGCTGAGAGATGTTCTTTCCGGTCAACGAAAGATGGAGGAGGGAATGATGAAGCTCAAATACGTGAAGCATCTGGTGCTGACAGTATCGGTGGCTGCAGGGGTGGCGCTACCAGTCGATGCATTCGCGGCGGTCGACATGTTCCTCAAGATCGATACGATCAATGGAGAGTCCATGGACAAGGCACACAAGGGCGAGATTGATGTCCTCGCCTGGTCGTGGGGGGAGTCGGCGGCTGTCAACACCGCCGTGCGCTCCGGCGCTGCCGCGGGCAAGACCTGTATCCGCGACCTGCAGATCACGAAGTACATCGATGCCGCTACGCCACCGCTGATCGCCGCGGGGGCGACTGGAGCCCACTTGAAGACGGCGGTCCTGACAATGCGGAAGGCCGGGGAGTCCCAATTCGAATTCCTCAAACTGACGCTATCCAACGTGACGGTGTCATCCTACGCGACGGCGCCGAACGCCAGCGACCCTGTCTATGGAGATCGTCCGCTGGAGAAAGTGACATTGCAGTTCGATGTCATGGATGGCGCGTACAACCGCCAGAACGCCGATGGGGGTGCCGGGGCGGCAGTTACCTGGCAGGTCTATGGGCCGAGCAGCAGCAACTGTCCCTGAAGAGCCCCATAGCGCAGCACTGCAATCCCTGCTGGCGGCGCCGACCTAGCCCGTTGGGGACAGTTTCCGCCGCGCCGCCAGCCCCAACACCATCGTGGCGATGCCGCAGCCGAACAGCACCGGCTGCACGCCGAAGGCATGTGCCAGATGACCGACCGTAAAGCTGCCGAGCGGCGCGATGCCGAGGAAAGCCATCGAGAAAATCGCCATCACCCGGCCCCGGTAGGCATCGGCGACGCTTACCTGGATCAAGGTATTGCTGCCGGCGATGACCAGGATCACCGCTGCGCCCAGCACCATGACGATGCCGAAGGCGGCGGGTAGCTGGCGGTTGATGGCAAACATCGCCAGGGCGATGCCCGTGACGAGGACGGCGTTCAGCGTCCGCTTCGATAGTCCGGCGGTGCCCTTGCGCCCGGCGAGGTACAGGCCGGCCACCAGCGAGCCGGCCCCGGCGCAGCCGATCAGGAAGCCGTAGGTGCGCGAATCGCCGTGGAAGATCTCGCTGGCGAACAGTGGCATCAGCACGGCGTAGGGCGTGACGAGGAAGCTGATCGCCGCGACCACGATCAGGCGCATGCGGATGTCGGTGTGCGCAAGCACGTAGCCCAGGCCATCGCGGAAGGCCGCGAGTGCCGACGCATGGAGCGACGATGGGCTTTGTCGCGCGTCTATGGCCCGCAGCGCAAGGATCACGGCAAGGTAGGAGAAGGCGTTGACGACGAAGCACCAGGCTTCGCCGATCGCGGCGACGGCAATGCCGGCCAGCGCCGGACCGACGAAGCGCGCCGCGTTCATGAGGATGGAATTGAGGGCGACCGCATTGGCGAGATCGTCCCGGTTGTCGACAAGCTGCACCGAGAATGCCTGGCGCGCCGGCATGTCGAGTGCATTGACGCAGCCGAGCACCAGGGCCATGCCGATCAGCCACGCAGGCGAAACCTGATTCGACCAGGTTAGCGCTGCCAGGCCAAGCGCATGCAAGAGGGCGATCGACTGCGTTGCGATCAGAATGCGCCGGCGGTCGAAGCGGTCAGTGAGCACGCCGGTGAACGGGCCAAGAACGAGAATCGGAATCTGGCTGGCGAAGCCGACCATGCCGAGCACCTGCGCCGAGTTCGAGAGTCGCCAGGCCAGCCAGACCATGGCGATCTGCTGCATCCACGTGCCGGCAAGCGAAACCAGCTGGCCCGCGAAGTAAAGCCGATAGTTGCGCGACGACAGCGCGCGGCCGAACGCGGCGGAGAGGAAGCTCATTGCCTGCGTTCGACGGTGTTCTCGCGCAATCGTTCCAGCAGGGTGTCGAGGCCCGGGTAAGCGGGCGGCGTGATTGCCGACTTGCGGCTGAACGGGCTGGTCGATTCGCCGCGCTTGAGTGCGTCGACGTAGCCGGCGGAATCCAGCACCCAATTGCCGCCAAGCAGCGTTACGCCGCGGGCGAACAATGCGTCGGGCAGGCAGCCGGCACCGGGGCCGACCATGGCGAACCAGCGCGCGTTGCGGCAACAGGCGAGCATGCGGTCGAGCGTGTCGTTGAGCAGCAGCGTGCTGGTCGACACGACCTTGTTGCATTCGGCGAGCGCTTCCGGATCGAGCGAAACGACGTAGCCGTCCCGTGCTCCCGCCAGTTCCGGGTTCAGCTCGATGACGGTCAGCCGCGCGCCACTTTCGAGGATGCGGCCGAGCAGCGGCCGGAACAGGCCGATCATGCCGATGTGATCTTCCTGGCCGGGGTGCATCTGGCCGATCGAGTCGGTGCTGGCGGTCGGCGCGAAACCGGCACGATCGAACAGGCAGCGGGTCAGCGCGTTGGCCGCGGCGAAGCCGAGCGTCTTCCGCAAGCCGGTGTCTTCCGCGTAGGCGTGCGCGATGGTCAGGGCGTCGGCGCCGGCCAGCTGGAAGTCAGATCCGCCGGCGCGCAGGCGTTCCAGTGTGTCGTCGAGCAGCACGTAGGACAGGCCGAGCGAGCCGTCGTCGAGTTCCAGCGCGCAGAACTCGCCCTGGTTGGCGTGGCGTTGCTCGACCGGCATGGCCGGCGGCAGATGCAGGGCGCGCACGCGCGGCGGCGGCGACAGCGCGGCAAACGTTGCGAGCTGGGCGAGGTACTGAGCGGCGAAAGTCGTGGCGGTCATGGCGGTCATGGCGGAAAAGCTGGTCACGGCGGGCTGCGGCCACTGCGCACCGCGGCGGCGGCTTCGGCGGGCGAGACGGTGGCGTCGAGGTTTTCCTGGGTGCGCAGCGCGCCGGGAAAATACATCGCCGTCAGGCGATGGCTATGGATGGGCGAATCGGTGGCGCGGTCGGCGGCTTCGCCGTAGCGGCGCCAGTCGCGCACCGGAAAGATGTCGTCGGCGATCTGCATGAAGCCGAGCGTTTCGCGATCGCCGACCAGCACGCCCTGCACGCGCAGGCCCAGTGCGCGTTTCGCCTGCTCGAGGCGCGCCGCCATCTCGGGCGTGGCGCCGAATTCGCCGTCGGAGGCGATCAACAGATCGGCGTGCCGCCATGCCTGACTTTCAAGTTTGCCGAGCGCCTGGTCGAGTGGCCCGCAGATGTCGGTGCCGCCACGAAACGCCTGCCCGAGAAAATGGGTCAGGCGCTCGATGCCGCCGGCATCGACGGCCAGCTCCAGCTCTATGACCTCGTCGGGCCCACCGAAGGCGAACACATGGCAGGCGCGCCGCTGCGCGTGCGCCGTGCGCAGCGCTTCCAGCACGACGGCCTTGGCGACGGCTTCGGCGCCACCCGCCATCGAGCCCGAGGTGTCGACGCAGACCAGCATCGGCCCCATTTCGGCACGCTTGCCCGGCTGCGGACCGGGCGCCGGGCGTTGCACGGGCGCCCGATGCAAGCGGGTCTCGTGCATGCGGTCGTCGTCCTCGTAGGAGAGCAGGGTGCGCTCGGCGCGGCGCGCATGCCAGATCAGACGCAGGCGGGGATGCCCGAGCAGCATGGCTTCGGCCGGCAGCATGCGGGCGATGCGGTCGGAGCGGCGAACGCCGCGTGTCTCGCCGGGCATGTCGGGGATGCGCACCTGGCGGCAGTGGGGGTGAAGCGCCGTGGTTGACTCCATGACCTCGACGATCTGCTGGCGGTTCGGGTCGTCCTCGTCGGTCCGATGGGCGCGGCCGAGCCCGCGGATCAGCTTCGCCAGTTCCGGCAGGCGTTCCAGCAGACGGCGGATGCGCACCACCGCCTGCCAGCCCGACGAGCGCAGCAGGCCGCGCAGTTGGTCCCAGTTGGTGTTTTTGCCGTCCTCGGGCAGCATGCCGAAGACGTCGACCAGTTCGTCGATCTGGCCGCAGCGCTCGCTCCAGTCGTCGTTGAACGCCTCGATGGCCATGGCGATGGCCTCCGCATCGCTGGCGCCGCGATCCATGTAATCGACGATGAAGTCGAGATGAAACAGGATGCTCATCAGCACCGTGTCGGACAGTTCCTGCTGGCCGGTGCAATAGCGCGTCAGCGCGAGCCGGGTCATGGCGGCGTCGAGGGCGGCGGCTATCGCGGCGGGCGGCCATTGCCATGCCTCGGCTGGCGGCAGTTCGCCGGCGAGCAGGCCCCGGCGCAGCCCGGCAAGCGCGGCCAGACGCGGTTCCAGCGTGCCCTGCGAATGCACCATGCCGTTGAGCCAGTGCTTGCGCGACAGCGCGTTCAGCGCCGATAGCCGCGCCTCGCGTTGCTCGAACAGGCGCGGCGGTGGCATGACAGGGTTCATGGGGTGGCGAGACCCTCGTGCGCCACCGGCTCGGGCACCCGATCGTTGTGGACATCGTCCCGTTCGAGCCGGGGCAAGGCGAGGAAGCCTTCGCGCGTCGAACGCACCCGCTCGGCGAGACCGGCAATGTCAGCGGCGGTTCCGGCCAGATTGGCGGCAACGCGGTCGAGCAAGGTCTCTTCGACCCAGAGATTGCACGCGCTATAGGCCTCCAGTTCGTGGCGCACCTGGGCGACTTCGTCGGCATAGCCGTCGATGCGCGCAAGCAGGCCGTCGATCTGGCCGACGCGCGCCTCGACATGGCGCCTGCCGTAGCTGCGCCGGCGCGTGTAGGTCATGCGCAACGCCGCCGAGCCACCCTTGGCGTCGCCGATGTTGTCGGCGATGTCGGCGGCGACCGTGGCTGCCGAGAACTTCAATCGCCCGCTTTCGTCGTAATCGAGGTCGTTGGCCTTCTGCTCCAGATCGAGCTGAGCCTCGAATGCCTCGACGACGCGCGTCAGCAGCGCCGGCGAAAACGCCTCCCGCACGCCCAGGCGGGCGGTCAGCCAGTCGATGACCACCGCCTGGCGCTCCGCGTCGTGCGCGGTGCAATGCGGCAGCAGCAGGAGATCCCAGGGCGAAATCGACGCGTGGCCGGAGGCTGCGGCGGCAATGCGCAGCAGCCAGACGATCTTCACCCAGCGGCGGTCGGAAACGATGATCTCCCCGGCGGCGCACCGCCGGCGCAACTCCGCCAGCAGCGCTGCGACCGGCGCTGGCAGATCGACCCGCCCGGCGGCGTCGTCGAGCGTGGCGAGGTCGCGGCTGTCGAGCGCGAGTTCCGAGGCGATTGGTACGACCGGCGTGTCGCCACGGCTGACTTTCAACAGGTCGCCGAAGCCGGCCTCGCTGACGGCGGCCACCGGCAGCCGCATCAGGAAGCGGTCGAAGAAGGCTTCGCCGACCTCGTCCTCGGGCACGGCGTTGGTGGCGCCGATGACGCTGATCAGCGGGCAGCGCTGGCGTCCGGCGCCGTTGTCGAACTCGCGCTCGTTGAGCAGCGTCAGCAGGGCATTGAGGATGGCGCTGTTGGCCTTGAACACCTCGTCGATGAAGGCGATCGACGCCTCGGGCAGGAAGCCGGCGGTCTGCCGCTCATAGCGGTCCTCTTCGAGCGCGCGGATCGACAGCGGCCCGAACAGTTCCTCGGGCACGGAAAAGCGCGTCAGCAGCCGCTCGAAGTAGCGCGCGTCGCGAAACGCGGTGTGCAGCCGGCGCGACAGCTCGCTCTTGGCCGTGCCGGGCGGGCCGATCAGCAGCGTGTGCTCGCCGGCCAGCGCCGCCAGCAGCGCCAGACGCATATGCCGGCGGCGCTCGACGAGGCCGGCGCACAGCGCGTCGATCAGCGCATTCATGCGTCCGGCGCGGGTCATGGCCACGTCAGCGCTTGCTGATGCCGCGGACAGGTTCGTCCGCTCATGTACGGGTGGCTTCTCGAGCTGTGGCGGGACTCAATAGCCCGCCCGAAGAATTCCTTGCTGCTGGCGATCATGGGACAACGGGGGATTGGCTGGCGATCGGATAATTGTAGCCAGTCGCGATCGAGCCGGACTTCAGGGTAAGTCACGAGGCTGATAGGCGTATCCGGGCGGGCCTTGTCATCCTTTAGGCCACCGTTCATGGGTGCCGCACGCTTGGGAGCTACAAGAAATACGTCGGCGTGCTCGTGACCGCACTCGTTGAGAAGAAGAGGTGCACGGACGATGGCCGCGCGAGTGCCGACCCGATCGGGCAATGCGGCGCTGGCGGGGCAGGATGCAGGGAAGGAAATACACGATATCCAGTGCTGCGATGATCATGTTCCGAGCAGCGGGCGCATGGGGCCCATGTCGAAGTAGTCGCGCCAGCCGCTGATCTTGCCGTCCCGGACCTCGAAGACGCCCATCACCGGCAGTTCGACCCAGCCCCACGGCATCAGAAAGCGGTCGGTCCGCTCGTTCATCACCATGTTCGTGCCATTGCTCACCGAGTTGTGAATGACCCAGTCGACCTCGGCGGCGGACGCCAGGAAGGGCTCCAGCATGCCTCGGATGCCCGCGTGGCCGATCACCGGCTCGATGGGGATGTTGTGGTAACGGGCGTCTTCGTGAAAGCAGGCCAGGACGGCATCGAAATCCTTCCGGCAGCAGGCGGCGATCATGCCGTTAACGATTTCCTCAGGGTCCTTCATTGTCATTCTCCTTTGGTTGCGATAACCCTCACGCTTGAAATCGGTCGGAGTCGCCGGCTGCCCTGCTGCCTCAGCCGATCAGAAAGGTACGCATGACCCGTTCCAGCAGGCGCTGCTGCTTTGCCAGGGCGTCCTCGCCGAGGGCATCGATGCCCGCCAGTTCCTTGAGCAGCGGTTGCACCAGGAAGTAGCCGCAACAGAGGTTGAACATGGCGACGCCTTGCAGGACTACGGAGTCGTCGTCCCCGGGCATCAGCCGTCGGTTGGACCGGGCGCCCTTGGAAAACAGTTGCAGGATCCGCTCGGCGGCGGCGCTCGCCGGTGATCCTTCGTTAAACGACTGGATCGCCTGGTAGAAGAGCGACGGCATATGTGGGTGTTGCGCGTTCAGCCTCAGCATCTCGCCTGGCAGGGCGATGGCGGCCGTCAGGTCGCCCTTGGCTTCGAATAGCGCCGTGATGCGTGTCTCCATCGGTCGCAGGCTTCGCTCGAGTACGGCGCCATAGAGCGCTTCCTTGTTGGCAAAATGATTGTAGAGGCCGGGTTCCCGCAAACCCGCTTCCTGGGCGATTTCCCGCAGGGTCGTCGCCGCATAGCCGTTGCGGGCGAACAAGCGCTCCGCAACATCCATGATGCGGCCGGCCGTCTTCTCTCCCTTGCTCGCAAGCGAGGCATTCATATTAGCGGATGATAACCAATAGTATGAATAATATCGTAAGATGGTTTAGGTTTGGCACAAGTAGTGGTTATCTATAATAAAAAAAAGTAATGTACGATAATGCATTTTCTGGCGCTCCCGAGAATTTCCCGGCGTCGCTGGAATTCGTCGGCAGCAGATTTCGGCTCAAGGAGAGCAGCAATGGCAGCCACAGCGGACGTGCCGGAACACCAGCCGTATTTTCCCGATATCGATTTTGGCACCGATGATGTGCCGGACTTCCATGACCGCATGGACAGGCTGAGAAACGAAGACAAGCGCGTCGTGCCGGTCCGTTACTTCAACCAGACTGCATGGCTGATCCTTCGCCATGATGACGTTCGCCAAGCCTACCGGGACGTCGAGCATTTTCCCTGTAGCGAGGCCTACAAGCGTCACTCGGCTCCGGCCATGGGCGACAAGATCCTGTTATGCCTCGAAGGCGAAGAACACCGGATCAAGCGCTTGCTGCTCTCAAGGGAATTCCTGCCACAGAAGATTCCACCCTTGGCGGACCGGCTGATCCGCCCGCTGGCCGATGAGCTCATCGATGCTTTCGGCGACGAGCGGCAACTGGATCTCGTTGCCAGATTCACCCGGCCGCTCCCCATGTACCTGACCACGCGGCTGCTCGGACTTCCGGATGGCGACGGCAGGCAGCTAATCGCCTGGGTGGAAGGGCTGTTCAGCTGGAATACCGACCAGGCGCGAACCCTCAAGGCCCGACAGGAGGTCACCGACTTCCTGCTGCCCTTCATTCACGCGCGGCGTCGCCAGCCGAAGGATGACTTGCTGTCGCTCCTGGTTACCTGTCAGGTGGAAGGGCAGCACCTGAGCGACGAGGACATTCTTTGTTTCGCTCGCCTGCTTTTCCCCGCGGGTTCAGATACGACCTATCTGACCATGGGCAGCATGATGAACGCCGTCCTGAGCGATCCCGCGCTACGCCAGCGCTTGATCGACGAGCCGGAACTTCAAGCGAGAGCCGTCGAGGAGAGCCTCCGTCTTTTCGGTACCATCGCCCTGCAGAATCGCTATACGGTGAGCGGCTGCGAGCTCCACGGAGTTCGCATCCCGCCCAACTCCTGGGTGCTTTTCGGCAACGCGCCCGGCAACCATGATCCGGCGGTCTATGCGAATCCTCATCGTTTCGACCTCGACAGAAATGCAAAGAACATCATGACCTTCGGCGGCGGCCCCCACGTCTGCATCGGCGCCCATCTGGCGCGCGGCACACTGGGCGTAGCCCTGTCCCGCCTGCTCGCCAGGCTGACCGGGCTGCGCCTGGTTGGTTCGCCCCAATCTCCGACGGGCGCCCTGTTGCGCGGTGTACGATATCTGCCGGTTGCCTTCGACGAGGTTCTCCCGGCCGGGGCCGTCTAACGCATCGAATCGGAGGCGGTTCAAATGAAGACTTGGCAATGCCTCTCGTGCGGCTACATCTATGACGAGTCCGTCGGCGATCCCGAGCACGGCATCGCCCCGGGTACGCGCTGGGCCGATGTCCCGGATGACTGGGTATGCCCGAGTTGCGGCGAGTCGAAGGCCACCTTTGACATGGTCGAAATGACGCCCTAGCAAGCCATTCCTGCGCGTCGATTCTGGATGCCACCAGACGTCGCGGCGTGCGGGTCACCGCCACTGACATCCAGGCCGATCCACGGACGCCGAAAATCCCGCCGTTGGCGCACTAGAATGCGCTATCCAATCCGTTTGCCGGTGTCGCGATGACTTCGCTCAACTTCTCCTGCCTGGACGACTATGACCCCAATTCGCTCTCGGTGGATCGTGCGCGGCGGGTGGTGCTGGACATGGTGGGGCCGGTCACCGGACACGAGCGCGTTTTCGTGCGCCAGGCGCTCGGGCGCGTGCTGGCCGGGGATGTCATTTCGCCCATTCACGTGCCGTCGCACGACAACTCGGCCATGGATGGCTGGGCGGTGCGTCACGCCGATCTGGCGGCGGAGGGCGAGACCCGCCTGAAGAACATCGGCACGGCTTTCGCCGGACGCGCCTTCGACGGCAAAGTCAGCCGTGGCGAGGCGCTGCGCATCATGACCGGTGCCGTGCTGCCCGAAGGGGTGGACTGCGTGGTGATCCAGGAGGTCGCGCGCGTCGAGGGGGGCGAAGTGATCGTGCCGCCGGGGCAGCATGCCGGGCAGAACCTGCGCCGCGCCGGCGAGGATCTGCGGGCGGGCGAGGCGGCCGTTCACGCTGGCATGCTGCTGCGCCCGGCCGAGATCGGCATCATCGCGTCGCTGGGCGTCGCCGAGGTGGCGGTGCGCCGCCGGGTGCGCGTGGCGCTGTTCTCCACCGGCGACGAGCTGTGCTCGATCGGCACGCCGCTGTTCGCGGGCGCCGTGTATGACAGCAACCGCTACACGCTCTGGGGCATGCTGACGCGGTTGGGCTGCGAAGTCATCGACATGGGCGTGGTCAAGGACCAGCCTGATGCATTGGAGAAAGCATTCAAGGAAGCCTCGGCCTGCGCCGACGCGGTGATCACCAGTGGTGGCGTCTCGGTGGGCGAGGCGGATTTCATCAAGCAGATGATGGCCAAGCTCGGCGAGGTGGCGTTCTGGAAAATCGCCATGAAGCCGGGCCGACCGATGGCTTTCGGCCGCATCCGCTCGGATGGTGCAGGTGGTGCCGGCACTTGGCTGTTCGGCCTGCCCGGCAATCCGGTGGCGGTGATGATCACGTTCTACCAGTTCGTGCGGCCGGCGCTGCTCAAGCTGATGGGCATCGATCCGGTGCCCGAGTTTCCGCTTTTCCCGGCGCGCTGCGTCGAGGCGATGAAGAAGGGCCGGGGTCGCACCGAATTCCAGCGCGGCATCCTGTTCCAGGAGCACGGCGAATGGTGCGTGCGGCCGACCGGCGCCCAGGGCTCGGGCGTGTTGAGTTCGATGGCGAAGGCGGACTGTCTGATCGTGCTCGAACCGGCGCGCGACAAAGTCAGTGCCGGCGACACGGTGATGGTCCAGTTGATGAACGGCCTGGTTTGATCCGGCCGGCGACCGATGCAGATTCGGCGCTTATTGAAGGGGGTGTGAAGTGAGCACATTGTTTGTCCGCAAAGTGGCGGTGCTGGGCGCGGGAGTCATGGGGGCGCAGATTGCCGCCCACCTCGCCAACGCCGATATTCCGGTGGTGCTGTTCGATCTGGCGGCGCCCGAAGGCAATCCCGACGGCATCGTCCGGAAGGCGCTCGACGGCCTGAAGAAGCTCAAGCCGGCGCCGTTCGGCGCGGCGGACCGTCCCGGCCTGATCGAGCCGGCGAATTACAACGACGGCCTGGCCAAGCTGGCCGGCTGCGATCTGGTGATCGAGGCGATCGCCGAGAAGTTCGAGTGGAAGGAAGACCTCTACCGCAAGATCGCGCCGCACGTGAAGCCGGGCACCATCATCGCCTCCAACACCTCCGGCCTGTCGATCAACAAGCTGGCCGGGGCGATGCCGGAAGTGCACCGGCCGAACTTCTGCGGCATTCACTTCTTCAATCCGCCGCGCTACATGGCGCTGGTGGAAATCATCCCCTGCGTCACCTCCGACGCGGCCATGCTCGACAATCTGGAAACGTGGCTGACTACCCGATTGGGCAAGGGCGTCATCCGCGCGCTGGACACGCCGAACTTCGTCGCCAACCGCGTCGGCGTTGCCTGGCTGCTGATGGTGGCGCATCACACCGAGCGCCTCGGGCTGACGTTCGACGAGGTGGACGCCCTGACCGGCGCGCGCATCGGCCTGCCGAAATCGGCGACTTTCCGGCTGCTCGACGTGGTCGGCATGGACACCATGGGCCATGTCATCAACACCATGAAGAACGGCCTGCCGGACGATCCGTGGCATCGCCATTACGGCGTGCCGCCTTGGGCGCAGGCATTGATCGCCAAGGGCGCGATCGGCCAGAAAGTCGGTGCCGGCGTTTATCGCCGCGAGGGCAAGATCACCAAGGTGCTCGACCTCAAGTTGGGCGATTACCGCGAGTCGGCCGGCGCGGTGGCGCCCGAGGTCGATGCCATCCTCAAGGTCAAGGACCCTGCCGAGCGCCTGCGGCAGCTGCGTGCTGCCAGCCATCCGCAGGCGCAGCTGCTTTGGTCCGTTCATCGCGACATCTTCCACTACTGCGCCGTGCATCTCGCCGAGATCGCCCATTCGGCGCGCGATGTCGACCTGGCGATGCGCTGGGGCTACGGCTGGAGCCGCGGCCCGTTCGAGCTGTGGCAGGCGGCGGGCTGGACGGACGTTGCCGCCATGGTCGCCGAGGACATCGCTGCGGGGAAGGCGATGGCCAACGTACCGTTGCCGGACTGGGTCAGCAAGGTCGGCGACCTGGGCGGCGTGCATGGCGCCGGCGGTTCGTGGTCGGCCAGCGCCGGCCGGCGCATTGCCCGGTCCACGCTGCCCGTCTACGCGCGTCAGTTGGTGCCGGATCGCCTGCTCGGAGAGTCAGCCGTGGCGGGACGCCAGATCTGGGCAAACGAGGGCGTGCGCCTGTGGGTGCGCGACGACGTTGATCCGGGCATCGCCATCCTGTCCGTCACCACCAAGATGCATTCGCTGGGCCGCGACGTCGTCGTCGGCCTCAAGGAAGCGGTGGCGCTGGCCGAGCGCGACTTCGCCGGCATGGTGATCTGGCACGAGGCGCCGTTCGCGGTGGGCGCCAACCTGAAGGAAGTCGCCGAAGCCCTGATGGCTGGCCGCTTCGACGAACTGGACCATCATGTCGCCGCTTTCCAGCAGGCCGCCATGGCCTTGCGTTATGCCGGCGTGCCGACGGTGGCCGCCGTGCAGGGCATGGCACTGGGCGGCGGCTGCGAGTTCGCCGTCGCGGCGACACGCCGCGTCGTCGCCTTCGAGTCCTACATCGGGCTCGTCGAAGCGGGCGTGGGCCTGATTCCCGCCGGTGGCGGTTGCACCCATTTTGCCCGCCGGGCTGCCGGCCTGGCCGCGCAGGCCGCGTACGGAGAGCCTTTCCCGTTCCTGCAGAATCCGTTCATGCTGATCGCCCAGGGCCAGACCTCCGGTTCCGCGCTCGAAGCGCGGGGCATGGGTTTCCTGGAAGCCGCCGACGCCATCGTGTTCAATCCGCAAGAGATGCTGTATGTCGCCATCCGCCAGGCGCGTGCGCTTGCCGAGTCGGGCTACGCGCCGCCGGCCCGGCCAAACGCCATTCCCGTGGCGGGGCGCACCGGCATCGCCAATTGCGAGATGGCCCTGGTGAACATGCGCGCCGGCAATCAGATCTCCGACCACGACTATCGCGTTGCCCGCGCGGCGGCGGTGGCGTTGTGCGGTGGCGAGGTCGAGGCCGGCTCGCTGGTCAGCGAGCAATGGCTGCTCGACATCGAGCGGCGCGAATTCGTCGCGCTGCTGAAAACGCCCGAGACGCAGGCGCGTATCGCCCACATCCTGGAAACCGGCAAGCCCCTGCGCAACTGAGGCGGCCGAACGAGGAGAATGACATGAGCAAAATCGTGCAGGATGCCTACATCGTCGCCGCCATGCGCACGCCGGTGGCGCGGCGCAAGGGCGCTTTCGCCAACGTGCGCCCGGACGACATGCTGGCGCATGCGTTGAAACAGGCCGTTGTGGCCGTGCCCGGGTTCGATCCCCGCGAGATCGGCGACATCGTGGTCGGCTGTGCCATGCCGGAGGCGGAGCAGGGCATGAACGTCGCGCGCATCGGCGCGCTGCTGGCGGGCCTCCCCGACAGCGTGCCGGCCATTACCGTCAATCGCTTCTGCGCCTCGGGCCTCAATGCCGTGGCGATGGCGGCCGACCGCATCCGGCTCGGCGAGTGCGAGGTCGCCATCGGCGCCGGTACCGAATCGATGACCGTGATGGCGCAGATGGTCGGCAACAAGGTTGCCGCCAACCCTGCCTTCTTCAACGACGCGAACCGTGCCATTGCCTTCGGCATGGGCATCACCGCCGAGAACGTCGCCGCACGCTGGCAGGTGACACGCGAGCAGCAGGATGCCTTCGCGGCCGAATCGCACCGCCGGGCGCTGGCCGCCATCGCGGGGGGCCAGTTCAAGGCCGAGATCTCGCCCTATGAGGTGCGCGAGCACCTGCCCGATCTTGCCAGTGGCGCCGTGAAGATAAGGCAGCGCATGTTCGAGAACGATGAAGGTCCGCGGCCCGGCACCACCGTCGCGTCGCTGGCCAAGCTCAAACCGGTGTTCGCGGCGAGGGGTTCGGTGACGGCCGGCAACGCCTCGCAGATGTCCGATGGTGCCGCGGCGGTCCTGTTGATGAGCGAGGCGGCCGTCAAGCGCTACAATGTCACGCCGCTGGCGCGCTTCGTGTCATACGCGGTGGTGGGTGTGCCGCCGGAGATCATGGGCATCGGCCCGATCGAAGCGATCCCGCGTGCCTGCAAGCTTGGCGGAGTGACGAAGGAACAACTGGACTGGATCGAACTGAACGAAGCATTCGCCGCGCAGTCCCTGGCGGTGATCAGGGATCTCGACCTCGATCCGGCCAAGGTGAACCCGCTCGGCGGAGCGATCGCGCTCGGCCATCCGCTCGGCGCCACCGGTGCCATCCGCACCGCCACGCTGGCGCATGCCTTCCGGCGCGACGCCAGTCTGAAGTACGGCATGGTGACGATGTGTGTCGGCACCGGCATGGGCGCGGCGGGAATTTTCGAGCAGGTTTGAATTCGCTTGCGCGGCCTGCGAAAGCCGATATAATGCGCGCCTCCTGTCGTTCGCGGCGGGAACTGGAGCGGTAGTTCAGTTGGTTAGAATACCGGCCTGTCACGCCGGGGGTCGCGGGTTCGAGTCCCGTCCGCTCCGCCAGTCACCTAGCAACTACGCCCCTTTCGGGGCGTTCTTGTTTCATGCCCCACAAAAAGCCCCACCAACGGTTGCGGCAGGAGAAGATTCAGGCCCCAGAGAGCATGATTGCTCCCCCCCAATACAGGAAAGGCGTTCACTGGAGCAGCGGGTGAATATGCCGTAATGTCGCACAGAAGAAGGAGGATCATTCATGAATAATGCTGCGCGATTCAGCGACAAAATGGCCATCGTCACCGGGGCTGCATCCGGGATAGGGCGGGCGACCTTGCTGCGTCTAGTCGGGGAAGGCGCCACTGTGCTGGCTAGCGACATCAACACCAGCGGTCTGG
>CAYXZX010000019.1:0-24807 GCA_964469455.1 uncultured Rhodocyclaceae bacterium | reverse complement strand
TCTTGGCGGCAGGCTTCTTCGCCGCTACAGCCTTCTTCGCCGGGGCCGCCTTCTTCGCAGCAGGCTTCTTGGCGGCAGGCTTCTTCGCCGCTACAGCCTTCTTCGCCGGGGCCGCCTTCTTGGCAGCAGGCTTCTTGGCGGCAGGCTTCTTCGCCGCGGGCTTCTTGGCTTTCTTCTCTTCAGCCATGTTGAACCTCCTTCACAAAGTAACAGGAAAGAAACACCATTCACGCATACTGCAACCCGTCTGGGTTAGCACGGATTATTCAACGCCCTCAAGCAATTGAAAGCGACGAATTCCTCTCGTTTTTCCAGCCATCATTGGGCTTTGACACGATTGCCAGTGCCCAGCGATACCTCTCGTTCAATGACATTCGCATTGCATGCCCTGTCGTGTCCAAGGCGGCGCTGACGACGCTCGCTAGTCGACCTCCTAGCGCCTCAAGGAATCCGGGCTCGGAGAAGAGGTGAAGAATCAACGGGAATAACGGGACAGCGGCGGGATGTCGGGATTGCAGTGACTGCCGCGCGCGGATCCAAGATCCCCTGGCTAGACCGCCGGCTGCAATCATCATCCAGTGTCCCCTTGTCGGTGATGATGACTACGTCATCGTCACGAGATCATCTACGAGTTGTACGAACGACCTTTACGACCTTTACGACTGATACGAACGACCTACTAGATATAGTATGAGATTGACTGCTCACGACTAATTCTAGTAGGGGCGATTTCTCCTTGCAAGATTTTTTCATTGTCAACTAGACGTGCATCGATGCTTGTCGCATCGATGCAACTGGCCGCAGCTATCGTCGACGTAGCAACTGGTGCAGACGCGGCCAGTCGAAACATGGCCCCGGATCGGTCTTGCGACCCGGTGCGATACCGGCGTGGCCAACAACTTCTTCGATCGGGAACGTCTTCCTCAGCAAGCGAATCAGTCGAGCCAGTCGGATGTACTGTATGGGCTCATAGCGCTTGTCGTCACAGCCCTCGATTTCGATGCCCAGCGAGAAATCGTTACAGCGATCCCTCCCGCGCCAGCACGATGCGCCGGCGTGCCAGGCACGCTTGGCAACCGGAACAAACTGGATGATGGCGCCTGACCGTCGAATGAAGAAATGCGCCGACACACGCAGGTCGTAAATATCCGAATAGCTCGGATGAGCCTGCGGATCGAGTGCATTCATGAACAATCGCTCGACGCCCTCACCACCGAACTCTCCCGGTGGAAGGCTGATGGCATGGACGACCACAAGCCGCACCGGTTCACCGGCAGGGCGGTCGTCACAGTTCGGTGAAGCCAGATAACGAACCCCGGGCAACAGACCCGTCGTTGCCAGCAGTGATATGACCGACTTCATTAGTCCTTCAGTCCAAGACGCTCCATGCGGTAGCGCAGCGAGCGGAATGTCACTCCCAGTAGCCTGGCAGCAGCGGTCCTGTTGAATCTGGTCTTGTCGAGGGCCGCCATGATGGCCTGTTTTTCCGCCTGATCAAGGCGCTCCTGCAATGGTAGTCCCTCGCCAACGGAGTCGGCCGAGCCGGCTGGATACTCCTGAGGACCGGGTGCAAGGTTTAGGTCATCCGGCTCGATCACGTCGCGTGCCAGCAGCGCCAGCGTTCGCTCCAGAACGTTTTCGAGTTCGCGGACATTTCCCGGAAACGGATACTGCTGCAAGGCATCGAGTGCCGCCAGTGAGAAAACCGGCACCTTGTGTCCGATGTTAATCGCCAACCGCTCCAACAGTTTTTGCGCCAGCAAAGGAATGTCCTCGCGGCATTCGCGCAATGGGGGCATGCGAATTTCGATCACATTCAAACGATAGAACAGGTCCTGTCGAAACCTGCCTTCCGCAACCATGGCCTTCAGATCCTGATGCGTAGCACTGACGATGCGTACGTCGAGCGGCTCTTCGACAGTGGCGCCGACCTTCCTGACCCGCTTCTCCTGAATCGCACGAAGCAGCTTGACCTGCATCGCCAAAGGCAGGTCGGCCACTTCGTCCAGGAAAAGCGTTCCGCCGTTGGCGGCTTGAAAGAAGCCCTCGCGATCGCTGTCGGCCCCGGTGAAAGCGCCTCGGCGATAGCCGAAGAATTCGCTTTCCATCAGCGTTTCGGGAATCGCCCCGCAGTTAACCGGCACGAAGGGCGCGCTTGCCCTGGCGCTCAATTGATGAATCATGCGCGCCGCCAGTTCCTTGCCACTACCGGATTCCCCAGCAATAAAAGCGGGAGCCTGGCTCCGCGCGACACGCTCGATCAACGACCGGACTTGTGCCATGGCCACGGAGTCACCCAGTAATTCCGGGCCGCCGGCCTTGCGCATATCCTCCTTGACCGGCAGATCGATGGCTGACTTAACCAGCGATCGCAGTTGGTCAAGCGATACTGGCTTGGACAGGTAATCAAATGCGCCAGCCTTGAGGGCTTGAACAGCATTTTCCATGCTTCCGTGCGCGGTGATGACGGCCACCGGCAACTCAGGATAACGCTCGCCGATCAGGCGCACCAGTTGCAAGCCTTCTCCGTCCGGCAGGCGCATGTCAGTCAGACACAGGTCGTAGACATTACTTTCCAGCATGCCCACCCCTTCAGCCACCGATCCGGCACAATCTGCGGCAAGCCCCATCCGGGCCAAGGTCATGTCCAGCAGTTCCCTAATGTCCGCCTCGTCATCGACGACCAATACCCGCTTCATGTCATTTCGATTACGACGCTCAATCTTGGCGGACATGCTTGCTCCTCGCGGCAATTCGAAAATGCGCCCCGGACGATTCCCCGAGGCCTCGGACCAGATCCAGGTCCGCGTCATTGCTGTCACAAAGTTCCCTTGCGATATAGAGCCCTAAACCCGTACCACTGCCGCAGGTCGTGAAGAACGGCTCGAATATCTTGGCCTGATCATCCTCGGTGATTCCCGGGCCATCGTCGAGTACATGCACTTCAGTCCTGCCGTCTTGGCTGGTTCCTGCTTTTATCTTCACCGCACCCTCAGCATCACTCGCATATCGAAGGGCATTTGAAACGAGATTGACGAGCACGCGATGCAAATGCGACCGATCAAAACTCATCATTGCATCGTCGCCCATTACCAAACGAAGTCGCCTGCCCGCTTCATGGTCATGAAATGAGTATTCCTCGACAAACTGCCCGAGAAAAACCCGCAGATGAATACTCTCCGGCTGAGCACGGTCTCGACGTCCTAGTTCCAAGACCTCGCCAACCAGTCTATTCAGGCGGAGGCAATTGTCGCCAATAATTCGCAGCAATCGTCGGCGTGGATCGGCACGCTGCTCGTCAACCAGTAACTCGGCCGCATGACTGATGGCCGCCAAGGGATTGCGAATTTCATGCGCAATATTCGCCGTAAGACGCCCGAGAGCAGCCAGCTTGACCTGCTGCGCGTGCTCATGAGCCTTGCCCATGTCGCGCAGGTAGACCAACGTATCACCATCCCGTTCCGGGGGTAGCCGGCGTATGAGGAGAGGCCTACTGCCGGGCAGACGCAAGACATCGGAAGTCTCTGTGACTACCCTCCTCTGCTGCGCCAGGTAATCGGCCAGCATAGGAGCCTGCACCTTCAACATCAGCGGCTCCGAACGCTCAGTCTCCGTCAACCCGAGCAATACCTCCGCTCTCGGGTTGTTGAGTCGTACCCGCCCGGAGGTATCGACGACGAGTACTCCATCGTCCATATCTCGAATAACCTGACGGTTGATTCGAACCTGATCCTGCAGCTCGGCCCCCCGTTGCAGTGCCAGCCGCTCGTTAGCCACCGCCCGACGGGCCAACATCTGGGCAATCAAGGCTGTGGCGAAAAAGCCTATGCTCGTTAGCCCGGTGCGAAAGAAGTCGTCAGCAGTCCCTGCGAAGCGCAGTTGGCGAAACGATTGCTCGGCAAGAACGGCAAGCGCGGCAAGTGCGGCGTAGAAAAGTGTCAGTCGCCCTTGGCCGACCAGCCCGGCACCAGCAACCACCACCACGATCATGAAGGCGATGCCACTGCGAGCACCGCCGCTTGCATACATCATCAAGGTCAGGACAAGCACATCGCAGGCAACCTGCAATGACAACTGCAGATTGAAGGCCCGCTCGAAACGCTGCATCGCCAACAGGAAGACAAAGGCGGCGATCAGGTAGACCGAATCAACCCACAGGAACAACGACGGGTCTTGGGAAGCGAGATTTGCCTGGCCGCCAGTGGCAAGAAACACCACGAAGAAGACCGCGGCAACGAGCACTCGATAGACGCCGAAGTACCGTAGCGAACGCCAGTGCGCCTCGCCTGCCTTCTCGGGGAGGGTCGGCTCCCTGGGTCGGGCTGTTTCAGGTTCCGCCATGGCCTCCATGCAGACGCTGGTGCTCCTCGCTACAGTAGTGCCGGGAACCGTGCTTTAGGCTCTCGGTCAATGGGATATGGAGTTTACAGTAAGCGCAGCTGACCATTGACTCGGTCGCGGCGCTGGCGGTCTGTCGGGTCTGCGCCTTCCTGCCACCACGTGTCCACTGTTGCCGCAGCAAGAGATAGATGAGTACCGCCGACCCAACAAGGAAAAGGATCTTGCTCATGACACGATTGGCGGAACACGCCTCTTGGCACCCGCCTGATCAAGCGCAACGAAGGTCAAGAGGGCCTCGGTCACCTTGACCACCATCGGATCGGCGGGATTCCGTTCCGCATAGACTGCGACATCGACAGTGATGGACGTACGGCCGACCTCGATCACGTCGGCGTAGAACGACACGACATCGCCTACCGACACCGGCTGCTTGAACTGGAACGAATTGACCGCCACCGTCGCGACCCTGCCACGGGAGCGCTGCGTGGCCACCACGCCACCCGCGATATCCACGTGTGCCATCACCCATCCGCCAAAGATATCCCCGGCTGCGTTGACGTCGGCGGGCATTGGCACCACACGCAGTACCGGTTGCCTGTCTGGCAGTTTCAATTGATCTGTCATGATGAAGCCTTCTCAATGCTCTGCTTGCCAAATACGAACCTTGACGATTCAATGGGCCGCTGTCAACAGCGGGTAATATCCGTGGATGCGTGGATCAAAGTCGACCATCGCCCTTCCCGGCCCCGATCCCGTGGAGCGCCGCGACTGGCAAACCATTCGTACATTGCTCCCCTACCTTTGGGAATGGAAGTGGCGGGTCGTCTTGGCACTTGTTTGCCTGGTTGCGGCCAAGTTTGCCAATATTGGCGTGCCGCTGGTCCTGAAGGACCTCATCGATGCGTTGTCGATTTCCAAGGATGCGGCGCCTCTCCTGGTTCCACTTGGACTGCTGGGTGCGTATGGAGCATTGCGTTTTTCGACCGCATTGTTCACCGAGTTGCGGGAAATCATCTTTGCCCGGGTAACGCAGAGAGCGCAGCGAACCATCGCGTTGAAGCTGTTTCAGCACCTGCATTCCCTGTCGCTGCGCTTCCACCTGGAAAAGCAGACGGGTGGGTTAACTCGAGACATCGAACGCGGAACGCGTTCGGTTGGGAGTCTGATCAGTTACACGATTTACTCGATCCTCCCGACGCTGGTCGAAATTGCCCTGGTGATGGGCATACTGATCGCACGCTACGAGAGTGCGTTTGCTCTGATCACATTGGTTGCGCTGGCTGTCTACGTGTTTTTCACTGTTCTGATAACAAACTGGCGTACCCGAATCCGGCGGCAGGCCAACGAGCTCGACTCCGCCGCGAGTTCGCGGGCAATCGACAGCTTGCTCAACTACGAAACGGTCAAGTACTTCAACAACGAGAAGTGGGAACTTGATCGCTACGACGAGCAAATGCGGCAGTGGGAGGCCGCACAGGTCAAGGCCCAAGTATCACTTTCTTACTTGAACCTGGGGCAGGCATTGATCATAGCCACAGCCGTGGTCCTGATGATGTGGCGCGCGACCGTCGGGGTCGTAGCTGGCAGCATGACGGTGGGCGACATCGTTCTGGTCAATGCATTCCTGATCCAACTCTACATGCCGCTCAACCACCTTGGCGTGCTCTACCGTGAAATCAGGCAGTCACTCACGGATATCGAACGCATGTTCACGCTTCTGCAGCAGAACCGGGAGGTGCAGGACCTGCCCAATGCAAGGCCTCTATTGGAGGGGCCATGCGCTGTTGAATTCGACCACGTAGGGTTCGGCTACGAAATCAAGCGAAAGATCCTGTTCGACGTCCATTTCACCATCACGGCGGGTCGCACCGTCGCGGTAGTCGGCGCCAGCGGTTCTGGCAAGAGCACACTCGCTCGCTTGCTCTACCGCTTCTACGATGTGCGGGATGGTTCGATTCGAATCAATGGCAGCGACATTCGACACCTGACGCAAGCCAGTCTGCGGCGGGCTATCGGTATCGTGCCGCAAGACACCGTACTATTTAATGACAGTCTGCTGTACAACATCCAGTACGGTAAGCCCGATGCCGCTCGTGAAGAAGTCATTGCTGCAGCTAAGGCCGCTCATTTGCATGAATTTGTCGCGCGGCTGCCGGATGGATACGAAACCAGGGTCGGTGAGCGAGGCCTTAAACTGTCGGGTGGCGAGAAGCAGAGAGTCGCTATTGCTCGTGCGTTGCTGAAGAATCCGCCGATCCTGATCTTCGATGAAGCGACATCGGCGCTGGATTCCCAAACGGAAAAAGCGATCCAGGCTGAACTCGACATGGTTGCAGTCGGCCGGACGACGCTGATTATCGCCCATCGGCTGTCGACCATCATGAATGCCGACGAAATCATCGTGCTGGACGCCGGTCGGATCATCGAACGGGGCAGCCATCGACGGTTGCTGGACCTTGGCGGAGCGTATTCCCAATTATGGGCACTGCAGCAAACGGAGGAAGACGCCCCCCAGGCCTTAATGGCATAGAATTGCCTAGCTTAGTCGAGCCTTTCAGGAGAGCCTTCCATGAATCTCAAAGTCGCCTTGCTGGCTGCAGCAATGTTGGTAACCACGTCCGTGGCAGCCAATACGCTCACGAAGATCAGAGAAACCGGTGCCATAACCATAGGCATCCGCGAATCGTCGTACCCGCTGTCATACTTGGATGACAAGCAGCAGCCGATTGGTTATCACATTGACATATGCCATCGAATTGTCGATGCGGTCAGGACGAAGTTGTCTCTCCCTGGGCTCAAGGTTAACTATCAGCCCGTCACATCGCAAAATCGAATTCCGTTGGTAACAAACGGCACAGTGGATATCGAGTGCGGCTCGACCACGAACAATGAGGCACGTCAAAAGCAGGTGGCATTTGCACCGACGACATTCGTAACCTACGTGCGCATGGCCGTCAAGAAGAGTTCCGGCATCAAGGGGTTGGATGAATTGAACGGCAAACCTGTGGCCACGACCACCGGCACGACTTCGGTTCAGTTGATGCGTGCTCACGAGAGGGGCAAGCACGTCGATTTCAAGGAAGTTTATGGCAAGGACCACGCGGACTCCTTCCTGCTGCTTGAAACGGACCGTGCCGTTGCTTTCGTCATGGACGACAACCTCCTTGCCGGATTGATCGCGACCTCGAAGACGCCCAATGATTACGCCATCGTTGGCGAGGTTCTCAACGTCGAGCCGATTGCCATTATGCTTCGCAGGGATGACCCGCCTTTCAAAGCTCTTGTTGATGAAACCGTCGGTGCGCTCTTAAAGAGTGGCGAAGCCGAGAAGCTCTACGCGAAATGGTTCCTTTTGCCGATCCCGCCGAAGAACATTAACCTAAACTTCCCGATGAGCGACAAGCTACGGGAGTTGATGAAGGCACCTAGCGACGCGCCCGCCGAGGCTTACAACAAGAGATAGGTGTACCCAGCAATCCGGCCGTAACAAGAAGGGGCCTCGGTAACTGTCATGGGCTATCACTGGAACTGGGGCATCTTTCTCGAACAGGTCAAGGGTGGGGAGGAAACCTATCTCGACTGGTTAGCCACGGGTCTGGGGTGGACAATCGCTGTTTCGCTATCTGCATGGGTACTCGCGTTCGCCGTCGGCGTGGCGGTAGGCACCGCCCGGACCACGCCCAAGGCTTGGCTAGCGACTCTCGCATTTGCTTGGGTCGAGGCATTCCGGAACGTGCCGCTGCTCGTGCAGCTTTTTCTCTGGTTTTTTGTCTTTCCGGAGCTCTTGCCGAGAGAGTTGTCGCTCTGGGTTAAACAAGACATGCCAGCGAAGGAGTTTGTAACCGCCTCACTGTGTCTCGGGCTATTCACGTCGGCGCGCATCGCCGAACAGCTGAGATCCGGAATCGAGAGCCTAGCCCGTGGTCAACGCATGGCGAGCTTGGCCATGGGATTTACGCTGCCTCAGGCGTACCGTTACGTGATCCTGCCGGTGGCGTTTCGAGTCATCATCCCGCCCCTGACATCGGAGTTGATGAACATATTCAAGAACTCTTCGGTGGCATTTGCCATTGGCGTTCTGGAACTCACCTTTCAGGCGAGGCAAATGCAGGAAGACTCGGAGCAAGGCATCGAGACTTATCTGGCCGTAACCGTCCTTTATTTCGTCTGTGCCTTCATCGCCAATCGGGTAATGATCACGATTGAGGGAAAAAAACGAATTCCCGGCTATATAGCGGTGCCTAGGTAAGGTGTTTGCCAACCTCGACCTCAGTGTCATCGCACCGAGCCTCCCATTCATTTGGGTAGGCCTCAAGTTCACAGCACAGTTGACGCTTATCGCCATGAGCGGTGGCATCGTGTTGGGCACCTTGCTGGCCTTGGCTCGCTTGTCTGGCAGAGGCACGCTTTCCATGGCGGCCGGATGGTATGTCAATTTGATGCGATCCGTTCCGCTGCTCATGGTGATCCTGTGGTTCTTTCTGGTCATTCCCCTGATCACCGGAAAGCCCCTAGGCGCCGAACTATCGGCGATCGTCACGTTTACTGCTTTCGAGGCAGCTTATTACAGTGAGATCATGCGTGCGGGCATTCAGAGCATCCCGCGTGGACAGATTGCCGCGGGCGAGGCACTTGGCTTCACGTATTGGCAAGTCATGGGCAACGTTGTTCTGCCGCAGGCATTTCGTAACATGCTGCCGATCCTGCTGACTCAGACGATCATCCTGTTTCAGGACACTTCGCTTGTATATGCCATTGGAGCTAAGGACTTGCTCAAGGCAGCCGAGATATCCGGCAAGAACTACAACCGCCCGGTCGAGATGTATCTCTTTGTGGCACTAATCTATTTCGTGATCTGTTTTTCTCTGTCGATGCTGGTGCGGCAGTTTCAGCAGCGGATCGCGGTTATCCGATAGCGAATTGGATCATGGCAATGATCGAGATTATGGGAGTTTCCAAGTGGTATGGGCAGTTTCGGGTCCTAAACGACTGTACCACCTCGGTAGATAGGGGCGAGGTTATAGTGGTCTGCGGCCCGTCCGGTTCCGGCAAGTCCACGCTGATCAAGTGTGTGAATGCCCTCGAGCCGTTTCAGGAGGGGGAAATCCGGGTTGACGGTACTTCGGTCGGTGGTGTTGGAGTGGATCTACCAAGACTACGGGCTAAGGTCGGCATGGTGTTCCAGCATTTCGAACTATTCCCTCACATGACCATCGAACAAAATCTTACGATCGCGCAGATCAAGGTTCTCGGGCGGAGCAAGGAAGAGGCTCTTGCCAAAGGCAAAGGACTTCTCGACCGGGTAGGCCTCGCCACACAAGCCCAGAAGTACCCGGGGCAACTTTCCGGAGGTCAGCAGCAGCGCGTCGCGATTGCGAGAGCGCTCGCCATGGATCCCATATGCATGCTCTTCGATGAACCGACCTCGGCGCTGGACCCTGAAATGATCAACGAAGTTCTTGATGTCATGGTCGAACTTGCCAAGGACGGAATGACCATGATGGTCGTAACACACGAAATGGGCTTTGCTCGCAAAGTCGCCAACCGGGTCATCTTCATGGATCAGGGTGCGATCGTCGAAGATGCCCCGAAGGAAGTTTTCTTCGGCACACCGCGGTCGGAGCGTGCCCAAGTATTCCTCTCGAAGATACTTAGTCACTGAAGCCACTGAGAGTCGGCCGTGACGGAGCGCCAAAGCAGTACCGAGAAATGAGAACGGGCCGGATTGTGGCCGGCCCGTGGATTTTCCTTGGTGCGGTACTGCTATTCGACTATCGAAGCTTCCGAAACCTCGGTGGTCTCGGGACGGTCCATCAACTCGACAAAAGCCATGGGCGCATTGTCGCCAACGCGGAACCCAATCTTGAGAATGCGCAGGTAGCCACCATTGCGAGTGGCATAGCGGGGCCCCAGTTCGCCAAAAATCTTTGCGACCGCATCTCGATCACGCAACCGATCGAAGGCCAAACGACGATTAGCCAGATTGGGGCTCTTGCCTAAAGTAATCAATGGCTCGACCACGCGGCGAAGTTCCTTGGCCTTCGGCAGCGTTGTCCTGATGGCCTCGTGTTGCAGCAGAGAGACGGCCATGTTTCGGAACATGGCGGCGCGGTGCGAGGAGGTGCGATTAAGCTTTCGGTATCCGTTACCGTGACGCATGGTGATCTTCCTTTATCTTATGCGGCCACCGCGCTGTGCAAGTAGCCGGTTGATCGTTATAGAAGGTACGACAATCAGCCGAGTTTCTCGAGGCCGGCCGGCGGCCAGTTCTCAAGTTTCATCCCCAGCGTAAGGCCGCGCGAGGCCAGAACTTCCTTGATCTCGTTGAGAGACTTGCGGCCCAGGTTGGGCGTCTTGAGCAGTTCGGTTTCGGTGCGCTGAATCAGGTCGCCGATGTAATAGATATTTTCGGCCTTGAGGCAATTTGCCGAACGGACGGTCAGTTCCAGGTCATCGACCGGACGAAGCAAGATCGGATCAACCGAAGCGGCCTTGGGTGCCTCGATCGAGACCGGGGTGCCCTCCAGATCGGCAAAGACCGAAAGCTGCTCCATCAAGATGCGCGCTGCGTAGCGGATCGACTCTTCCGGATCAACGGCGCCATTCGTTTCGATATCGATGATCAATTTGTCGAGATCGGTCCGCTGCTCGACACGCGCCGACTCCACCTGATAACTCACGCGGCGAACGGGGCTAAATGAAGCATCCATGAGAATACGGCCAATGCCCTTGTTTTCCCGTGCCGCCGGTCGAACATTGGCAGGCACGTAGCCACGGCCAGTCTCGACCCTGATCTGCATCTCAAGCTGTCCGCCTGGCGCAATGTGCGCAATAACGTGGTCGGGATTGATAATTTCGACGTCGTGTGTAGTTTCGATGTCACGAGCCGTGACCACACCCTCGCCCTTCTTGGAGAGTTGCAACGTAGCTTCGCTCCGGTTATGCATCTTCAGCACAACCCCCTTCATATTGAGCAGGATATCAACCACATCCTCGCGTACGCCATCTAGGGTCGAGTACTCATGCAGAACACCATCGATCGAAACCTCCGTGGGCGCAGCTCCTGGCATCGACGACAATAGAATACGACGCAGGGCGTTGCCCAAGGTATGCCCATAGCCGCGCTCGAAAGGCTCCATCACAACTCTGGCATGCACCGGCGAGAGTGTCTGAACATCGATGATCCGCGGCTTCAGAAGCGAGTTGCTTTGCATCTGCATTCCCTCAAGACAATGGCGCCCGGAGGCTAGATAGCCCCCGGGCGCTTAAATATAATGGACTAACGCGAATACAGTTCGACCACGAGGCCTTCATTCAGAGATGCTGGCAAATCATCCCTGGCCGGGAATGCTTTCAGGACGCCTCGCCCTTCCTTCACATTCACCTCGAGCCATTCCGGAAAACCACGCGAATCGGCCGCCTCAAGCGCGGCCTTGGTCCGAAGGTGTCCTCGCGCGGTTTCTGTCAACTGGATCACATCTCCGGGGCTAACTCCGAACGACGGGATATTGACTCGCCGACCATTCACCAGAACACCATTGTGACGAACGATCTGCCGCGCCTCGGCACGTGATGTCCCAAAGCCCATCCGGAAGGCAATCGAGTCCAAGCGAGATTCGAGAAGTTGCAGCAAGTTCTCGCCCGTTTGGCCCTTGCGGCGCTCGGCCTCGGCAAACGTTTTGCGGAACTGACGCTCGAGTACGCCATAAATACGGCGAATCTTTTGCTTTTCTCGCAACTGCTGGCCGTAGCCGGACAAGCGCTGTCCTGATTTCTGGCCGTGTTGGCCTGGGGCGTACGAGCGCCGTTCAATCGAACACTTGTCTGTAAAGCACTTCTCGCCTTTGAGGAAAAGTTTTTCTCCCTCACGACGACATTGACGGCACTTCGCGTCAAGATTGCGGGCCACTGTCGACTCCTTTTACTAGATTCTGCGCCGCTTCGGCGGACGACAACCGTTATGGGGAACCGGCGTGATATCTGTAATGCTTGTGATCTTCACACCCAAGGCATTAAGCGCTCGCACGGCCGACTCGCGCCCAGGACCGGGCCCCTTGATACGAACCTCGAGGTTCTTGATACCACATTCCTGGGCCGCCTTTCCTGCGGCTTCGGCGGCCACCTGCGCCGCGAAAGGTGTCGACTTCCGGGAGCCCTTGAAGCCGGCGCCGCCAGAAGTTGCCCAAGACAAGGCGTTCCCTTGACGGTCTGTAATGGTGATGATCGTATTGTTGAAAGAAGCATGAACGTGCGCTATGCCTTCCGCGACATTCTTTTTGACCTTCTTTCGGATTTTCGTCTGAGTCTTGGCCATGTTGAATCCAGTCAGTCCTTGTGGAGCTAATTAGCCTCTATTTCTTTGCCGCAGCGATAGCCTTACGCGGACCCTTGCGAGTGCGCGCATTTGTGCGGGTACGCTGCCCCCTGACAGGCAAGCCGCGTCGATGGCGAACTCCGCGATAACAGCCGAGATCCATCAAACGCTTGATGCTCATCGTGACTTCGCGCCGGAGATCACCTTCGACGCCGAACCTACCGACCTCCTCGCGCAACCTGTCCATTTCCGCGTCGGTAAGATCCTTGATCTTCACCGAGCGCCTTACGCCGGCAGCATCACATATCTTCTGCGCGCGGGTACGACCAATGCCATAGATTGCCATTAATGCAATCTCCGCATGCTGGTGGTTTGGGATATTGACGCCTGCGATTCGGGCCATATGCTTACCTATTTTTCATCGCTAAAGTAGTGTTCAATGATGCGCGAAGGAAATTTTTCGTGGAAAGCCCGACATTATAGCGCCGAGCCTCACGCACATCAACCTTGGCGCTGCTTGTGACGCGGGTCCGCACAAATGATCCGGACAATTCCGTTGCGGCGTATGACCTTGCACTTTCGGCACATGCGCTTGACAGACGCGGTTACTTTCATAGCTACCTCCGATTGCAGTATTCGTAATCCTATTTGGCACGAAAAACGATTCGGCCCTTTGTCAAATCGTAAGGCGTCAACTGAACAGTCACCTTATCTCCGGGAAGAATTCTGATGTAATGCATGCGCATCTTTCCCGAAATATGACCGAGGACGATATGACCATTATCTAGCTTGACCCTGAAGGTCGCATTAGGGAGGTTCTCAACCACCTCACCTTGCATCTCGATGACATCTTCCTTTGCCATTAATAGTTAACGGGCCTGGAACCCTGTGCCCTTGAAGTTGGCTTTTTTTAGGAGACTCTCGTACTGATGGGACATTACATACGCCTGCACCTGTGACATGAAATCCATTGTCACGACCACGATGATCAGCAATGAGGTGCCCCCAAAATAAAATGGGACATTCCACTTGAGGATTAGAAACTCGGGCAGCAGACAAACCAGCGTCACATATACCGCACCAATCAGAGTAAGCCGCATCAGTATCTTGTCGATGTACCTACTTGTCTGCTCGCCCGGCCGGATTCCCGGGACAAACGCACCACTTTTTTTCAGGTTGTCGGCAGTTTCCTTAGAATTGAAAACCAGCGCGGTATAGAAAAAACAGAAAAATACAATTGCTGCCGCATACAAGATAACGTAGATCGGCTGACCGGGTGAAAGCGTCGCGGCAATATCCTTCAGCCAATTCATTCCCTCGGAGGCGCCAAACCATCCAGCCGCAGTTGCCGGGAATAGAATAATTGAGGACGCAAAGATAGGCGGTATTACGCCTGACATATTTAGCTTGAGCGGCAGATGAGAGCTCTGCCCACCATATATCTTGTTTCCAACCTGCCGCTTGGCATAGTTAACGAGAATCTTACGGTGGCCTCGCTCAACGAAAACCACAAAACCGGTCACGATGACAACAAGAGCACAAATGACAAGAGCAGTAACGGGATGCATCGCGCCTGTCCGCACCAGTTCGAATAGGCCAGCCAGCGCACTTGGCAAGCCCGCCGCAATCCCGGCAAAGATGATTATCGATATTCCATTGCCAAGCCCGCGTTCCGTAATCTGCTCACCAAGCCACATTAGGAACATCGTTCCCGTTACGAGCGTCATCACAGTGGTAAGCCTGAACATCATCCCTGGCTCCAGAACCAAGCCAATTTGCGACTCAAGCGCTATGGCAATACCAAAAGCCTGAAACAGCGCCAAGCCAACGGTTCCATACCGGGTATATTGGGTAATCTTCCGTCGGCCAGCTTCTCCTTCCTTCTTTAACTGCTCAAGCGATGGTACCGCGATCGTCATTAGTTGCATGATGATCGACGATGAAATATACGGCATGATGCCCAAGGCAAAGATCGTAAATCGCGACAGGGCGCCGCCAGAAAACAGGTTAAAGATCCCTAATATGCCACCTTGTTGACCTTCAAAAAGCTTTGCAAGCTCCGTCGGATCAATTCCGGGGACCGGGATATGTGCGCCAACCCGATAGACAAAAAGCGCACCGAGCAAGAACCACAAACGGCGCCACAGGTCACCGAACTTCGCGGTTTTTCCAAGTGCATTTGCAGGTACCGGCGCGGCCACAATCGTTACTCGTGACGTTCAAATGGCAATCAGGCCGATGTGGCAATTTCAGCCACGGAACCACCCACCGCTTCGATTGCTGCTCTCGCGCCCTTGGTAGCGCCAATTCCCTTCAAGACAACCTTGCGGTTAAGCTTCCCCGAGAGAATTACCTTGGCTGACAATGCGGCTACCGACACAACACCGGCCTGCTTAAGCATCAAGAGATCGATTTCGTCCACTGGTAGTTTTTCCAGGTCCGAAAGACGGACTTCAACGTTGCGGCTCGCGGCCAGCGAGATAAAGCCACGCTTCGGCAAGCGGCGCTGAAGCGGCATCTGGCCACCTTCAAAACCGACCTTGTGGAAGCCGCCAGCGCGAGACTTTTGACCCTTGTGACCCCGACCGGCCGTCTTGCCCAAACCGCTACCGATACCGCGTCCAACGCGCTTAGCGGCGTGCTTTGAACCGACCCCTGGCTTCAGATTGTTCAGTTCCATACAGTCAGCCCTCACACTTCACCAAGTAGGCAACCTTCTTGATCATGCCGCGTACAGCCGGCGAATCCAGCAATTCCGCACTGCTATTGAGCTTACGCAGGCCAAGGCCGCGCACGGTCGCACGGTGATCCTGCTTGGTGCCGATGACGCTCTTCACGAGGGTCACCTTGATCTTCTTTTCGGCCATGGGCTACTCCAGGATATCCTGAACACTCTTGCCGCGCTTGGCGGCGATCTCCGCCGGTGTGCTCATGCCATTAAGGCCATTGAGTGTTGCGCGAACGACGTTGTAGGGATTGGTCGATCCAATGCACTTTGCTACGACGTCGGTTATCCCCATTACTTCAAAAACGGCGCGCATGGGGCCGCCGGCGATAACACCGGTCCCGCTCGGCGCAGGCGACATCAAGACGGTTGTCGCACCATGCTTGCCGGTTACCGAGTGATGCAGCGTGCCTTTGTTCAACTTGACCTTGGCCATCTTGCGGCGCGCCTCTTCCATCGCCTTTTGCACGGCGACCGGCACTTCACGGGACTTACCCTTGCCCATGCCTACGGCACCTTCACCATCACCGACCACAGTCAGCGCTGCGAAGCCAAGGATGCGACCACCCTTCACCACCTTGGTAACACGATTGATGGAGACCATCTTCTCGCGCAGGCCATCATCGCGCTCTTCGTTAGCCTGCTGCTGTTTCTTGCCTTGCGGTTTAGCCATATTCGTCTCGCTCAAATGCCGCTTAGAACTTTAGACCGCCTTCGCGGGCCGCCTCTGCAAGCGCCTTAACACGACCGTGGTACCGGAAACCGGAACGATCGAAAGCCACTTCGTCGACCCCCCTTGCCTTCGTCCGCTCGGCAATCAGCCTGCCGACGAGCTTGGCTGCTTCAACGTTACCGCCGTTTGGAACCTGCTTCCTGGTTTCGGCTTCTGCGGTCGATGCCGCAGCAATTACTTGCGTGCCACAACCTGAAAAGACCTGTGCGTAGATATGGAGGTTGGAGCGATACACCACCAAGCGCGGCATCTTGAGCTCCGCAATCTTGGCGCGGGTTTTGCGCGCCCTGCGCAAACGAGCTTCTTTCTTGTCCATGATATTCTCAAGCACCCTTACTTCTTCTTGGTTTCCTTGATGACGACCACCTCGTCCGCATAGCGTACGCCCTTGCCCTTATAGGGCTCAGGAGAGCGATAAGCGCGAATTTCTGCGGCCACTTGGCCGACAAGTTGCTTGTCGATGCCCTTAATCACGATTTCCGTCTGGGTGGGTGTTTCCACCTTAATGCCGTCCGGCATGTCATGCACGACAGGATGCGAGAAGCCAAGACTCAGATTGAGCTTGGACCCCTGCGCCTGCGCCTTGTAACCCACCCCAACCAGCGTAAGCTTCCTCTCAAAGCCCTTTGTTACGCCGCTGACCATATTGGCCAGCAACGCGCGCATGGTGCCCGACATGGCATTGGCAGAGTCGCCCTCGCCGGCCTTGACTTGCAGATTATCGCCATCCTTCTCGACCGAAACGAATGGCAACATGGCCTGCTTGAGCGTACCCAACGGACCCTTGACTGAAACCTCCGTGGTACCGAGTGTTACCTCGACCCCCTTCAGAAGCGCGACCGGATACTTGGCGACACGAGACATTGCTTACCTCTCCTCACGCCACAATGCAGAGCACTTCGCCACCAGTATTGGTAGCGCGCGCTCTGCGATCTGTCATTACGCCCTGGGGCGTCGAAACAATGGCGATACCCAAGCCATTCATGACCTTGGGAAGATCATCCTTACCCTTGTAGACACGCAAACCCGGCTTGGAGACACGCTCAATGCGCTCGATCACAGGACGACCGGCGTAGTACCTCAGGGCGATATCAAGCTCATTCTTGCCACCGCTCTCTCTCACCGCGAAGTCGTCGATGTATCCCTCATCCTTAAGCACGCGGGCAATCGCAACCTTGATCTTCGAAGATGGCATGCTGACGGCAGACTTCTCTGCCATTTGCGCATTGCGAATACGCGTCAGCATGTCAGCAATGGGATCGGTCATACTCATTCATCGATCTCCTTACCAACTCGCCTTTGTCATGCCGGGCACCTCACCACGCATGGCAATATCACGAAGCTTGTTGCGGCACAGGCCGAACTTGCGGAACACCCCGCGAGGACGACCGGTCAAAGCGCAGCGGTTGCGCTGACGGACGGGTGATGCATTCCTGGGCAACTGCTGTAGTTTGAGACGGGCATCCATCCTCTCATCGTCAGAGAGTTTCGTATCATTGATGATGCCAATCAACTCAGCGCGTTTAGCAGCGTACTTCGCCACAAGTTTGGTGCGCTTCGCTTCGCGGTTCTTCAGTGCAAGTTTCGCCATATTTCCCTCAGTTCTTGAAGGGGAATTTGAAAGCCGCCAGAAGCGCCTTCGCTTCCGCATCGGTCTTCGCTGTTGTAGTGATACTGATGTTCATGCCGCGCAGCGCATCAATCTTGTCGTACTCGATCTCTGGAAAGATGATCTGCTCCTTGACACCGATGTTGTAGTTGCCGCGACCATCGAACCCCTTGCCGCCCACGCCCCTGAAGTCACGGATGCGAGGCATCGCGATTGTCACGAGACGATCCAGAAACTCGAACATGCGGGTACCGCGCAACGTCACCATGCAACCGATCGGATAACCCTCGCGGATCTTGAATCCGGCAATAGCCTTGCGCGCCTTGGTGATCACCGGCTTCTGGCCCGCGATCTTTGTCATGTCGCCGACGGCGTTTTCAAGGATCTTCTTGTCGCCAACAGCCTCGCCCACACCCATGTTGAGAGTGACCTTCTTAATCCTCGGCACTTCCATGACCGACTTGTAGCCGAACTTCTCTCGCAACTGCGGAACTACCGATTGTTTGTAATACTCCTGCAAGCGCGCCATGATCAGTCCCTATGCATCCACTACTTCGCCATTCGACTTGAATACCCGCACCTTGCGGCCATCATCAAGCATCTTGAAACCGACGCGATCCGCCCTTTGCGTGGCAGGATTAAATAGCGCCACATTCGAAATATGGATCGGCATCTCCTTTTCTGCGATGCCTCCTGGCTGCCCCTTCATCGGGTTCGGCTTGAAGTGCTTCTTGACGCGATTGACGCCCTCCACAAGCAGGCGATCATCGTCGACCCGATTAAGCACGGTCCCGCGCTTGCCCTTATCCTTGCCGGCGACGACCACTACATCGTCACCTTTTCGAATTTTGTTCATAGCCGAATCCTTACAGAACCTCAGGCGCCAAAGATACGATCTTCATGAACCTCTCCGTACGCAACTCCCGCGTCACCGGACCGAAGATGCGGGTACCGATGGGCTCAAGCTTGTTATTGAGCAAAACCGCAGCATTGCCGTCGAACTTGACCAGTGAGCCATCGGGGCGACGCACCCCCTTGGCGGTACGCACGACTACGGCGTTATAGACCTCGCCCTTCTTGACGCGACCACGCGGCGCAGCGTCCTTTATGCTGACCTTGATGACATCGCCAATCCCGGCGTAACGACGCTTAGAACCGCCCAACACCTTGATGCACATGACGGCACGCGCACCGGTGTTGTCGGCGACGTCCAGCAGCGACTGCATTTGGATCATTACTTTTCTCCAACTTAATCCGCTCACTTGCCACGGTCAGTCTTGGAACCCGTCCGGGTGGAACGCTGCCCAAGAACTCCTGCCGAGAGCAGCAAAGAGGCGGGATGTTATGTTCTTGCCGCCTGATTGTCAACAACCACTACAAAATCTATGCTGTTACACCGCGCGCGACTTCTCGACGACCTGAGTCACACGCCAAGCTTTGGTACGGGAAATTGGCGCGCACTCTTCAATCTGGACGAGATCACCAGTTGCGGTATCCAATGCTTCAACGTGAGCATGGTACTTCTTGGAACGGATCATCACCTTGCCAATGACCGGATGCTTGACGCGGCGCTCGACGAGCACGGTTACCGTCTTGGCCATCTTGTCACTAACCACGCGACCCTGAAGGGTCCGACGGGTCTTCTGCTCGGTAGCCTGGGTCATTTCTTTGCCGCCCTTTCACACTGAATGGTCTTGATTCGCGCCACATCCCTACGCACTTTACCAAGCTGGCTGGTATTGTTCAGTTGTTGAGTCGCCAGTTGCATGCGCAGGGAAAACTGGGCCTTGCGCAGGTCGAGTAATTCCTTACTCAATTCAATGTCGGTCTTCTGTCTAAGGTCACTCGTTTTCATTTCTTACCCCAGATGGCGCGTAACGAAGGTGGTCTCGAGCGGAAGCTTGGCCGCCGCGAGGCGAAAGGCCTCGCGGGCCAACGCCTCGTCCACGCCATCCATTTCGTAGAGAACTTTGCCCGGTTGGATTTCGGCGACCCAGTACTCCGGAGATCCTTTGCCATTCCCCATACGGACTTCGGCCGGCTTCTTGGAAATCGGCTTGTCCGGGAATATGCGGATCCAAATACGCCCGCCCCGTTTGATATGTCGTGTCATCGCTCGACGAGCGGCCTCGATCTGCCGGGCCGTTAGACGACCACGGCCAATGGCCTTAAGGCCATATTCGCCAAAGCTCACTTTTGCACCGCGTGTCGCGATACCTGTGTTGCGGCCCTTTTGCTCCTTACGATATTTCCTTCGTGCTGGTTGCAACATGGCTTTATTACTCCTTGGCTTCCGGCTTGGCAACAGGCTTGCGGACACGCTTGACCGGCGTCTTGGCGGCCGGTTCTGCTTTCACTGCCTCCGGCTTGGCATCTGTGACAGAAGGGTTGCGTGCAGCGGCCGGGGTGCGGCGGCCGGCAGGCTTGCCTGCTCCGTCCTCTCGCGGCGAGCCACCGGGCCTGCGCGAGCGACGCGTCGGCTCTTCGGGAATCTCGGTCCCTGCGGCCTGCTCATTCTTCGCCATCATCTCGCCCTTGAACACCCAGACTTTTATGCCAATCACACCATAAGTCGTCTTCGCCTCGGACGTCCCGTAATCAATATCCGCGCGCAGAGTGTGAAGCGGCACACGGCCTTCCCGATACCACTCGGTGCGGGCGATTTCAGCTCCGTTTAGGCGACCGGAGCTCATGATCTTGATGCCTTGGGCGCCAAGCCGCATCGCATTCTGCATTGCGCGCTTCATAGCACGGCGGAACATGATGCGCTTCTCGAGCTGTTGAGCGATTGAATCGGCAATTAACTGGGCATCGGTTTCTGGCTTGCGAATCTCTTCAATATTGACATGCACTGGCACCCCCATGCGGCGCTGCAGGTCGACCTTCAGATGCTCAATGTCCTCACCTTTCTTGCCGATGACGACGCCTGGCCGCGCGCTGTAGACAGTCACACGCGCATTTTTCGCCGGGCGCTCGATAACTACACGACCAACGGAAGCGTGAGCCAACTTCTTACGCAGATAGTCGCGAACCTCAATGTCTTCTTTGAGCATCTGCGGGAACGCCTTCGAGGTGGCATACCAGCGGGAAGCCCAGTCCCGTGTGACCGAAAGCCTGAAACCGGTCGGATGAATCTTCTGTCCCATAAGATACCCCTTTATTCGCCGACGGTCAGGTAGATGTGACAGGTCGGCTTAACGATTCGATTGCCACGGCCCTTGGCTCTGGCCGTAAACCGCTTAAGCACGGCACCCTTCTCGACATGGATCACCTTTACCTTCAGGGCATCAATGTCGGCACCATCATTATGCTCGGCGTTCGCAATCGCGGATTCGAGCACCTTCTTGATGATCCCAGCACCCTTCTTCGGGCTAAAGGCAAGGATATTGAGAGCCTGATCGACGGACTTTCCGCGTACAAGATCAGCAACCAGTCGCCCTTTTTGGGCCGACAGCCGGACGCCGCGGAGAATTGCGTTGGTTTCCATTATCGATCCTTACTTCTTTACCGCGGCCTTCTTGCCGCCGGTATGTCCCTTGAAGGTTCGGGTGAGCGCGAATTCGCCCAACTTGTGGCCAACCATGTTCTCGGATACATATACCGGGATATGCTGCTTACCGTTATGCACGGCAATGGTCAGGCCGACAAAATCCGGCAGAACTGTCGAACGGCGCGACCAAGTCTTGATCGGGCGCTTGTCGCTGGACGCACGTGCGGCATCGACTTTCTTGAGAAGATGATCGTCGACGAACGGGCCTTTCTTGATTGAGCGTGCCATATTGACCTCTTATCGCTTATGCCGGCGCTGGACGATCATTCCGTCTGTGCGCTTGTTGGACCGTGTGCGGTAGCCCTTGGTCGGTTGCCCCCATGGACTGACTGGAACACGCCCCTCACCAGTACGACCTTCGCCACCACCGTGCGGGTGATCAATCGGATTCATAGCCACGCCTCGCACGGTCGGCCGAATACCGCGCCAGCGCTGAGCACCAGCCTTACCGATTTTCCGGAGGTTGTTTTCCTCATTACCGACCTCACCAATCGTTGCACGGCATTCGACATGGATTCGGCGAATCTCACCGGAACGCAGGCGAATCTGGGCATAACTGCCTTCCCGCGCCAGAAGCTGAACGGATGTTCCAGCTGAGCGAGCCAGTTGGGCACCCTTTCCCGGCTGCAGTTCAATGCAATGGATCGTCGTGCCGACCGGAATGTTGCGAATCGGAAGAGCATTGCCAGCCTTGATTGGCGCCTCCGAACCGCTGATAACCTCCTGACCTACGACCATGCCTTTTGTAGCTATGATGTAGCGCCGCTCGCCGTCAGCATAGAGCAGCAAAGCAATACTTGCAGAACGGTTCGGATCGTATTCCAAACGCTCGACCTTGGCCACAATGCCATCCTTGTTGCGCTTGAAGTCAATAACACGATAGTGCTGCTTGTGGCCCCCACCCTGGTGGCGGGTCGTGATATGCCCATGATTGTTCCGGCCAGCCTTGCTAGCCTTCTTTTCAATGAGTGCCGCGAACGGCTGCCCCTTATGCAGGGCGGAGTTAACTACCTTGACAACAGCCCTACGGCCAGCGGATGTCGGCTTGACTTTGATGAGTGCCATTACGCCACCCCTTCGGCGAAATTGATTTCCTGGCCTGGCTTGAGACAGACGAACGCCTTCTTGTAGTCGCTGCGACGACCCATGGTACGGCCGAAGCGCTTGACCTTGCCCTTGACGTTTGCAACCTGGACTGAGCCAACTTGAACCTTGAACAGCAGTTCCACAGCCGCCTTTATTTCCAGCTTGGTAGCGTCAGAAGCCACAATAAAGATCACCTGTTCATTCTTGTCGGCAACGTAGGTAGCCTTCTCGGAGACTTGCGGGGCGAGCAGTACCTGCATTAGACGCTCTTGGTTGAATCGGGCACTCATGCCAGTATCTCCTCCATCTTGGCGACAGCACCCTTGGTCATCAGCACCTTAGGGTAGCGAACCAACGATACAGGGTCAGCCTGATGAGCCTCTAGAACCAACACATTGGGCAGGTTGCGTGAAGCCAACATAAGGTTATCGTCAAGGGTCTCGGTAATGACAAGGACGGAAGCGAGACCCATGCCCTTCAGCTTCTGGGCAACCAACTTGGTTTTCGGTGCCTCAACCGCGAAACTCTCGACCACCGCGAGACGATCCTCGCGTGCCAGTTGCGAGAGGATCACAGCAACACTAGCGCGATACATCTTTCGGTTGATTTTCTGTGAGAAGTTTTCGTCCGGCTTGTTCGGGAAAATGCGACCACCGCCCCGCCAGAGTGGGGAGGATGTCATTCCAGCACGCGCACGTCCCGTGCCCTTCTGGCGGAACGGCTTCTTGGTGCTATGCCGGACTTCAGCGCGGGTCAATTGCGCGCGGTTGCCAGCGCGGCCGTTAGCTTGGTAAGCGACCACCACCTGATGCACCAGCGCCTCGTTGTAATCGCGCCCAAACAGCGCGTCCGACGCCGAAACAGTCGCCGCCTGCTGCCCTTGATCATCGATCAGCTTCAGTTCCATGGCTCGCCCCTCACTTGACTCGGACAGCCGGGCGAACCACGACGTCACCACCCCTGGCACCCGGTACCGCACCCTTGACCAGCAGCAGTTGGCGAGCCTCGTCAACGCGAATTACTTCGAGGTTCTGCATTGTGCTTGCAACATCACCCAGATGACCCGCCATGCGTTTGCCAGGGAATACACGGCCAGGATCCTGCGCCATGCCGATCGAACCAGGCGAGTTGTGCGACACAGAGTTGCCGTGTGAACCGCGATTCGAAGAGAAGTGATGGCGCTTGATCGAGCCGGCAAAGCCCTTGCCGATGGTCGTGCCGGAGACATCGACCTTTTGGCCAGCCTGGAAGATCGCGACCGAAACGACGTCCCCCGGTTTCAGATTCGCCAGTTCGCCCTGCTCGACGGTAAATTCCTTCAGGATGCGGCCAGCTTCGACACCAGCCTTGGCAAGATGGCCCGCAAAGGTGTTGCCAACTCGGCTCGGGCGGCGCTTGCCGAACGTCACCTGGACCGCGGCGTAGCCATCGCTCTCAGGCGTCTTGATCTGCGTGACGCGATTGTTCGACACGTCGAGAACGGTCACCGGGATGGTCGAACCATCCTCGGCGAACACGCGCGTCATGCCGACCTTGCGTCCTACAAGGCCCAGACTCATTTTTTCTCCTAACCCCGGCTACGATTGGCCGGGACCCGTTTATCGAAACTACGAAATCACTTCTCTCGCCGCAGCGACCGCAAAAAGCAAGGCGCCACGGTACTACCTATAACAATTACTATTGCAGCTTAATCTCCACGTCAACGCCGGCCGGCAGATCCAGCTTCATGAGAGCATCCACCGTCTTGTCTGTCGGGTCGATGATGTCCATCAACCGCAGATGGGTGCGAATCTCGAACTGGTCGCGGGAAGTCTTGTTAACGTGCGGCGAACGCAACACGTTAAAACGCTCAATGCGTGTCGGCATCGGCACCGGCCCGCGTACCACAGCCCCAGTGCGCTTAGCCGTATCGACGATCTCAAGGGCGGACTGGTCGATCAGCTTGTAGTCGAAGGCCTTGAGACGAATGCGAATCTTTTGGTTCTGCATGAGAATCCCTTAAAGAGCAGCGCCCGAAGGATCGGCGCGAAATGCGAAAGGGCAGTATGGTACCGCCCTTTCCCATTCAAGGCAACGATTTACTCGATGATTTTAGCGACGACGCCGGCGCCGACGGTACGGCCGCCTTCGCGGATGGCGAAGCGCAGCCCCTCTTCCATGGCGATCGGAGCGATCAGCTTGACCGTCATCTGCACGTTGTCGCCAGGCATCACCATCTCGGTGCCCGCCGGCAATTCGATGCTGCCCGTGACGTCGGTGGTCCGGAAGTAGAACTGCGGCCGGTAGCCATTGAAGAACGGCGTGTGACGACCACCTTCGTCCTTGCTCAACACATACACTTCGGAGGTGAAGTGGGTGTGCGGGGTGATCGAGCCCGGCTTGGCCAGCACTTGGCCACGCTCGACTTCTTCACGCTTGGTGCCGCGCAGCAGGACGCCGACGTTGTCAC
>CAYXZX010000018.1:0-25041 GCA_964469455.1 uncultured Rhodocyclaceae bacterium | reverse complement strand
AATTGCGATAGACCGAGGCGAAGCGGATATAGGCGATCTTGTCGAGCTTCTTGAGTTCGCGCATGACCAGTTCGCCCACACGATCCGAGGCCACCTCGCGCTCGCCCAGCGTCACCAGGCGTTCCTCGATGCGATCGATGGCGGCGTCCAGGCTCTCGGTGGTCACTGGCCGCTTGCGCAGCGCCAGCGCCATGCTGGCCTTCAGCTTCTCGCGATCGTAGTCGACACGGCTGCCGTTCTTCTTGACCACCGACGGCAGTTGCAACTCGACGCGCTCGTAGGTGGTAAAGCGCTTGTCGCAGGCCAGGCAACGACGGCGCCTGCGCACCGTGTCGCCCTCCTCGTTCTCCCGGGTGTCGACGACCTGGGTGTTGGGATCAGAGCAGTAAGGGCACTTCATGCGCCATAGACGGGAAACTTCCTGCAGATCACCGCCACGTCCCCGCGCACGCGCTCGAGCACGGTTTCGTCGTTGGGCGCCTCGAGCACGTCGGCGATCAGGTGGGCAACGCACTCCGCCTCGATCTCGGTGAAGCCGCGCGTGGTCATGGCCGGGGTGCCGATGCGGATGCCTGAGGTGACGAACGGCTTTTGCGGATCGTTGGGGATGGCGTTCTTGTTCACCGTGATATGGGCGCGGCCGAGGGCAGCTTCGGCATCCTTGCCGGTGATGTTCTTGGCTTGCAGGTCGACGAGGAAGACATGGCTTTCGGTACGGCCCGAGACGATGCGCAGGCCGCGCTCCTTGAGCACCTTGGCCATGACGATGGCGTTCTCCATGACCTGTTCCTGATAGGACTTGAACTCCTTGGTCATCGCCTCCTTGAAGGCGACGGCCTTGGCTGCGATCACGTGCATCAGGGGACCGCCCTGCAGCCCGGGGAAGATGGCCGAGTTGATGGCCTTCTCGTGCTCGGCCTTCATCAGGATCAGGCCACCGCGCGGGCCGCGCAGCGTCTTGTGCGTGGTGGATGTCACGACGTCCGCGTGCGGCACCGGATTCGGGTAGTAGCCGGCGGCCACCAGTCCGGCATAGTGCGCCATATCCACCATGAAAATGGCGCCCACCGACTTGGCCACCCTGGCGAAGCGTTCGAAGTCAATCTTCAACGCAAACGCCGAGGCACCGGCGATGATCAGCTTCGGCTTGTGGTCGATGGCCAGACGCTCGAGCGCCGCGTAGTCGATATCCTCGTTGGCGTCGAGCCCGTAGGGCACGACGTTGAACCACTTGCCGGACATGTTGACGGGCGATCCATGCGTCAGGTGCCCGCCCATCGCCAGGTTCATGCCGAGAATGGTGTCGCCCGGCTTGAGGAAGGCCATGAACACGGCCTGGTTAGCCTGCGACCCGGAATTGGGCTGGACATTAGCGCAATCGGCGCCGAACAACTTCTTGGCCCGGTCGATGGCAAGCTGCTCGACGACATCGACATGCTCGCAGCCGCCGTAATAGCGCTTGCCGGGATAGCCTTCGGCGTACTTGTTGGTCAGTTGCGAACCCTGGGCTTCCAGCACCGCGCAGGACACGTAGTTTTCCGAGGCGATCAGCTCGATGTGGTCTTCCTGACGACGGTTCTCGGCCTGGATGGCGGTCCAGAGGTCGCCATCGACCTTGGCCAGGGTATTCTGCTTGGAAAACATGCTCGGACTCCGTTTTGGCTTGACTCCGCCGGCCGGCGGAAGGAAGGTGTTGAATATTATCACTCGGGCGAATCCTCCAGCGCCCGCTCCAGATGACGCCGATCGGCCCATGCGAGCAGGCGCCAGCCGCCGTCGCCCACGTCGAACCAGTTGAGGGCAGCGTTGGGGATGGGAAAGTCGCGCGGCGGCGTCAGCCCCCGGCCGGTTGCCCGCCGGTAGCAGATGTCGAGCACGCCCCCATGGGAGACCAGCAGAAGCTGCTGGCCGCGGTGCGCCGAAGCCAGCGCCTCCACGGCGGCAACGACCCGAGCCGCGAACTCGGCCAGACTCTCGCCGGTGCCGAAACCGTAATCCGATTCGCGGGCGAGATAGCGTCCGTAATCGACGGGTTGGCGACGCCTGATTTCGTCCGCGGTCAGACCTTGCAGCGTTCCGTAATGTCGCTCGCGCAACCCGCTTGCGGGTCGCACGGCGAGACCGCGGTCGGCAACCGCAATCTCGGCGGTACGACGCGCCCGGACCAGATCGCTGCTGTACGCGGCATCGAATCGCCATCCCCTCAGGCCGGCCGCCGTCGCCCGTGCCTGCGCTTCGCCGATGGCATTGAGCGGCACGTCGATATGCCCCTGAATGCGCTTCTCGATGTTCCAGTCGGTTTCGCCGTGGCGGACGATGCACAGGCGCGTGGCGTTGCGGGTTTCCACAGGATGCGTCGGGATCGGAAGCGTTAGAATTGCATGCCCGTCATTCGCCAGGGCAAGGCCGGAGCAGGTTCATGCATGTCCGGCAATTCTAACAAGGCTGAACGCCCCGCCGGGGAGGATGAATGATGGAAGCATTACTGAAGTTCGCTCGCGGCGTCGATGCCCTGAGCGAAGGCGTCGGCAAGGCGACGATCTGGGTCGTCCTGGTCGTCGTCCTGATCAGCGCCGGCAATGCCATCTCGCGCTACGCGCTTAACCTGAGTTCCAATGCCTGGCTGGAAATCCAGTGGTACCTCTTCTCGGCGATATTTCTCCTGTGCGCGGCCTACGTCCTGAAGACGAACGAACATATCCGCATCGACGTCATTGCCGGGCGCCTGTCGGAGCGCGCCCAGAACTGGATCGACGTTTTCGGCATCCTGGTCTTCCTGCTGCCCATGGCGCTCATCATCGGCTACCTGTCGTGGCCAATCTTCGTCAATGCCTGGAATTCCGGTGAAGGTTCGCCCAGCCCCGGCGGACTGATCCGCTGGCCGGTGCGCATGCTGATGCCGGCCGGCTTCGCGCTGCTCGTCCTGCAGGCGCTCGCCGAACTGATCAAGCGCGTCGCCTTCCTGACCGGCAAGGGCCCGAACCCGCTGGCCAAGCCGACTGGACCGAGCGCCGAGGAAGAACTGGCCGAGGCGATCAAGCGGCAGCACGCCGCCGAAGCCGGGTCGGCGCAGGCAGCCGGCCCGGAAAGGAGCCGGCCATGACCGCGTTCCTCATCGCCAACATGGCGCCGATCATCTTCGGCTCGCTGATCTTCTTCCTGCTGCTCGGCTTCCCGGTCGCGTTCTCGCTCGCCGCCAACGGCATCCTGTTCGGCTGGCTGGGCATCGAGCTCGGGCTGTTCCAGCCGACGTTCCTGCAAGCGCTGCCGGAACGCATCTTCGGCGGCATCATGAACAACGACACGCTGCTGGCCATCCCGTTCTTCACCTTCATGGGCCTGATCCTGGAACGCTCGGGGATGGCGGAGGATCTGCTGGAGACCATCGGCCAACTGTTCGGCCCCGTGCGCGGCGGCCTGGCCTATGCGGTCATTTTCGTCGGCGCCATGCTCGCCGCCACCACCGGCGTGGTCGCCGCCTCGGTGATCTCGATGGGCCTGATCTCGCTGCCGATCATGCTGCGCTTCGGCTACGACCGGCGATTGGCTACCGGTGTCATCGCCGCCTCGGGCACGCTGGCGCAGATCATTCCGCCCTCGCTGGTGCTGATCATCATGGCCGACCAGCTCGGCAAGTCGGTGGGCGACATGTACAAGGGCGCCTTCATACCGGGCTTCGTACTGACCGGCCTCTACCTTCTTTACGTGCTCGGCCTGACGGTGATCAAGCCACAGTCGGCGCCGGCCCTGCCGCCCGAGGCGCGCTCCTTCCGGGAATCCAGCGGACGTACCGGGGCGATATCGCTGCTGGTGCTGACCGCGATCTCCGTCGGCGCCGCATTCGCCTGGGCCGCGAGCCGGCCCGCTGACAAGCCGACCGACGAGCTGATCGTCGTCAGCATGATGGTCGGCATGGCGGTCGCGTTCGTGGTCGCGGTGATCAATCGTCTCGCCCGCCTGGGCCTGCTGTCGAAAATGGCCGAGAAAGTGACTTTCGTCCTGATTCCGCCGCTGGCGCTGATCTTCCTCGTGCTGGGCACCATCTTCATCGGCGTCGCCACGCCGACCGAGGGCGGCGCCATGGGCGCCACCGGCGCGCTGGCGATGGCCCTGGCGCGCAAGCGGCTCAGCTGGAGCCTCCTGCGTCAGGCCATGGATTCCACCGCCAAGCTCACCACCTTCGTGGTGTTCATCCTGGTTGGCGCCCGGGTGTTCTCGCTCACTTTCTACGGCGTGGACGGGCACCGCTGGGTGGAACACCTGCTCTCCGACCTGCCGGGCGGCCAGACCGGATTTCTGATCGTCGTCAACGTTCTGGTCTTCTTCCTCGCCTTCTTTCTCGACTTCTTCGAGCTGTGCTTCATCGTCGTGCCGCTGCTCGGACCCGTCGCCGACAAGCTGGGCATCGATCTCATCTGGTTCGGCGTGCTGCTGGCGGTGAACATGCAGACCTCGTTCATGCACCCGCCCTTCGGCTTCGCGCTGTTCTACCTGCGCTCGGTGGCGCCGGTTTCGCGCTACAAGGACCACGTCACCGGCAAGCAGATGGAACCGGTCACTACCGGGCAGATCTATTGGGGTGCGATCCCGTTCGTGGCCATCCAGGTCGTCATGGTCGGCCTCGTCATCGCCTTCCCGCAACTGGTCGGCCATGACAAACCGGCAGCCGGCGACAGCGAGCAGGTCATCGACATCCAGCAGATGCTGCAGGAAGATGCCGCGAAGGATGCTGCCCGGGATGCGGCAAGAGTCAGTCCTGGCGGCACGCCGCCGGCCGACGACCCCGGCGATGCCATCACCCGAGCCATTCGCGAGGCCGGACAGCAGGCCAAGCCATAGAAAAGCGCAGGTCAGCGGCCAAAGAAAAAGCCCCGCTTGCGCGGGGCTTTTTCATGATGCCGATGTGTCGTGCTCGCTACTTCACCTGCAGGCGATGCAGGTAGTCGATCAAGGCGATGATGCGGCCGCGCACGTACATTTCCATGTCGTACGGCATATCGACGTAGTACTCCGCGGCCTTGACGTTGTCCTGGCTGTAACGATCGCCCCATATCGGCATGTCGCGCGCGCCGTGGCCCTTCACCGCCTGCCTGCCATCGATGACGGCATAGACGCGCTCGAAGGGAAACACGCCGCCGTTCCGTTTGGACAGCGTCGTGAGATCGGTCGGCGTGGTCTTGAGGAAGTCGATCGCGGCACCTTCGCCGCCCTCGAGCTTGCCCTTGGCGCCGTGGCATACCGCGCAGCTGTTGAGATACTCGCGCTTGCCCGGATCGTTTACCGCCTTCTTGTCGGCGGCAAGCGCCACGCTACTGCCGGCGAATGCCAGTGCCGCGAAGGCCAGGGTGCTGAACAGGATAGGTTTCATGACATCTCCCGCGAGTTGAGCGTTGTCAGCGCACGTGCGCCTGCAGGAAGGAGTCCATGCCGAACTCGGCAACGCCGAACCACTGGTTGGTGATCTTCTGGTACTTGAGATACTCGGTGTAGATCTTCTTGAAGGCCGGGTTCTTGCCGGACTCGTCGTGATACACATCGACGGCGGCCTTGTAGGCGGCTTCGAGAATCTCGTTCGAGTACTTCTTCAGCTTGACGCCCTGCTGGACCAGGCGCACCAGGGCGGCGGGGTTCTTGTGGTCGTACTCGGCCATCATGGTGACGTTGGCTTCGTAGGCGGCCGACTCGAAGGCATTCTGGTATTCCTTCGGCAGCTTGGCCCAGGCATCCTTGTTGATAAAGAAATGGATGCCGGGACCCGGCTCCCACCAGCCCGGGAAGTAGTAGTTCTTCGCGACCTTGTGAAAGCCCAGCTTCTCGTCGTCGTAGGGGCCGACCCACTCGGCGCCGTCGATGGTGCCTTTTTCCAGGGCCGGATAGATGTCGGCGCCGGGAATCTGCTGCGTGACCATGCCCAGGGCCGAGAACACCGTGCCGCCAAGACCGGCGATGCGCATCTTGACGCCCTTGACGTCGGCCAGGGTATTGATCTCCTTGCGGAACCAGCCACCCATCTGCACGCCGGTATTGCCGCCGAGCAGCGAGACGATGTTGTAGTTGCCGTAGAACTCGTCGAGCAGTTTCTGGCCGCCGCCGTAATACACCCAGGCATTCAGCTGACGGCAGTTCATGCCGAACGGCACGGAGGTGCCGAATCCGAAAGTCTTGTCCTTGCCGATGTAATAGTAGGAGCAGGTGTGGCAGCACTCGACCGTGCCGTTCTGCACGACGTCGAGCGCCTGGAAAGGCGGCGCGATTTCGCCGCCGGCGAAGACCTGGATGTCGAAGCGGCCACCGGTCGCCGCGCGCACACGGTTGGCCATCACCTCGGCGCCGCCGTAGATGGTGTCCAGGCTCTTCGGGAAGCTCGATGTCAGCCGCCACTTGACCGCCGGGGCCTGGGCATGCACGGCCGGCGCCACGCCGGTGGCCAGGATGCCGGTCAGACCGGCCTGCTGCAGGAATTTGCGTCTTTCCATTCTCGTCTCCTTGGTCGCGTTGAACTGGATCCTGGGCGGACATCAGTCGTGCCGCCGCATGATGGTGATACTACACCTGCCCCGTTGCCCGGGTGTTGCGGTAAACCGCAATCGGCGCCCACGCCACGGCTTCCGCCGCCGACGGCTATCCGCCGGCAACGGTCATGCGATCGATCAGGATCGAGCCGACCTGCTTGGAACCGCGCACGACGATATCGTTGCCGATGGCGACGATGCCGCGGAACATGTCCCCGAGATTGCCGGCGATGGTGATCTCATGCACCGGGTAGGCGATCTCGCCGCGCTCCACCCAGTAGCCGGCGGCACCGCGTGAGTAGTCGCCATTCACGTAGTTGATTCCGTGGCCGAGCAGTTCAGTGACCAACAGCCCAGTTCCCATTTCGCTGAGCAGGCCGGCAAAATCGAGCGCACCAGGCTCGACCAGCAGGTTGTGGCTGCCGCCGGAATTGCCCGTGGTCTGCATGCCCAGCTTGCGCGCGGAATACGTCGAGAGGAAATAGCCCTGCAGCACGCCGCCCTCCACCACCTCGCGATCTTGCGTTCGCACGCCGTCGTCGTCGAATGGGCTCGACGCCAGTCCCTTGGCCAGGTGTGGCCGTTCGCTGATGCGCACGAAGTCGGGGAAGATCTGCTTGCCGAGCGCGTCGAGCAGGAACGAGGACTTGCGGTAGAGCGCGCCACCGCTGGTCGCGTGGGTGAAACTGCCGATCAGTCCGGCCGCCAGCGGCGCTTCCAGCAGGACGGGCACCTTGCGCGTCCTGATCTTGCGCGCACCCAGGCGCGCAAGCGCCCGCCGGGCCGCATAGTCGCCAATAGCTTCCGGGCGAGCCAGATCGGCCGGATCGCGCTGGCCGGAATACCAGTCGTCGCGCTGCATGTCGTCGCCCCCCTTGTCACCCTGAGCGATGGCGCAGCAGGAGATGTAGTGGCGCGAGGTGGCGTAGCCGCCCATGAAGCCAAGGCTGTTGGCCGAGATGAAATGCGACTGGTGCGCCGAGACGCTGGCGCCTTCGCTGTTGGTGACGAGCGAACTGACATCGAACGCCGCCTGCTCGCAGCGCCGGGCAATGTCGATCGCATCTTCCACCGGCACAGTCCAGGGATAGCAAAGCTCCGGATCGCGCACATCCCGCGCCAGCAGTTCGGGCTCCGGCAAGCCCGCGCAGGGATCCTCGGCAGTGAACCGGGCGATCGACATGGCCGCCTCCACGGTAGAACGTACCGCCGCCGCTGAAAAATCGGAAGTCGAGGCATGGCCACGCCGCTGGCCCAGGTAGACCGTGACGCCAATGCCCTTGTCACGCGTGTATTCGATCGTTTCCACTTCCTGCCGGCGCACCGTCACCGACAGGCCGAAACCCTCCGAGACATCGGTTTCGCAGGCACTGGCGCCGCGCCGCGCCGCCTCGTCGAGCACTACCTGAGCAAGCGCGCGCAGACGTTCGCGGCTATGGCTGAATTCCGGTCCGGACATGGGGAAAGCAATGGGAATGTTGAAGATAGAATGATACCCGTGGAACATGACGACTCATCCGATAACGGCCGCGAACGGCCGAGCAAGTCACAGGCCAAGCGTGAAATGGACGCCCTGCAGGCGCTCGGCGCCCGGCTGGTCGAGCTCAGCAAGGAACGGCTGGCGAAGATCGCCATGCCCGAGGAACTGCGCGACGCCGTGAAGGATGCGCAGCGCTTCACCAAGCACGAGGCCAGGCGGCGCCAGCTGCAATACATCGGCCGGCTGATGCGCGACGTCGACCCCGCCCCCATCCAGGAGGCCATCGACGAAATCGACGGCGTTTCGGCCGCCGCCAACGCCCGCCAGCACGCGCTCGAGCGGCTGCGCGCCCGCCTGCTGGAGGACGAAGGCGTGCTCGACGAAATCGGCCAGCGCCACGCCACGGCTGACTTTCGACACCTGCGCCAGTTGCGGCGCAACGCGATCAAGGAACAGGCCGCCGGCAAGCCGCCGCGCGCCTACCGCGAGTTGTTCCGCGCCCTGCGCGAACTCGAGGAAAAAGTGGAGGAGCGGCATGAGTGAGGAACTGAAGGTCGGGCTGGTCTCGATTTCCGATCGGGCATCGACCGGGGTTTATGAGGACAAGGGCATTCCTGCGCTCAAGGAGTGGTTCGATGCCGCGCTTTCAAGCCCCTGGCGGCTGGAAAGCCGCCTGATCCCCGACGAACAGCACGTCATCGAGGCCACGCTGATCGAGTTGTGCGACCAGGCCGGCTGCCATCTGGTGCTGACCACCGGCGGCACCGGCCCCGCCCCGCGCGACGTGACGCCCGAGGCGACGCTGGCGGTCGCCGACAAGGTGATGCCGGGCTTCGGCGAGCAGATGCGCGCGGTCAGCCTCAAGTACGTGCCGACCGCCATCCTCTCGCGCCAGGCAGGCGTGATCCGCGGCAAGACGCTGATCCTCAACCTGCCCGGCCAGCCGAAGGCGATCAAGGAAACGCTGGATGGCGTGTTCGCCGCCGTGCCCTACTGCCTGGACCTGATCGGCGGGCCCTACGTGGAAACCCGCGAGGACGTGATCAAGGCCTTCCGGCCGAAGTCGGCGCTAAAGCCTGCCAGCTGAGCCGCCCACTCGTCACGTCCGCGCTTGGCCCGCCCAGGCGTTGAGCAAAGTCAGTCCCCACGCCACGCCGAAGCCGGTCAACGGGCTGGCGACGGCACCCAGCCCGCCCTCGCAGCTGCACGCCGAGAGGTCGACGTGCAGCCAGGGCCGCTCGCCGACGAAGCGGCGCAGGAAACGCGCCGCAAGGATGTGGTCGGCCTCGCCGGCCAGCGCGCACTGCTTGATGTCGGCCACCTTGGAATCGAGCGCCGCTTCGTAATCCTCGTCCATCGGGAACACGCAGACGCGCTCGCCGGCGTGCCGGCCCGCCCTTACCGCCGCGTGCGCCAGATCCGTGTCCGAGGCGAACACGCCCGAATAGCGGTTGCCCAGCGCGGACACCATGCTCCCGGTCAGCGTGGCGAAGTCGATGGTCAGATCGGGCTTGCCGCGCCCGGCCAGCACCAGGGCATCAGCCAGCACCATGCGGCCCTCGGCGTCGGTGTGCACGACCTCGATGGTGGTACCGTCGAGCGCCGTCACCACATCGCCCTGCGCGTAGGCCTCGGGTGACAGGTGGTTGTGGGCGATGGCCAGCCAGACGTCGATCGCCATCGGCAGCTTCAGTGCCTGCACCGCGTGCAGGATGGCCAGTGCCACGGCCGAGCCGTTCATGTCCTCGTGCATGCCGGCCATGTAGCGCGCCGGCTTGAGGTTGTGACCGCCGGTGTCGAAGCAGATGCCCTTGCCGACCAGCGCAACGTTCTTCTTCGCGCCCCGCTGCCTGTAGCTCAGGTGCACGATGGCCGCATCTTCATGCCCTGAGCCCTGCGCCACCGCGCAGAAGGCGCCGGCGCCCATCCGCTTGAGCCTGGCGTAACCGAACTCCTCGATGCCCCAACCGCGCTGCTTTGCCAGTTGCCGGATGCGCGCGCGATAGGCGCGCGGCGGCAGCTCGTTGGGCGGCAGTGCGGTCAGTTCGCGCGCCAGCACGTTGGCCTCGGCCAGCCCGACGACAGCCTTGAAATCGGCATCGTCGACGTGGGGCGTCAGCACGGTCAGCGTCTTCAGCGGCTTGGCGGGTTTCTTCTTTTTCGCCGGCAGCGGCGCGGCGTTGATGAGCGTGACGTAGGCGGCATCGCGAATGGTGTCATCGGACACGTCGATAGGCACGATGGCCAACTCGACCGGGCTTTCGTCGAGCAGCAGCATGGCGGCCTTGCGCAGCGCCGTCAGGCGGTCAAAGCGCGGTTTCGTCTCGTCCATCATCACGCAGGCGGCGCGACAGCCGTCTTCGAGGTCGATGGCGACGGGCGACTTGGCGAGTTCCTCGACCTTGAGGTCGCGGCGTTTCAGAACGGTCTGCCAGCGGTCGCGCTCGGGCAGGTCGGCGGGGAGCGTCTTGGCCGCGGGCAGCACGAACAGCAGGTGGCGCGCGGCCGAATCGACGCGCACGGCAAGTCGGGGGAGGGACATAGGTGATCCTTTAGAATGGTCGAACGATTATAGACACCCCTCGCCGCCTCCCCTTTTCATGCGCCAGTACCTCGACCTCATGCGCCACGTGCACGACCACGGGCATGTCAAAGCCGATCGCACCGGCACCGGCACGCGCTCGGTGTTCGGCTGGCAAATGCGTTTCGACCTTGCCGCCGGCTTTCCGGTGCTGACCACCAAGAAGCTACACCTGCGCTCCATCATCATCGAGCTGCTCTGGTTCCTGCGCGGTGAAACCAACATCAAGTGGCTCAAGGACAACAAGGTCTCGATCTGGAACGAATGGGCCGACGCCAACGGCGACCTCGGGCCTGTGTATGGCCATCAATGGCGGCACTGGCCGAAGTCCGATGGCGGCGAGGTCGACCAGATCGCCGAACTGATCGACGGCCTGAGGAAGAACCCGGATTCGCGCCGGCACATCGTCTCGGCCTGGAATCCGGGCGACGTGCCAAAGATGAAGCTGCCGCCGTGCCACGCGCTGTTCCAGTTCTACGTCGCCGACGGCAGGCTCAGTTGCCAGCTCTACCAGCGCAGTGCCGACATCTTCCTCGGCGTGCCGTTCAACATCGCCTCCTACGCGCTCCTCACCCTGATGGTCGCGCAGGTGTGCGGCTACCGGCCCGGCGAGTTCGTGCACACCTTCGGCGATGCGCACCTCTACAGCAACCACCTCGAACAGGCGAAGCTGCAACTCTCGCGCGAACCGCGCGCGCTGCCGACAATGAAGATCAATGCCGACGTGAAGGACATCTTCGCCTTCAAGTTCGAGGACTTCACGCTGGAAGGCTACGACCCGCATCCGCACATCGCGGCGCCGGTGGCGGTCTGAACATGTTTCTGGTCGGCGACATCGGTGGCACCAATGTCCGGCTGGCGCTGACCGAACCGGGGAGCACCGAGCCGCTGCGGGAGCGGCGCTACGCCACGGCTGACTTTGCCGACTTCGAGTCGGTGCTCGCGGCCTATCTCGCTGACACACGCCCCACCATCACGGCCGGCTGCCTCGCCGTCGCCGGCCCGATCGGCGATGACGGGCGCCACGCACGCCTGACCAACCTGCCCTGGACCATCGACGCCGCCGCGTTCGAAGCACGCTTCGGCATCCGGCGCGTCGTGCTGGCCAACGACTTCGCCGCCGCGGCGCTGGGCGTCACCGTCGCTCCCGCCGACAGCGTCGTGCCGCTCCAGTCCGGCGAGCCGCTCGCCCGCGCACCCAAGCTGGTGATCGGCGCCGGCACCGGCCTGGGCATGGCGATCCTGCTGCCAGGCGGCAATCGCTGGGAGGTGGTGCCGGGTGAAGGCGGCCATGTCGGCTTCGCGCCCCTCGATGAAGATCAGGATCGCGTATTGCAGGCCTTGCGCGCCGAGCATGGCCGCGTCACGGCGGAGCGCGTGGTTTCCGGTCCCGGGCTCGCCGCCATCCATCGCGTGCTGACCGGAGCGACGGCGGATCCGGCCGAGATCACGCACCGCGCCATGGTCGATGCCGACCAGGCCGCGCTCGACACGCTCGACCTGTTCCTGTCCGCCTATGGCGCTTTCGCCGGCGACATGGCGATGGTGGCGATGGCGCGCGGCGGCGTCTATCTTGCCGGCGGCATCGCCGCCAAACTCCTGCCCATCCTGCCCGCCAGCCCCTTCCTGCCGGCTTTCAACGCCAAGGCCGAGCACGCCGGGCTCGCGCGCCGCATGCCGGTGGCGGTGGTCGACGATCCCTCGCTGGGCCTGCGCGGGGCGGCGTGTCTCGCGTCGGCCGGCGACTGAATCGGGGTCGCGCGTCGGCTCAGCCAGAGGCGGCCGGCGCGAGGATCAGCCCGGCCAGCGGTGGCAGTGTCAGCCGCAGCGAAGCCGGCCGGCCCATCCAAGCGGGATCGCCCGCCAGCAAGCTCCCGTCGTTACCCGTGTCGCCGCCGCCGTAGTGGCGTGAATCGCTGTTGAACAATTCGTGGTACTCGCCCGGCCGGGGCACGCCAATGCGATAGCCCTGGCGCGGCACGGGCGTCAGGTTGAGGATGACGACGACGAAGCTGCCGTCGCGCGCCCAGCGCAGCCAGCTGATCACCGACTGGTCGGCGTCGTGGCAGTCGATCCACGCGAAGCCCTCGCTCGAGAAGTCCTGGTCGTGCAGCGCGGGCCGGTCGCGATACAGCCGGTTGAGATCCCCCACCAGCCGCTGCATGCCATGGTGCGCAGGCCATTGCAGCAGGTGCCACGGCAGTTCCTCGCGATCACGCCATTCGTGGCCCTGCGCCAGTTCGCCGCCCATGAACAGCAGCTTCTTGCCGGGCATGGTCATCTGGCAGGTCAGCAGCGCGCGCAAGTTGGCGAAGCGCTGCCACTCATCGCCGGGCATCTTGCCCAGCAGCGAGCCCTTGCCGTGCACCACTTCGTCGTGCGACAACGGCAGCACGAAGTTTTCCGAGTACGCGTACAGTTGGCCGAAGGTCAGCTTGTCGTGGTGGAACCGTCGATGGATGGGATCCCGGGAGACATAGTCGAGCGTGTCGTTCATCCAGCCCATGTTCCACTTCATCGAGAAGCCAAGGCCGCCGAGATAGACCGGGCGCGACACCATCGGCCAGGCGGTCGATTCCTCGGCGATGGTCAGGGCGCCGGGGAATTCGCGATGCACCATTTCGTTGAGCGCGCGCAGGAACTCGATGGCCTCGAGATTCTCGCGGCCGCCATGCCTGTTCGGCAGCCATTCGCCGGCCTTGCGCGAATAGTCGAGGTAGAGCATCGAGGCGACGGCATCGACGCGCAGGCCGTCAATGTGGAACTCCGACAGCCACCAGTGTGCCGACGAGAGCAGGAAGGAACGCACCTCGCCGCGGCCGTAGTTGAAGATGTGGGTTCCCCAGTCCTGGTGCTTGCCCAGCCGCGGATCCTCGTGCTCGTAGAGCGCGCTGCCGTCGAAGTGGGCCAGCGCCCAGGCGTCCGACGGGAAATGCCCCGGCACCCAGTCGAGCAGCACGCCGATGCCGGCGCGGTGCAGCGCATCGATCAGCGCCTTCAGTTCGTCGGGCGTGCCGAAACGCGAGGTCGGCGCGAAGAAACCGGTGCACTGGTAGCCCCAGGACTCGTCGAGCGGATGCTCCATCAGCGGCAGGAATTCGACATGCGTGCAGCCTATGTCGTTAAGATATGCGGGCAGCCGCTCGGCCAATTCGGCATAGCTGTAGAAGCGGTTGTCCGGATGGCGCATCCAGGAGCCGACATGCATTTCGTAAATCGACATCGGCGCGTGCAGCCAGTCGGCCCGCCCGCGGCGGTCCAGCCAGTCGTCGTCCTGCCACGGATAGCGGGTGTCCGACGTCACCCGCGCCGCCGTCGCCGGCCGCTTTTCGAATTGGCGCGCATAAGGGTCGGCCTTGACCATCACCGCGCCGGTATGCCGGTTGCGAATCTCGAACTTGTAGAGCGTGCCGGCCGAGAGGCCGGGAACGAACAGCTCCCAGGCGCCCGAAGCGCCCAGCGAGCACATCGGATGCGCGCGCCCGTCCCAGCGGTTGAAATCGCCGACCACCGAAACGCGCTCGGCGTTGGGCGCCCAGACGCGGAAGCAGATGCCCGCGACCTCCCGGCGCGTCTCGGGCAGCGCACCCAGCAGCCGGTAGGCCTGGAAATTGGTGCCCTGGTTGAACAGGTAGGCGTCGTGGCTGGCGTCGCCGGGCGAAAAGGCGTAGGGATCAAGGAAGACCTGCTCCACGCCATCCTCGATCGCCTTCAGCCGGCAAGGCGACGGCAGAGGTCGCTTCGACCGCAGCTGGAAGACATCGGTGCCGGCAACGCGCTGCAGCGGCTGCCAGCCTGCCTCGGTGGCCACCGACACCGAGGCTGCGCGTGGACGAAAAACCGTCAGGCGCCAGCCCCGACCGTCGGCATGAACCCCAAGCAGCCGGAACGGATCGTGTTCCCGCGCCGCAATGAGCGCATCGAATGTTTTGACAGGCATTTCCTCTGTCATTGTCCATAATTAGAGATTGAACAGGAGAATACCCCATGCAGCACGAACTGACATTGAACGACCCCCATGCGTCCCATGGCCGTTTCGTCAGCCACCTGACGCGCAGCACGTTCGCCATGGTGCTCGCCGGTGGCCGCGGCAGCCGCCTGATGCAGCTCACCGACTGGCGCGCCAAGCCGGCGGTACCCTTCGGCGGCAAGTTCCGCATCCTCGACTTCACGCTGTCGAACTGTGTGAACTCGGGCATTCGCCGCATCGGCGTCGCCACCCAGTACAAGGCGCAAAGCCTGATCACGCACCTGCAACGCGGCTGGAGCTTCCTCGACGGCCGCTTCGACGAATTCGTCGATCTGATGCCGGCCCAGCAGCAGATCACCGAGGACTGGTACCAGGGCACGGCCGACGCCGTGTTCCAGAACCTCGACCTGATCCGCCGCACCGGGGCCCGCTACATCCTGATTCTCTCCGGCGACCACATCTATAAGATGGACTACGGCCGCATGCTCGCGCAGCATGCCCAGGCGCTGGCCGACATGTCGGTCGCCTGCATGGACGTGCCGATCGGCGAGGCATCGGCGTTCGGTGTCATGGGTGTCGACGAGCATCACCGCATCACCAGTTTCGTGGAAAAGCCGAAGGATCCGCCGACCATGCCGGGGCGGCCGGACCGCGCGCTCGCCAGCATGGGTATCTATATCTTCAATGCCGATTTCCTCTACGAGCAGTTGATCCGCGACGCCGACGATCCGCATTCCACGCACGACTTCGGCAAGGACATCATTCCGCATTGCGTGTCCCGCTACCGCTGCTGCGCGCACAACTTCGCCGACAGCTGCGTTGGCATCACCGCCAGCGGCGTGCCCTACTGGCGTGACGTCGGCACGGTGGACGCCTATTGGGAAGCCAACATCGAGCTGACCAAGGTGACGCCGGAACTCAACCTCTACGACGGCGACTGGCCGATCTGGACGCATCAGGAGCAGTTGCCGCCCGCCAAGTTCGTGTTCGACGATGATGACCGGCGCGGCATGGCGGTCGACTCGCTGGTCTCGGGCGGCAACGTCATCAGCGGGGCATCCATCCGCCGCTCGCTGCTGTTCTCCAGCGTGCACGTCCATAGCCACGCCGTGGTCGAGGATTCGGTCATCCTGCCCAAGGTCGACATCGGCGAGGATGTCCGGTTGCGCCGCGTGGTGGTCGACAAGCACTGCCGCATCCCGGCCGGCACGCAGATCGGCTTCGATCCCGCGCAGGACGCCAGGCGCTTCCACGTCACGGCCAGGGGCGTGACGCTGGTCACGCCGGAGATGCTCGGCCAGCGCATCCACCAGATCCGGTAGTGCCGCCAACGTGAGCGACAAGCGCCTCGATCTGGTCTTTCTCTGGCACATGCACCAGCCGGATTACCGCGACCATACCAGCGGCGAGCACGTACTACCCTGGGTGTACCTGCACGCGCTCAAGGATTACACCGACATGGCCGATCACCTGGAGCGGCATCCAGGCATCCGCGCCGTGGTGAACTTCGTGCCGGTGCTGCTCGACCAGATCGAGGATTACTGCGGCCAGGTCGAGTCGGGCATTTATCGTGATCCGCTGCTGCGCCTGCTGGCGGCGCCAGACCTGGCGCACATTTCGCCATCGGATCGCCGCCTGCTGCTGGAAGCCTGCTTCCGCAGCAACCATGTCACCATGCTGTCGCCCTTCCCGCGCTACCAGCGGCTGCACGACCTCTACAACAGCCTGGCGCGCGAAGGCGAGAACGCGCTGGCCTACCTGTCGGGCGATTATTTTGGCGACCTGGTCACCTGGTACCACCTTGCCTGGACCGGCGAGACGGAACGCCGCCGGCACCGACTGATCGCCGAGCTGATGAGCAAGGGCGAGAGCTACCGCCACGACGAACGCACGGCCCTGCTGGAGCTGATCGGCAACGCCCTGCGCGGTCTCGTGCCCCGCTACCGCGCGCTGCAGGAACGCGGCCAGATCGAATTGTCCGCCACGCCCGCCACCCATCCGCTGGCGCCGCTGCTGCTCGACTTCGGTACCGCCCGGCAAAGCCTGCCCGAGGCCGCCTTGCCGCTGGCGGCAGGCTATCCCGGCGGCCGCCAGCGACTGGTGGCGCAAATCGAGGCGGCGAAACGGTCCCACGCGGCGCGCTTCGGCACGGCGCCGCGGGGCATGTGGCCGGCCGAAGGCGCGATTTCCACCGGCGTCGTCCAGCACCTGGCGGCACAAGGCTGCGGCTGGCTGGCCAGCGGTCAGGGCGTCCTGCGCAACAGCCTGCGCCTGCGCGGCGGCATCGCCAGCGACCTGCGCGCCGCCTACCGGCCCTGGCATCTCCCCGAAGCACCCGGCATCACGCTGTTTTTTCGCGACGAACGACTCTCGGACCTGATCGGCTTCGAGTACGCCAAGTGGCATGGCCGCGACGCCGCCCAGCATTTCGTCCATCTGCTCGAGACCATACTTGCCGAGAGCCCGGCCGGCGAAACGCCGGTCGTCAGCATCGTCCTCGATGGCGAGAACGCCTGGGAACACTACCCTTACAACGGCTATTTCTTCTTCGATGACCTTTACGGCCTGCTCGAGGACCACCCCCACATCCGCACCACCACCTACACGGAACTGCTCTCCCGGCAAGGTTCGGACGCGGTGGTGGCGCCATCCATCCTGCCCGGCGTGGTTGCCGGCAGCTGGGTCTATGGCACGCTCTCCACCTGGATCGGCGACAAGGAGAAGAACCACGCCTGGGACCTGCTCTGCGCCGCCAAGCAGAGCTATGACCTCGTGCAGTCGAGCGGCCGCCTGACGCCGCCAGAGTCAGCCGCGGCGGAACGCCAGCTGGCCATCTGCGAAAGCTCGGACTGGTTCTGGTGGTTCGGCGACTACAACCCCAGTCAGGCCGTGGCCAGCTTCGACAAGCTTTACCGCCGCAACCTGATCAACCTCTATGAATTGCTGAAGCTGCCGCCGCCCTCGCAGCTCCATCTCCCCATCTCGCACGGCAGCCACGATGCCGAAGGCGGCACCATGCGCCGCGCCCAGGAACATCCGCAATAACACCGACCATGACCCAACCCATCTCCCTGCTCTTCGGCGTGCATGCCCACCAGCCGGTCGGCAATTTCGACTCGGTCATGGAGGAAGCGCACGTCCGCTGCTACCGCATGTTCCTGCAAACGGCCGAGCGCTATCCGGCATTCCGTTTCGCCGTGCATTTTTCCGGCTGGCTGCTCGACTGGCTGATGGTGCGCTATCCCCAGGACATGGCGCGGCTGGCGGCGATGACCAGCCGCGGCCAGGTCGAGTGGTTCGGCTCCGGCGATTGCGAGCCGGTGCTCGCCTCGATCCCGCACCGCGACCGCGTCAGCCAAATCGGCGTGCTCTCCGACAAGATCGAGCGCCTGTTCGGCCAGCGGCCCAAGGGCGCCTGGCTGACCGAGCGCGTTTGGGAATCCGCCGTGGTGCCGTCGCTGGCCGACACCGGCATCGAGTACGTGGCGGTGGATGACTATCACTTCCTCTGCGCCGGCGAGCCGGCGGGACGGCTCGATAGCCATTTCACCACCGAGGAGGACGGCCGCAAGCTCGACCTGTTCCCGATCTCCGAGCAGGCACGCTACCGGCTGCCTTTCTCGCCGGCGGAAGGCGCCGTGGCCTGGCTGGAGCACCTGGCGCGCGAAGGCCACCGCGCCGCCATCTATTTCGACGACATCGAGAAATTCGGCATCTGGCCCGAGACCTACCATTGGGTCTACGAGCAGGGCTGGCTGACGCGCTTCATCGAGGGCGTGCTGGCGTCGCCGTTGATCCGCACCCAAACCTACGCCGACTTTCATGCCCGCCAGAAGACGCGCGGCATCGTCTATCTGCCCACCACCTCGTACATCGAGATGAACGAATGGACGCTGCCGGCGCAGGCCGCGCGCGCCTATCACGCCCTGGTCGAACAGGAAAAGCACGCGGGACGTTTCGAGAGCCGCAAGGCTTTCCTGCGCGGCGGCATGTGGCGCAATTTCTTCATGCGCTTTCCCGAATCGAACTGGATGCACAAGCGCATGCTCGACGTGTCGACGCGCCTCGCCGCGCTGCCGGCAAACCGGCGCACACCCGCCATGCAAGAGCAGCTGCATCGTGCCCAGGCCAACGACGCCTACTGGCACGGCCTGTTCGGCGGCCTCTACCTGCCGCACCTGCGCCGCGCCGTCTGGAACAACCTGCTGGCGCTCGAAGCGGCGCTCGACGGCGTGTCGCCATCGCTGACCATGCGGCGGCGCGATCTCGACAGCGACGGCCATGACGAACTGTTCCTGCAGGACGGCACGCTGCTCGCCGTGGTTCGTGTCGACGGCGACGCGGCGCTCGCCGAACTTTCCAGCCATGCGCTGGCGCACAACTTCGGCGACACCCTGCGCCGCCATGACGAGGCCTACCATGACAAGCTGCACGCGGCGCATGGCCAGCATGCCCAGCATGGCGGCATCGCCTCGGCGCACGACCGCATCGCTTTCCGCCACGCCATCGCGCCGGCCGACGCCGAACCGGACAGCCGGCCGCGCGGCATGTTCGTCGATTGCTGGCACCCGGTCGATAGCCCGCCAAGGCCGGTGCGCGACTATGCCGAAACCGATCCGGCCGCGTTCGCCGCAGCGCTCGGTGATGGCCGCATCGCCAAGTCGTTCGTCGTGGCCGGCGACAGGCTGACGGTGCGCTACGACAGCGACGGCGCCAGCGGCCGCCTGGAGATCCGCCTGAACATCGCCATGCCCAGCTGCGACGGCTACCTCGGCCGCTACATCCTCGAGAACGGCGACATTCCCTGCGGATTCGGCGACCGCCTGGAATTGCCGGCGGCGCGGCGCCTGACGCTCGACGACGGCGTGCTCGGCGGCAGCCTCGTCATCGCGGTGGACACCGCGATCGCGCTGACGGCGCAGGCGCATCGCACCGTCTCGCAATCCGAAGCGGGCTTCGAGAAGATCATGCAAGCCGTTGAACTGACCGGCCACTGGCTGCTCGACGGCGCGCCGCGCAGCCTGACTTTCACGATCGAAGCCCGCGCCCGGCCGGCGTAGAATCCAGGCACGAACAAGGAAAAGAGAACAACGATGGCCGGCACCCGCTTCCAGCTCGAAGTCAATCCCAAACTGCCGGAGCGTCTCGCCCGGCTCGAAGAAGTCGCCAACAACCTCTGGTACAGCTGGGACCGGCCGACGCGCACGCTGTTCGCGCGGCTGGGCAGCAAGCTCTGGGGCGCCGTTGGCCACGGGCCGAAAGCTTTCCTCAAGCGCGTCGACCAGCATCGCCTCGACGAGGCGGCCACCGACCCGGTCTTCCTCGGCGCCATGGCACGCGTGCTGTCCGCCTACGACAGCTACCTGACGGCACCGTCGCGCGAGCACGCGCCGCGCATGGGCGAAGGCGACCTGATCGCCTATTTCTGCGCCGAATTCGGCTTCCATGAAAGCCTGCCGATCTACTCGGGCGGACTCGGCATCCTGGCCGGCGACCACTGCAAGACCGCGTCGGACCTGAACCTGCCGTTCGTCGGGGTCGGCCTGCTCTACCGCCAGGGCTACTTCCTGCAGACCATCGATGCCGACGGCCGCCAGCGCCCCACCTACCACGACACCGATTTCGACGACCTGCCCATCACGCCGGTCCAGCATGACGACGGCAGCGACCTGAAGGTATCGGTGAAGCTGCCCGGCCGCGAGGTCAAGGTCAAGGTCTGGAAGGCGGTGGTCGGCCGCATCGCCCTCTACCTGCTCGACACCGACCTCGAGGAAAACTCCGCAAACGACCGCGACATCGCCCACCAGCTTTACGGCGGCGACCGCATCACACGCATCGAGCAGGAAATCGTGCTCGGCATGGCCGGCGTCAAGGCACTGACGGCCATCGGCCTGCGGCCGACCGTCTGGCACATCAACGAGGGCCACGCCGCCTTCCTGATCCTCGAGCGCATGCGCCAGCTGGTCGAAGGCGGCATGGACATGGCCAGCGCGCTGGAAGCCGTCGCCGCCAACACGGTGTTCACCACCCACACCGCCGTGCCCGCCGGCCACGACCATTTCGCCGAGGACATGATCCGCCACTATTTCGAGGGCTGCTGCACCGACATGGGCTGCGACGTCAACGCCCTGATGGCGCTGGGCCAGACGCCCGGGCGTGGCGATTTCAACATGACGGCGCTGGCCATCCGCGGCTCGCGCCACCAGAACGGCGTCTCGCGCGTGCATGGCGACGTGTCGTCGCAGATCTGCGCCGAACTCTGGCCGGAGATCGATCCGCCGGAGAATCCCATCGGCCATGTCACCAACGGCGTGCATGTCTCCACCTTCCTCTCCGACATGTGGCACGAGACCTTCGACCGCATCCTCGGTCCCGGCTGGTCGCAGCGGCTCACCGACGCGCACGTTTGGCAGGGCATCCACGACATCCCCGACCACATGTACTGGAGCGTGCGCCAGTCGATGAAGGCACAGATGCTGCACCTGGTGCGCCACCGCATCAGCCAGCAGCACATGCGCAGCCACGGTTCCGAGGCCCACGTCGATCGCCTGATGCGACTGGCCGAGCCGGAAAACCCCAACGTGCTGACCATCGGCTTCGCGCGCCGCTTCGCCACCTACAAGCGAGCCACACTGCTGTTCCAGAACCTGTCGTGGCTCAAGCAAATCGTCTGCGATCCGCAGCGTCCGGTGGTGTTCATCTTCGCCGGCAAGGCGCACCCGGCCGACGAGCCGGGCCAGGCGCTGATCCGGCGCATTGCCGAAGTGGCCGCCATGCCGGAGTTCATGGGCCACATCCTGCTCGTCGAAGGCTATGACCTGCGCCTGGCGCGCCGGCTGGTTTCGGGCGTCGACGTCTGGCTCAACAATCCGGTCTATCCGCTCGAAGCCTCCGGGACTTCGGGCATGAAGGCCGCACTTAACGGCGTCATCAACCTCTCGGTACTCGACGGCTGGTGGAACGAAGGCTACGAGAGCGCGCCCGGCCGGGAGAACGGCTGGCCGATCAAGCCGACCTCCAGCGCCTACGACCGTGGTGTGGACGAAAGCCGGCGCGACTACGAGGAGGCACGCACGCTCTACGAACTGCTGCAGGACAAGGTGGCGCCGCTCTATTACGAGCGCGGACCGATGGGCTATTCGCCGGGCTGGGTGGCGATGTCGAAGCGGTCGATTGCCAGCATCACGCCGCGCTTCAATTCGGCGCGCATGCTCGGCGAATACGTCAGCAAGTTCTACCTGCCGGCCGCCAAGCAGTGGCGCAATTACAGCGGCGACGGCTTCGCCAACGCCCGCGCCCTCTCGGCATGGAAAGCGCGCGTCCGCCACGCCTGGCCGCAGGTGAAGCTGCGCCGCATGGACGACACACCGCGCCGCATTCCGTTCGGTGGCAGCGTGCGCTTCGAGGTCTCGGCCTACCTGGACGGCCTGGCGCCGACCGACGTCGCCGTCGAACTGCTGTTCAGCCGGCCCAACGCCAACGCGCAATCGCGGCCGCCGCGCGCCTTCCGGCTTGAATTCCAGGGCACCCGTGACGGCGAAAGCCATTTCGCGCTGGAACTGACACCCGAGGTTTGCGGCAAGATCGACTACCGGCTGCGTGTCTATCCCTTCCACGAATTGCTGACGCATCCCTTCGAGATGGGCATGATGGTGTGGCTATGAACGCCTCCGCACTGACATCCAAAACCTGGCAAACCCTGGCCACCCATGCCGAGCGCACGCGCGGCGTTCATCTGCGTGAACTGTTCGCCGCCGACCCCGCGCGCTTCGACCGATGCTCGGTCGAGCAATGCGGCATGCTGCTGGACTTTTCCAAGCAGCGCCTGACGGCGGAGGCGCTGCGCGCCCTGCACGGCCTGTGGTGGGCGGCGGACCTGCCGGGCTGGATCGAGCGGATGCGCGCCGGCGAAGCCATCAACCATACCGAGGGCCGCGCAGTGCTGCATCACGCGCTCCGCCATCAGGGCTCCCGGCCCATCCTGCACAACGGCCTCGATGTCATGCCCGAGGTACGCGCCGTGCTGGAACAGATGCGCCGTTTCTGCCATGACATCCACAGCGGTGAATGGCGCGGTGCCACCGGCGAGAAGATACTCGACGTCGTGAACATCGGCATCGGTGGCTCCGACCTCGGCCCGAAAATGGCGACACAGGCGCTGGCGGCGCATCGCCAGCCGCACATCAACCTCCACTACGTCTCCAACCTCGACAGTGCCCATCTCGCCGGCGTGCTGGCCAAAGTCAGCCCGCGCACCACGCTGTTCGTGATCGCCAGCAAGACCTTCACCACGCAGGAAACGATGCAGAACGCCGCCTCGGCGCGCCGCTGGCTGGTCGAGGCGCTCGGCGAGGCGGCGGTGCGCCGGCATTTCGTCGCGGTGTCGACCAACCTCGGCGAAGTCACCAGGTTCGGCATCGATCCCGACAACGCCTTCGCGTTCTGGGACTGGGTCGGCGGCCGATTTTCGGTGTGGTCGGCGATCGGACTGCCGCTGGCGCTGGCCATCGGCTTCGACAATTTCCAGCGTTTCCTGGCCGGCGCCGCCGCCATGGACGCACATTTCTTCGAAACGCCGGCCGAGCACAACCTGCCTTTCCTGCTGGCGGCGCTCGATGTCTGGAACACCGATTTCCTCGGCGCCGATAACCGCGCCTGCCTGCCCTACAGCCAGTCGCTGGAATTGCTGCCGCGCTACCTGCAGCAACTGGAAATGGAATCGAACGGCAAGCGCGTCGGTCGCGACGGGCGGGATGCCGGCTGCGCCACCGCCCCGGTGCTCTGGGGCGAACCCGGCACCAACGGCCAGCATGCCTTCTACCAGTTGATCCACCAGGGCGGCCGCCTGATCCCCTGCGAGTTCATCGCCTGCCGCGAGGCCGATTTCCCGCTGCCCGGCCATCATGACAAGCTGCTGGCCAACTGCTTCGCGCAGGCCGAAGCGCTGATGCGCGGCAAGACCGCCGACGAGGCGCGCGCCGAAATGGCCGCCGCGCACATGCCCGAGGCGGTGATCGAACGCCTGCTGCCGTACAAGGTCTTCCCCGGCAACCAGCCTTCGACGACGCTGCTGCTGCCGCGCCTGGACCCGCACGGCCTGGGCCAACTGATTGCCCTCTACGAGCACAAGACGTTCACGCTGGGCGCCATCTGGAACCTCAACGCCTACGACCAGTGGGGCGTCGAATACGGCAAGCAGCTCGCCAACCGCCTGCTGCCCATCCTCGAAGGCCGCGCCAGGCCCGACGGGCTGGACAGTTCCACCGCCGGGCTCATCGCCTACTGTCGCCGATCGTGAAGATCCTGTTCGCGACCTCCGAGATCGCGCCCTGGATGAAAACCGGCGGGCTCGGTGACGTGGCCGCCGCCCTGCCGCCCGCGCTGCGCGCCGCGGGCATGGATGTACGCGTGCTGGTGCCCTATTACCCGGCGTTGCGCCGGGCGTTCCCGGAGGACAAGACACCGGTCGTCGCCAGCTTCGGCAGCTTCGGCGCCCAATTTGCCGGCTCGGCCCTGCGCGCGGCGGTGGCGCCGGATGGCACGCCCCTGCTGTTGCTCGACAACCTCATCTACTTCGACCGGCCCGGCAACCCCTATCTCGGCCCGGAGGGCCACGACTGGCTCGACAACCATCTGCGCTTCGGCCTGCTGTCGCGCGTCGCCGCCTGGCTCGGCTCCGCCGACAATCACCTTTCGTGGCAGCCCAACGTCATCCATTGCAACGACTGGCAGACCGGACTCGCCCCCGCCTACCTGAAACTGCTGCCGGGCAGCCACGCCCGGTCGCTCATCACGGTGCACAACCTCGCTTTCCAGGGCATGTTCGGCCACCATGCCTTGCGCGAAGTCGGCCTGCCCGAGTCGGCCTGGACCATGCACGGCGTCGAGTTCTACGGCCACCTGTCCTTTCTCAAGGCCGGCCTGCACTATGCCGATGCCATCACCACGGTCAGCCCGACCTACGCCGCCGAGATCCAGACCGACGAGGAAGGCATGGGCCTCGCCGGCCTGTTGCGCGCGCGCGCCGCCCAGCTCAGCGGCATCATCAACGGCATCGATACCGTCGCCTGGGACCCGGCGCGTGACCGCCATCTTTCGTACGGCTACGATGTCCGCCATCTCGACGCCAAGCACCGCAACAAGGCCGAGCTGCAGGAGGAAATGGGCCTGGCCGTGCGCGACGACCTGCCGCTGCTCGGCGTGGTCAGCCGCCTGACCCACCAGAAGGGCCTCGACCTGGTTGCGGCACTCCAGCAACAGATCGCCGACCTGCCGGCGCAACTCGTGGTGCTGGGCAGCGGCGAACGCGAACTCGAGGAGACTTACCGCCAGGTGGCCGAGGAGCATCCCGGCCAGTTCGCCACGTTCATCGGCTTCGACGAAGGCCTGGCACATCGCGTCGAGGCCGGCGCCGACATCTTCCTCATGCCGTCGCGCTTCGAACCCTGCGGCCTCAACCAGATGTACAGCCTGCGCTACGGCACCCCGCCGGTGGTGC
>CAYXZX010000017.1:0-25471 GCA_964469455.1 uncultured Rhodocyclaceae bacterium | reverse complement strand
CCGACGCCATCGAGAACATCGACATCGGCGGCCCGACCATGGTGCGCGCGGCGGCCAAGAACCATGGCAACGAGGCCGGCGGCGTCGGCGTCATCACCGAGCCGGCCGACTATGCTGCGGTGATCGCCGAGCTGAAGGCCAACGGGGGCGCGCTGTCCTACGCGACGCGCTTCGCGCTGGCCAGGAAGGCCTTCACGCATACCGCGCGCTACGACGCGGCGATTTCGAACTGGCTGACCAGTCTCGACGCCGACAACAAGCCGACCACATTCCCCGAGCGCCTGCAACTGGCCTTCGACAAGGTGGACACCATGCGCTACGGCGAGAACCCGCACCAACAGGCGGCGTTCTACCGTGAGCCGAACGCAGTTGCCGGGTCCATTGCCAACTACCAGCAGTTGCAAGGCAAGGAACTGTCGTACAACAACATCGCCGATTCGGACGCTGCCTGGGAATGCGTCAAGGCCTTCGACACCACCTGCTGCGTCATCGTCAAGCACGCCAACCCATGCGGCGTCGCCATCGCGCCGACGGCGCTGGAGGCCTACCAGAAGTCCTTCAAGACCGATCCGACCTCGGCCTTCGGCGGCATCATCGCCTTCAACTGCGCCATCGACAAGGCGACCGCCGATGCGGTGTCTGGCCAATTCGCCGAAGTCATCATCGCCCCCGAGATCACCGCCGATGCCCGCGCCGTGTTCGCCGCCAAGCAGAACCTGCGCGTGCTCATCGTCCCTCTCGGTAAGGCGGAAGGCACGCTGTTCGACTACAAGCGTGTCGGCGGCGGCCTGCTGGTTCAGACCGCCGACGTCGCGCGCATCAGCCAGTCCGACCTCAAGGTGGTCACCAAGCGCACCCCGAGCGCGCAGGAGATGACCGACCTGCTGTTCGCGTGGCGCGTCGCCAAGTACGTCAAGTCGAACACCATCGTCTATTGCAAGGATGGCATGACCACCGGCGTCGGCGCAGGCCAGATGAGCCGCGTCGACTCGGCGCGCATCGCCGCCATCAAGGCCGAGAACAACGGCCTGACGGTAGTGGGCTCGGTGGCCGCCTCGGATGCCTTTTTCCCGTTCCGCGACGGTCTCGACGTCCTGGCCAAGGCCGGTGCCACTGCCGTCATCCAGCCCGGTGGTTCGGTGCGCGACGCCGAAGTGATCGCCGCGGCCGATGAACAGAACATCGCCATGGTCTTCACCGGCCTCCGCCACTTCCGGCATTAGCCGAAAGCGCATCATGAAGATCCTTGTTGTCGGTTCCGGCGGTCGTGAACATGCGCTTGCCTGGCGCATCGCCCAAACACCGGGGCTCCAGAAGGTCCTGGTGGCGCCGGGCAACGCCGGGACAGCGCGCGAGCGGGAACTCGAGAATCTGGCGATCACCGACATCGAGGCCCTGGCCGACTACGCCCAAAAGGAAAAGATTCACCTGACGCTGGTCGGCCCTGAAGCGCCGTTGGCGGCGGGCATCGTCGATGTCTTTCGCGCCCGCGGCCTGCGTATCTTCGGCCCCAGCAAGGCCGCCGCGCAACTGGAAAGCTCCAAGGATTTCGCCAAGCGCTTCATGACGCGCCACGGCATTCCCACGGCCGAATTCGCCACCTTTGCCGACGCACAGGCGGCGCACGCCTATGTCGAGAACAAGGGCGCGCCGATCGTCATCAAGGCCGATGGCCTCGCGGCCGGCAAGGGGGTCGTCGTGGCCATGTCGCTGCACGAGGCGCATGCCGCGATCGACATGATGCTGCTCGACAACCGCATGGGCGACGCGGGCGCACGCGTCGTCGTCGAGGAATTCCTCGAAGGCGAGGAAGCCAGTTTCATCGTCATGGCCGACGGCCGGAACGTGCTGCCGCTGGCCACCAGCCAGGATCACAAGCGCCTGCAGGACGGCGATGAGGGGCCGAATACCGGCGGCATGGGCGCCTATTCACCGGCGCCGGTGGTCACGCCGCAAGTGCATGCGAAAGTCATGCGCGAAGTGATCATGCCGACCATCCAGGGCATGGAGAGGGATCACATCCCCTTCACCGGCTTCCTCTACGCCGGCTTGATGATCAAGCCCGACGGCTCGCTGAAGGTGCTTGAGTTCAACTGTCGGATGGGTGATCCCGAGACACAGCCGATCATGATGCGGCTGAAGAGCGACTTCGTTAAGCTGCTCGATGCCGCCATCGACGGTCGCCTCGACAAGGTCGAGGCGGAGTGGGACCGACGCATCGCGCTCGGCGTGGTGCTGGCCGCCGAGAACTATCCCGACGCGCCACGGAAAGGCGACGTCATCCACGGCCTGCCGCAGCAGGAAGCGGAGGACATCCACGTCTTCCATGCCGGCACGGCCCTTCGCGACGGCCAAGCGGTTACCGCCGGCGGGCGCGTCCTGTGCGTGACCGCCCTCGGCGACAACGTCAAGACAGCCCAGAGGCGCGCCTATGAAGCGGTGGACGCCATCCGCTTCGATGGCATGCAGTACCGCCGGGATATTGGCTACCGGGCCATCAAGCGGTGATCGATACCGCCGCCGTCCGCGATTATCTGACCGGTCTCCAGAACGGCATCGTCGCGGCGCTGGAAGCATTCGACGGCAAGCCTTTCAGGCGCGATACGTGGGGACGCGGCACTTCGATCCTGCTCGAGGAAGGCAATTTCTTCGAACGCGGCGGCGTCAATTTCTCGCATGTCACGGGTGAATCGATGCCTGCTTCGGCGACGGCGCATCGTCCCGAACTCGCCGGCCGCCGCTTTGAAGCGATGGGCGTTTCGCTGGTGCTGCATCCGCGCAATCCCTATTGCCCGACCAGCCACATGAACGTGCGCTGCTTCGTCGCCACCCGGGCAGGCGAAGAACCCGTCTGGTGGTTCGGCGGCGGCATGGACCTCACGCCGTACTACGGGTTCGCGGAAGACTGTGCGCACTTTCATCGCACCTGCCGCGACGCCCTGGCGCCTTTCGGCGCCGATGTCCATGCGCGCTACAAGAAATGGTGCGACGACTACTTCTACCTGAAGCATCGCCAGGAGCCGCGCGGCATCGGCGGCATCTTCTTCGACGATCTCGGCGAAGGCGGTTTCGAGCGATGTTTCGGCTTGACGCGCGCCGTCGGTGACGCCTTCACATCAGCCTACCTGCCCCTCTGCGAGAGGCGCCGCAACCTGCCCTACGGCGAGCGCGAGCGCGACTTCCAGGCCTACCGGCGCGGCCGCTATGTCGAGTTCAACCTGGTCTGGGATCGCGGCACACTGTTCGGCCTGCAATCGGGCGGCCGCACCGAGTCGATCCTGATGTCGATGCCGCCCGTGGTGAAATGGCGCTACGATTGGCGTCCCGAGCCGGGCAGCGCCGAGGACAAGCTCTACACCGACTTCCTGCCGCCGCGCGACTGGCTCTGATAGAGCATGGCGGCCGACCGATAGTGGCGCTCCGCCACGCCTGACTTTTCCAGTTCTGTTTCCAGGAGACTGGCCAATTCGAGATGTGCTTCCGGCGTCGGCTCGACTGCCAGCGAGGCTTCCAGATAGCTCTGGGCCTTGCCCCAGAGTTGCTTCTGGCGGCAGAGCCGGCCGAGGGCCAGAAGCAGGGCGCCATCGCGCGGATGATCGGCCAGCCATTTCTCGGCATGGGCGATGCGCGCCACCACGTCGCCGCCCTGGCATTGGCCATAGACCGCCACCAGGGCCGAGTCCCACTCGTGATCGAGGAAATCCTCGATCAGCCGCGCGGCGCCGCCGCAGTCTTCGGCGACCGCCAGGGCTTGCGCGGCCGTCAGCGCCAGCCGCGCTTCGCGGCGATCGTCGTCCGCCATGGACTTCCAGTAACGCAACAGCTGCTCGCCGTCTCCGGCCAGCGCGGCAAGATTCTCGCGATGCGCGCGCAGGCGCAACGGCGCCGCCTGCTCGGCCGTCAGCGCCTTGTGCTTCTGCAGCTGACGGGTAAGCCGCAATACCTCCGTCCAGTCGCCGAGTCCCTGGTGAATGCGCAGCGACAGGCGCAGCAAGGCGATATGACGACCGCCTTCATCGAGCAACTGCTTGAGCAGATCGCGGGCCAACCCGAAATCATGGTTGTCCAGGGCCAGTTCCACTTCGGCCTTCAGCCGCGCCGCCCGGACGCCGGTCTCGTTGTCGAGCGCCCGTTGACGCCACAACGCTTCACGACTCTCGTCGCGCAAGCCATGGGCCGCGCGCAAGGCGATCAGCGCCGCCAGACCGCGGGCATGTCCGGCGTCGAACGACTGCTCGGCACTCTTGATCGCCTGGCTGAAACGCCCTTCCTGCCAACACAGCACGGCATCGCGCAGCGCGCTGTCGGCTTTCGCCCGGGCGCGCTTGGCGCGATAGGCGCTCACCGCCGCCGGCATGCGCAGGATGCTGGCGATGCCGTGCAGCAGAAAGTAGGCGGCCACGCAGCCGGCCAGCAGCACGAACAGCAGCAGATTGAGCGACAGCTCGATGCGCCACGGCGGCATCACCAGCAGCGCATAACCGTCGTTATAGCGCGCCGCCACAGCCAAGCCGGTCGCCAGCGCCGCCAACAGCAATAGCCAAAGCAAGAGTCGCATGGCCGTCTACTTCTTGTCCCGGGCCAGCTTGAAATTGCGCACGGCGTCGAGCGTCTCGTTGAGGCCGGGCGCCTCGACGCCGACGTCGACCTTCTGCAGTCCCTTCAGCAGATTCGCCGACGCCTGCACCGCCTTGGCGCCGCCGTCGAAGTAGCGATCGAGCCAGCGCGTGGCCTGGCCGATATCTTCGTGGAAGCTGCGGCCATCCCGCGCCAGCAGCGCCAGGCGGGCATTGACCAGGCGCAGCTTGAGGTTCTCGCGCAGGAAGAAGCTCTGGCTGGGCGACAACAGCGCCGGATCGGCATGGCCGACCGCATCGATGCGCTCGATGCGCACCAGTTGCCGGACCTCCGACCAGAAGTCGTTCAGCAGCGCCTGCCAGAAGCCCGCCTGGACCGGCGACGAGGCCTGTGCGGACGCCGGCGCCTCGGGTTTCGGCCGTCGTTCATAGGCAAGCGGCAGGGTATCGACCACCGCGATGATGCCTTCCAGCTTCATCGCCAAGCCCGACACATCGGCGCTCGGCAACGACTTCAAACGCTCGATGTCGCGGACGATCAACTTGCGCAGGCCAAGAAACTGCGGCCGCGCGGCGCGCGCCAAGCGCGCCTCGGCACCGGTCAGCGCGATCAGCGCCACTTCGACATTGCCCGCGAGGCGAAGTTGTTGCGCGGCCAGGCTGACCGCCTGATCGACCTCGGCGAGCAGGCGTTCGTCGCCGCTCTTGGACAATTCCTGATAGACGGCATCGAGGGCCAGCTGCTGACCCTGCATCTCGGCCAGTTGCGCGTCCAGCATGCCGACCTTGGCCTGTTGCGCGGCCAAGGCTTCCTGGGCTTGGCGGGCGATGACGCGGCTCTCCTTGGCCACCGCGTCGCTCTCGGCAAGCCGGCGCGCCAGCTCTTCCTGCACGGCGGTCAAGCGCTGCCGCATCTCCAGCCACTGCCAGCCGGAAGCCAGCAGGGCGACGGCAGCGATCGCGAGCGCCAGCCAATGCCGCGCCGCGCCCGAGCGAGGCGGCGTGGAGGCTTGCGTGTTCGACAGTTCAGGCAACTCGGGCGTGGTCACGGAAATACTCCAACAGGCCGGCCAACAGGCCATCGTCGCCCGGGCCGGTCAAAATGACTTCGCGGCAGCCGATGGCGCGGGCCACGCCGGCGATGCGCTGATGCGGCACGAACAGCGGCGTCTTCTTCAGCCAGGTCTGGCCGAGTTTGCCCACCATGTCCACCAGGTTGCGCAAGCCCTCGCTGCTCGTCACGGTCACGGCGTCGAGGCGGCCCTCGCTCCACAGCTTCAGCAGCGGCGCCGGATCGAGCGCCGGCCGGCCGCGACGATAGCAGGTCACGTATTCGACGGAGGCGCCGCGCTGCCTCAGCGTGTCGCCGAGCAATTCACGTCCGCCGTCGCCGCGGAAAATCATCACGCACTTGCCGGCCATCTGTTGCAATTCGGGCAGTTCGAGCAGCGCTTCGGAATCGAAGCGTTCCCGCGGTGCCACGACGTCGGTGACGCCATGCTTCGCCAGCGCCTGCTCGCTGCTCTTGCCGACGGTCGCCACGCGCAGACCGGCCGGCCATGGTCGAAGCGCGAGAATCGCGTTCAACGCCTTCTCGACGGCGTTGGGGCTGACGAAAGCCACCCAGTCGACCCCATCGAGCCGCAGCGCGGCTTCCTGGAGCGGAGCCGGGTCCTCGATGTCGAAGATCGCCAGGACGGGAAACAGGACCGGTCGCGCACCCAGGTTGATCAATGCCTCGGCCAGGTGCGCTGCCTGCCCGGCCGGACGGGTGACAACGACATGGCGTCCCGCCAGTTCCTCCGCCACTCAAGTCCCCAGCGAGGCAAGAATCTCGTCCGCGCCCCGGGCGCGCAATTGGGCGGCGAGCCGCAGGCCCAGCGCTTCGGCCTCGTTCGCACTGCCCGTCAGCTCGGCACGCGCCACGCGCGCGCCATCGGGCGTGGCCACGAAACCGCGCAGCCACAGCGATCCTTCGCGCGCGTGTTCGATCTGGGCGTAGGCGCCGAGCGGCACTTCGCAACTGCCCGCCAGGGCGCGCGAAACGGCACGCTCCGCGCGCACGCAGGCGGCCGTGTCGGCGTCATTGAGCGGCGCCAGCCACGCGGCGAGATCCTCGCGGCCGGCAGCCGCCTCGATACCCAGCGCACCCTGTCCGGCCGCCGGCAGCGATACCTCGGCCGGCAGCACCGCGCGGATGCGCTCCTTGAGGCCCAGCCGGGTCAGGCCGGCGGCGGCAAGGATGATGGCGTCGTACTGCCCCTCGTCCAGCTTGCGCAGCCGTGTGTCGAGATTGCCGCGCAGCGACGTCACGGCGAGGTATGGATAGCGCGCGTGCAGTTGCGCTTCGCGCCGCAGGCTCGACGTGCCGACGATGGCACCGGGCGGCATGTCGTCGAGGCTGGCGTACCGGGAGGACACGAAAGCGTCGAGCGGCACTTCGCGCCGGCCGGTGGCGACCAGCGCGAACTCCGGCGGCAACTCCATCGGCACGTCCTTCATCGAATGCACGGCGATGTCGGCGCGGCCGTCGAGCAGCGCGGTTTCGAGTTCCTTGACGAACAGTCCCTTGCCGCCCACCTTGGCCAGGGGCCGGTCGAGGATCTGGTCGCCGCGCGTGGTCATGCCCAGCAGTTCGACGCGGCACGCCGGATATAACTTCAGCAACTGGTCGCGCACGTGCTCGGCCTGCCACACGGCAAGACGCGATTCACGCGTGGCGATGACGATACGCTCGGGAGCCTTGTTCACTGGGCGCACAACCCTAAAGGAGAAGGACATGGAGCAGCCGCTTCGGGGTGGCTGGCTACGCCTGCTTTGCGCCTGGATTTTAGCATGGCTGACCATCGCGACCGCCGCCGGCGCGCCACCACCACTGACTTTGGCGACCGACCTGGCCGCCGATGGCCGGCGGGCCCGTGACAACGGCATTCCCGTCGTCCTGCTGTTCAGCCGCGCCGGTTGCAGCTGGTGCGACAAGGCCCGCCGCGAGCATGTCAACGCCATGGCCGCGAGCCCGGCCGCCGGCGCTGTGTTCCGCCAGGTCAACCTCGACCGTGACAAACCGCTGATCGACTTCGCCGGCCAGCGCAGCACCCATCGGGCTTTGGCCCGCCGGCACGACGTCCGGATGACCCCGACGCTGTTATTCCTCGACAGTGCCGGCCGGCCGCTGGCCGAACCCATCGTCGGCTACCGGTTGCCGGAGTTCTACGGCACCCTGATCGAAGACGCCATCGAGGACAGCCGGGCGCGCATGCAGGCCACCAGGAACTAGCCTGCTCAGCTTGTAGCAAGTCCGTCGCCGGTGGCGTTCGACTAGAATGGGCGTGTCGTCCTCGCCAGGAGTTCGCCATGACCATCACCCCGGAAATCCGCGACCGCTTGCTGGCACACCTCGGCCCCGATCACGCGGCCGCCTATCCAAGACACCTGGAAGAACACTACCCGCATGTCTTCGAGAACATCGTGCGCCTGTGGGGCACCTCGGAGATGGCGCCTTTCCTGAACGGCCTCATGGTCACGCAACGCAGCGGCCGCCAAGGCTTCTCGCCCGATGCGGCCAGCGAAATCATCCGCCTGATCGACGCCTACGAGAAGCTCGGCTTCATCCCGCCGGCGCCGCGGCGGACGGGCGACGTCTGGGACTGGGTCAGCGACGCCAGCTACTTCCAGAAGGAACGCGGCGGCGGCGCCTACTAGCTCAGCATCGCTTTCACCTGCGGCCACTGCCTGCGGCTGACCGGCAGCCGGTCAGCCACATCCCGCAGGATCAGCGCCCAGCGCGGCTCGGAGGACTCCGGCTCGTCGGGCACTTCGTGATCCCGCTCGAAGCCGGCGATGGCGTCGCGCGCCACCAGGCAGTTGCGGTGTATGCGCAGGAAGCGGGTCGCGAACTCGCTCTCGAGCTGCGCGAGCGACTCCTCGAGCAGGAACTCGCGCTCGCGGGTGCGTGCCGTGACGTACTTGAGCTCGGCCTTGAAATACAGGATGTCGGCAACAGGCACCAGCAGGACCTTGCCGCGCTCCGAACTGCGCAACTGGCGGCGGCCGCCCGGCTGGATCGCCTCGGCCGCCGCGACAATGGCGCCGGCAGGCGGCGACGATCGGCCGACCTTGCGCAGCGCGTCGGCCAGGCGTGCCGCCTTGACCGGCTTGAGCAGATAGTCGACTGCGGACAGTTCGAAGGCCTTGACGGCATACTGGTCGTAGGCCGTGACGAAAATGACCGCCGGCGCCGGATCACGCAAAGACAGATGGCGCGCCAGTTCGATGCCGTCCATGCGCGGCATGCGGATGTCCACCAGCGCCACATCGATGCCGCCATCGCCGATCTTCTCCAGCGCATCGACGCCATCGGCTGCCTCGGCAACGACCGACGTCGGCAAGTCGCCGGCGATGTCGTCGAGCAGGTTGCGCAGGCGCGAACGCGCCGGCGCCTCGTCGTCGACCACCAGCAGGCGCAAAGCCGTCAAGACGACGCTCCGCGGCGATAGGGCAGTTCGATGCGCACGCGGTACCGACCTTCGGCGAGATCGGCCGCCAGGGTGGCCTCGAGATCGAAAAACAGCAGCAATCGCTCGCGGATGTTGGCCAGCGCCATGCGGTTGCCGGCATGATGACCACCCTGCCCGGCCTCGACGACCGGATTGGCGATGTCGATGAGCACGCGCTCCTGGCGCCGGGACAAGCTGATCGTCACTTCGCCCGCGCCCGCCAGCGGCTCGATGCCGTGATAGACGGCGTTTTCGATCAGGGGCTGCAGCATCAGCGGCGGCACCAGCGCATCGGGCGGACAGGTATCGATCTCCCAGCGGACCTGCAGCCGGTCGCCGAGGCGCAATCGTTCGAGATCGAGATACTGCCGCGCCAGTGCGATCTCCGCCGAGAGCGGCACCAGTTCGCGGTTGTCCTGCATCAGCACGCGAAACAGCTCCGACAGTTCTTCCAGGGCCTGCTCCGCGCGACGCGGATCGGAGCGGATCACGCCCAGGACGGCATTCAGGCTGTTGAACAGAAAATGCGGGCGGATGCGCGCGGTCAGCGCCATCAGGCGCGCTTCGGTCACTGCCGGCGCATGGGCGCGCGCGGCCAGGTCGAACCATGCCAGCAGAATGAAGGCCGCCAGCGCCGCCCAGAAACCGGCGTGCCACCACGGCTGACCTTGGGTCGCGCTCAATGGCACCAGCAGCGCGGCGAACGCCATGCCGGCCAACGCGGCGACGGCAACCACGACGGCCGCGGCCGTCGCCGACGACACGGCCACCAGCCTCGACCGGATCGCACAGAGCAGGAGAAGACTGCCCAGCGTCGCCGGCTCGACCACCGACGCCAGTTGCGCCAGTTCCGCGGACAAGTTCGCCCAGCCGCGTGCGCGGACCAGACCCGCGACCAGCGCCATGCCGTTCGCCGCGAGCAGCACGCGCAGCCAGGTGCCAAGGTTGCAGAAGTCCGGCAGGCGCGGCGAACCCGCCGGAAACAGAGAAGCCAAGCCGTTTTCCCCTATACTTGCCATTCCGCAAAACCACCGATTTTTCAACGGTTTCATTATGTCAGATAACACTTGGTCGGGCCGTTTCGCCGAGCCCGTCTCCGACCTCGTCAAACGTTATACGGCCTCGGTCTTTTTCGACCAGCGCATGGCCGCCCAGGACATCCGCGGCTCGCTGGCCCACGCCAGGATGCTCGCCCGCCAGCGCATCATCAGTCCGAGCGATCTGGCCGATATCGAGCGCGGCATGGCGCAGATCGCCGGCGAGATCGAGCGCGGTGAATTCGCCTGGAACCTCGATGGCGAGGACGTGCACCTCAACATCGAGAAGCGGCTGACCGCACTGGTCGGCGACGCAGGCAAGCGGCTGCACACCGGCCGCTCGCGCAACGACCAGGTGGCCACCGACATCCGGCTCTGGCTGCGCGACGCCATCGACGCCATCGGCGACCTGCTGCGCAGCTACCAGGCGGCCCTGCTCGACCTCGCCGAACAGCACGCCGACACCCCGATGCCGGGCTTCACGCACTTGCAGGTGGCACAGCCCGTCACCTTCGGCCACCACCTGCTTGCCTATGTCGAGATGGCCGGCCGCGACCGCGAGCGGATGACGGATGCGCGCCGGCGCGTCAATCGCCTGCCGCTCGGTGCGGCCGCGCTGGCTGGCACCACTTTCCCCATCGACCGCGAGTTCGTCGCCCGCGAACTGGGTTTCGATGGTGTCTGCGAGAACTCGCTCGATGCCGTTTCCGACCGCGACTTCGCCATCGAGTTCTGCGCCGCCGCGTCGCTGGTGATGATGCACGTCTCGCGCTTCTCCGAGGAACTGATCCTCTGGATGAGCCCGCGCGTCGGTTTCATCGACCTCGCCGACCGCTTCTGCACCGGCTCCTCGATCATGCCGCAAAAGAAGAATCCCGACGTGCCCGAACTGGCGCGCGGCAAGACCGGACGAACCTACGGCAACCTGATGGCGCTGCTGACGCTGATGAAAGGCCAGCCGCTGGCCTACAACAAGGACAACCAGGAAGACAAGGAGCCGCTGTTCGACACCGCCGACACGGTGATCGACACGCTGCGCATCTTCACCGACATGGCTGGCGGCATCCGCGTCAGGCCGGAAGCCATGGCCGCCGCGCTGAAACAGGGCTACGCCACCGCGACCGACTTGGCCGACTACCTGGTCAAGAAAGGCCTGCCCTTCCGCGATGCCCACGAGGCCGTCGCCCGCGCCGTGCGCGCCGCCGAGACCAGGGGCTGCGACCTCGCCGACCTGTCGCTCTCGGAATTGCAGGGCTTCTCCGCCTTCGTCGGTGATGATGTCGCCGCGGTGCTGACCGTCGCCGGCTCGCTGGCCGCACGCGATCACATTGGTGGCACGGCGCCCGTGCAGGTGCGTGCCGCCATCGCCCGGGCCCGCCAGCGGCTTTGATGGAACGCCTCGGCAAGTACGAAATCCTCGGCAAGATCGGCCATGGCGCCACCGCCACTGTCTACCTCGCCCGCGACCCGTTTGCCGGTCGCGACGTCGCAGTCAAGGTATTTTCGCCGGACGCCCTGCGGGACAAGAATCACGGCCGCGTGTTCCAGCACCTGCTGATGAACGAAGCCGCGCTCGCCGGCAAGCTGACGCACCCCCATATCGTCCAGATTTTCGACGCGGTGATCGGCGACGACGCCAGCTACATCGTCATGGAATATGTCGGCGGCGGCACGCTCGAGCGCCATTGCGCGCCGGATGCGCTGCTGCCGATCGACCGGCTGGTCGAAATCGTCTTCAAGTGCACGCGCGCGCTCGACTATGCCCATCGTATGGGCATCACCCACCGCGACATCAAGCCGGCCAACATCCTGCTCGCCGGCGGTGACGGCGAGCGGGAGTCGGGCGACATCAAGATCTCGGATTTCGGCGCGTCCCTCCACGCCAGCGACGACACCCGCACCCAGGTGTCCGGTGTCGGCTCGCCGGCCTACATGTCGCCGCAACAGGTGAGGGAGCAGCCGCTCGACCACCGCACGGACATCTGGTCGCTGGGTGTCGTGATGTATCAACTGCTGACCGGCCGGCTGCCTTTCCAGGCCACCAGCAACTATGGAATGATCTACCAGATCTGCAACAGCGTGGCGGCGGCGCCCTCGACGTTCCGCGCCGGCATTCCGCCCGGCCTCGAGGCCATTGTCGCAAGGGCAATGCAAAAGAAACTCGATGCCCGCTATGCAGGCTGGGACGAGTTCGCGCATGACCTCGCCCAGTGTTTCCGCGACCGCCGGACCTTGACCGTGCCTCACGATGTCGCCGACAGCGAGAAATTCGAGGCATTGCGCGGGCTCGCCTTTTTCCGTGACTTCTCCGATGTCGAAATCTGGGAGGTCGTCCGCTTTTCGCGCTGGCAGGACATGGGGCCCGGCACGATTGTCATGCGCGAGGGCGAGACCGGCGACTTCTTCTGTTTTCTGGTCGAGGGCGAACTGCGCGTCTATCGCAAGGACCGCTCGCTCAACCTGCTGTCGCCAGGCGACTGCTTCGGCGAAATGGCGGTGATCGGCGGCCAACCGACGCGCGGCGCCAACGTCATCGTCCGGGCTCCCGCCAGAATCGTGACCATTCCGGGTGCCGCCCTGCACGGCGCTTCCGACGCCTGCCGCATGCACTTCTATCGCGCCTTCCTGCAAGTGCTGGCCGACCGCCTCACCCACGCCAACCGGCAGCTTTCCAGCGGCTGATGCCGGTCTTCCACAAGACCGCGCCGGCGGCGGAGTTGTCCCGCTTCGAGGCCGAGGCGGCGGGTCTCGCCGCCTTGCGGGCCACGGCCTGTGTGCGCGTCCCGGAAGTCATCGGCATCGACGTCGCGGACGGAATGGCCCGCATCGAACTTGAGCATCTCGACCTGACCGGACTCGATCGACGCAGTGGCGCGGCACTGGGCCGGCAACTCGCGGACCTGCACCGGCACACCGGCGAGCGCTTCGGCTGGCAAAGCGACAACTGGATAGGCGGCACGCCGCAGCAGAACGACTGGCAGCACGAGTGGCCGCTGTTTTTCGCCCGGCGGCGGCTCCAGCCGCAGCTACGGCTGGCGCTCGCCAAGGGCATGGAACGCAAGTTGGTCGATCAGGGCGAAGCGCTGGCCGAACGTCTCGCCGCGTTCTTCGTCGACCACCTTCCCCGGCCCTCGCTGCTGCATGGCGACCTCTGGAACGGCAACGCATCCGCCCTGCCCGACGGCACGCCCGTGATCTTCGATCCGGCCGTCTATTACGGCGACAGGGAAGCCGACCTGGCGATGAGCGAACTGTTCGGCGGCTTTCCCGAATCCTTCTATGCCGTCTACCGAACGGCCTGGCCGCTGGACGCCGGCTACGAGACGCGGAAGACGCTCTACAACCTCTACCACGTCCTCAACCACTTCAACCTGTTCGGCGCCGGCTATCTCAACCAGGCGCGACGCATGATCGAGAAGCTGCTGGCCGAGCTACGCGGCTGACGCCAGTTTCTGCTGCAGTTCGCCGGCCTGGTACATCTCGGTCATGATGTCGCAGCCGCCGATGAACTCGCCCTTGATGTACAGCACCGGGATGGTCGGCCAGTTGGCGTATTCACGCAGTTCGGGCACGGTGTCCGGCTCCGCCAGGACATTGACATCGACGAAATTGTTGACGCCGCAGGCCTTCAGCACCTGCACGGCACGGCCTGAAAAGCCGCAACTCGGAAAATGCTTCGTGCCCTTCATGAACAGCACGACGGGGTTCTGGCTAACGGTTTCCTGAATCTTGCTCTTGTCCATTTCGGCTCCTAGATAAAAGCTGATCGATTTAGTCGGGCATTCTACCACCACTGACGCGCACGATTCCGGCGAGGTCGCGATGCTGCTCGACGAGGGGGAAGCGCGACGCCAGCAGTTCGTGCAGCGCCTCGGCCTGATCGTAGCCATGTTCGAGGAACAGCCAGCCGCCGGGCCTCAGGTAGCGCGGCGCGTCGGCGACGATGCGACGGATGGCCGAGAGCCCGTCTCTGCCGCAGGCTAGCGCTCCCGTCGGCTCGAAGCGCAGGTCGCCCTCCGACAAATGAGGATCGCCTTCCGCCACATAGGGTGGATTGCCAACGATAAGATTGAACGTGCCCTCGAGCGCTGCGAACCAGTCGCTTGGCACGAACGTCACTTTCACGCCAAGCCGCGCCGCGTTGTCGCGGGCGATGGCAAGTGCGTCGCCCGAAACATCGACCGCCACAACCTCGCAACAGCCAAGTTCCAGCGCCAGCGTGATCGCCACGCAGCCGCTGCCGGCGCCGAGATCGAGAACCCGCGGCGTATCGCGACGACTGGCTTTCGCCAGCGCCAGTTCGACCAGCAATTCCGTTTCCGGGCGCGGGACCAGCACCGCCGGCGTGACGATGAACTCACGACCAAAGAACTCGCGGCTGCCGACCAGATAGGCGACCGGCTCGCCGGCGGCGCGGCGCACCACCAGATCGGCGTAGCGCGACGACTGACTTTCCGCGAGTTCGCGTTCGGGATGCGCGGCGAGTTCGGCCGCCGAACAGCCGAGCACATGGCGCAACAGCAGCTTGGCCTCGGCGGGCTCGATGCGCCCGCGCGCCTGCGCCAGCGCTTCGCCTGCGGTCATTCCGCCAGTGCGGCCAGCAGTTCCGCCTGGTGTTCGGCGGTCAGCGCCGACACCAGTTCCTCGAGGTCGCCGTCCATGACGAACTGCAGTTTGTAGAGCGTCAGGTTGATGCGGTGGTCGGTGACGCGGCCCTGCGGAAAGTTGTAGGTGCGAATGCGCTCGGAGCGGTCGCCGCTGCCGATCAGCGACTTGCGCTCGCTGGCGATCTTCTGCTGCTGTTCGCGGACCTGCACGTCCTTGATGCGCGCCGCCAGCACCGACATCGCCTGTGCCTTGTTGCGGTGCTGCGAGCGGTCGTCCTGGCACTCGACGACGATGCCGGTCGGCAGGTGGGTGATGCGCACCGCCGAGTCGGTCTTGTTGATGTGCTGGCCACCGGCGCCGGAGGCGCGAAAAGTGTCGATGCGCAGTTCGGCCGGATTGATGTTAACGTCCGCCACCTCGTCGACTTCCGGCAGCACCGCCACCGTGCACGCCGAGGTATGGATACGGCCCTGCGCCTCGGTCTCGGGCACTCGCTGGACGCGATGGCCGCCTGATTCGAACTTGAGCTTGGAGTAAGCGCCGTTGCCGACGACGCGCACGATCACTTCCTTGTAGCCGCCAAGGTCGGATTCACTGGCCGAGACCTGCTCGACTTTCCAGCCCTGGCGCTCGGCATAGCGCGTGTACATGCGATAGAGATCGCCGGCGAACAGCGCCGACTCCTCGCCACCTGTGCCCGCTCGGATCTCCAGGAAGATGTTGCGTTCGTCGTTCGGGTCCTTGGGCAGCAGCGCCTTCTGCAAATCCTCGTCGAGCCTCACGATCTCGGCCTCGCCGGCGACGATCTCCTCCTCGGCCATCTCCTTCATCTCGGGGTCGGCGAGCATCTCGCGTGCGGCGGCGATGTCCGCCTCCGCCGCCTGATAGGCACCGTAGAGCGCCACCACCGGTCCGATCTCGGCGTGCTCGCGCGCGAGCTTGCGGTAGTTGTCCATGTCGCGCGTGGTCAACTCGTCGCCGAGAATGGCATCGAGTTCCTCCCTGCGTCGGGATAGTTGTTCGAGCTTGTCGCGGATGCTGGATTTCATGGGATGAATGGAATGGACAAAAGTCAGCCGTGGCCAACCGGGGGACAATGCCGCCACCCGGCTGCAGGCAGGACAGCTACTCGTGCGGGTGGAGATGGAAGATGCGCGAAACGAGTTCGGAGAGCTTGTTGCGCTCGTCGCCCTCGGCCTGGTTGAGGGCATGGGTCGGGCCGTGCATCAGTTTGTTGGTCAGCCCGCGCGAGAGCGTTTCCAGCACTTGCGCGGGATCGTCGCCCCGGCGCAGCAGTTTCAGCGCGTGGTCCACCTCGTGGCGTCGCGCGCGCTCGGCGCTATCGCGCAGTGCCCGGATCGTCGGCACCACTTCGCGCGCATCGACCCATTGCAGGAAATCGTGCACCTGGCCGTCGATGATCGCTTCGGCCTCGACCACCGCCGCCTGCCGGGATTCCAGGCCCTGCTCGACGATCTGGCCGAGATCATCGAGCGTGTAAAGAAACACGTCGTCGAGCTTGTCGACCTCGGACTCGATGTCGCGCGGCACGGCAAGATCGACCATCACCATGGGCCGATGCTTGCGTTCCTTCAGCGCACGCTTGACCATCCCCAGGCCGATGATCGGCAGCGGGCTGGCGGTGCAGGAGACCACAATGTCGTACTCGGCGAGTCTCTCACCCAGTTCATCAAGGCGGATGGCGTCGCCGCTGAAACGTCCGGCCAGCACCTCGGCCTTTTCGATGGTGCGATTGGCGATCGTGAGGCGCTTCGGACTCTCGGCGGCAAAGTGCGCGGCGCACAGTTCGATCATTTCACCGGCGCCGACGAACAGGACTTTCTGCTGCTTCAGATCCTCGAAAATGCGCGCCGACAAATGCACCGAAGCGGCGGCCATCGAAACGATGTTGGCACCGATGGCGGTGGTCGAGCGCACTTCCTTGGCCACGGCGAAGGTTCGCTGGAAGAGCTTGTTGAGCAGCGTGCCGAGCGTGCCCGCCTCTTCGGCGAGGCGCGCCGCCTGCTTCATCTGGCCGAGGATCTGGGGTTCGCCGAGCACCATGGAATCAAGGCCCGAAGCGACGCGGAACATGTGCCTGACGGCGCTGCGCTGCGGATGCGTATAGAGGTACGGCTGGATTTTGCCCGGCGTCAGGGAATGGTACTCGGCCAGCCAGTCGGCAACGCCGTCGGAACGATCAGCGGCGCAGTAGAGTTCGGTGCGATTGCATGTCGAGAGAATCGCTGCCTCGCGCACCGGCTTGGCCCGCAGCAGATCGTGCAAGGCCTGGGGCAAGCGCGCGAGATCGAAAGACACCTGCTCGCGCACGGCCAGCGGCGCGGTATGGTGATTGATCCCGAGGGCAAAAAGCTGCATGCGGCGGCCGTAAGGCATGACGTATCTGACGAATTGGCATTATACGTCAGTGCCTTGCCGCATTTTTCGCCTCCGCGGGCTGCCGACGCCCGCAAAAGCGCGGCCCGGCCGCTTATCGCCGCAGGTCGGGAGGTGGAGGTGGCGGCGAACCCGGGGGCGGTGGCGGCGTGGTGCTGCTCGGTGCCACAGGCGTCGAGGGTGGTGGCGGCGGCGGATAACTCGCCGCCTGCGGCCGGTAATAGTTGCCCGGCAACTGGTTGCCCTTGGCATACATGCACTGCTGGTAGGCAATGTCGTAGCGCCGCTGGATATCGCGCTCGCTGGCGTAGGCACGATCCGAACCGACAGCCGTACCCATGACCAAGCCGCCGGCCGCCCCTGCACCGGCACCACGGTGACCGCCGATCGCCGCACCGGCCACCGCGCCGATGGCCGTGCCGATCACGGCGCTATCGACCGAGACGCGCGCGCCGGGGTCTTCGTGGCCGATACCGACGGACTGTTCGGCCCACTGCCGGCAGACACGCTCCTCGGCGACGAATTGCTCGAACGACTTGCCGGGCGCCGGCATCACCGCGACACGCGGTGCCAGTGGCGCCGAGGCGCAACCGGCCAGGACCGTCACTAGCGCCAGAACCTTCAGGGAATTCCGCTTTTCCATGTTCATGCCCTCCTTGCCAGCATTCGACAACAAAACTGTAAGTCGAATGCGACATAAGAGGGCAAACTGTTACAAAGCCTTACAACGATGCCCTCAGCCCGCGAGCAGCCGCGCGACCTCGCTGGCGGGCAAGGGGCGACTGAACAGGAATCCCTGCATCTCGTCACAGCCGAGGTCCTGCAAGGTGCGGCGCTGGAAGTCGGTTTCGACGCCCTCGGCCAGCAGTTTGAGATCGAAGCCGTCGGCAATGCCGACGATGGCGTTCACGATCGGCGAGTGGCGGTGGCTCTCGTCGAGGTCGCGCACAAAGGACTGGTCAAGCTTGATGCTGTTGATCGGGAAGCGGCGCAAGTAGTTGAGCGAGGAATAACCGGTGCCGAAATCATCGATGGATATCCGCACGCCACGGTCGCGCAGCATGCGCATCTTGTCGATGACACCGGAAACGTCCTGCAACAGCAGGTTCTCGGTGATTTCGATTTCCAGCGAATTGGGAGGCAGCCTATGCCGCTCGACATGGGACGTGATGCGATCGACCAGATCGCCGCGGTCGAACTCCTGCGGCGAAACATTGACCGACATGCGCAGCTCCGAATGCCCCCAGGCGCGCCACTGCGCGAGCTGCGCACAGGCCTGGGCCAACACGGAATCCGTGATCGCGCGGATGAGGCCGGTTTCCTCGGCGAGGTCGATGAAGCCGCAAGGATCGAGCAGGCCATGCTCGGGGTGTTGCCAGCGCACCAGGGCTTCCATGCCGACAATGCGCTTGCGCACGACGCTGAACTGCGGCTGAAAGTACAGCTTGAACTCGGAGCGCTCGATCGCGAGGCGCAAGTCGTTTTCCAGGCCGATGCGCTCGTGGTAGCTGGCATTCATCTCCGGCGTGAAGAACTGGTAGGCGTTCTTGCCCGCGGCCTTGACCTTGTACATGGCGATGTCGGCGTTCTTCAGCAACGTGTCGGCGTTGTCGCCATCGCGCGGGAACACGGCGATGCCGACGCTGGCGGTGGCGCGGAAGTCCTGGCCGGCGACGTGGAACGGTTGCTTGAGTTCATCGACGATCTTGCCCGCGATTAATGCCGCGTCGCCGGCCTGCGCCAGGTCCGGCAGCAGGATGGTGAACTCGTCCCCGCCCTGGCGGGCCAGGGTGTCGCCGGCACGCACACAGCGGCGCAAGGCCTGGGCAACGCTCTTGAGCAACTCGTCGCCTTCGGCGTGGCCATACGTGTCGTTGACCAGCTTGAAGCGATCGAGGTCGACAAACATCACGCCGACCATTCTGGCGAGACGGCGGGCCTGGGTGATGGCCAGTTCGAGGCGGTCCTTGAACAGGCGCCGGTTGGGCAACTGGGTCAGGTGATCGTGGAGCGCCTGGAAGCTGATGGTTTCCTCGGCGATCTTGCGCTCCGTGATGTCGCGGGCAACGCCATAGGTGCCCATGAAATTGCCGGTGCGGCTTCCGCTGCCTTCGCCATAGATGCCAACCGCGCTGAGCATTGCCACCACGCAGCGGCTTTCGTAGGTCCGGGTCTTGCCATCGTTCTTCGCCTTTAGCTTGACCTCGATGTTGGCCGAGGCACGATTGTCACTGCGACGCTCGTTGAAAACGAAGCGAACCAGTTCACGATCGTCATCGAAAACCACCGTCGAATAATGCTTGCCGATCACTTCGTCGCGCGAATAGCCAAGCATCGACTCGAAGCGGTTGTTGACGAACAGAAACCGGCCCTGGTCGTCGAGCGTATAGATCAGGTCGGGAGAATTCTCCACCAGGAAGCGATGCAGGCGCTCGGACTGTTCTAGGCGGGCCATCATCAGCGCGTGCCGGTGCTCGAGGTGCCGGCGGTGCAGCGCGTTGTCGACCTTGTGCTTGATGTGGGCCATATCGCCAGGCTTGCGCACGAATTCGACGGCGCCATATCGCAACGCCTGAATGGCTGAATCGATGCTGTCGTCGCCGCTCACCATGATCACGCTCGTCGGAATGTGGTTGCCACTGATCCACTTGAGGATGTCCAGCCCTGAAATATCCGGCAGGTTGATGTCGAGCAACGCCACGGCGATGGTGCGCTTCTCGAGAATTGCCAGCGCCGCGGTGCCCGATGCGCACTGCGTGATCTCGCGCCCGTCACCCTCGATCAGCATGGCCAGGCTGGCACGCATGCGCGGCTCGTCATCGACGATGAGGATCCTGTCGACAGGCAGTTCCGCATCCTGCATCGGCTTGAAGTTGGACATGGCGAAGCCGCTCATTGTGCGCTCCTTTCGGACTTCGGCAACAGGATGACGAAAGTGGTGCCCTGGCCGGCCCGGCTCTGGAAAGTGATCTGCCCGTCGAGACCCTTGACCAGGGCCGCAACGATCGACAGCCCCATGCCCGCGTGGCCTGGCCGACGCCCGGGATCGAGTGGCTGGAAGATGTTCTCGATGACTTCGGCAGGCAAACCCGGGCCAGTGTCGGCCAGCCGGATCTCCACGTAGTCACGATTACCCTGCCGAAGGCCATTGGCGGTGGACACCACCAGGCGCCCCCCGGACGGTACGGCCTCGGACGCGTTCTTCCAGAGATTGAGCAGGATCTGCTTGATCTGGTCGCGACTGCCGGGAATCGCCGGCAGCTGTTCGTTCAGGATCAGGTCCAGGGTGATGCCGCGACTGGAAAACAGCGACTCGCGATAAAGCGCGGCCATGCCCTCGATGACGGCATTCACATCCGCGCCGCCCTCTTCAGGGGCGGCGAGGGATTTGTCGCCGAGGCGCCGAATGATCTTGGCCACGCGGTCGATCTCTTCCTTGAGTATTTCCAGTTCGTGATGAACCCCCGCGCTCTCGGGCAGACGATCGGAAACGATCTTCAGGTAGTTCGTGATGATCGACAGCGGATTGCCGGCCTCGTGCGCCACCTGGCGCGCGCGCTGCTCAAATCGGCTGGTCAGTTCCAGTTCGCGTCGCTGTTCGCGGTCACGCGCGCCACGACGGCTTTCCAGGCTGGTTGCCACCAGTTTGGCGAAGCTGGCCATCCAGTCGAGCTGCTTTTCCCATCGGCCGAGTTGGGCAGCGCTGACGCCGAAGGCCATCACGCCAATCCGTCGGTCGCCGCTGGCCATGGGCAGGTACAGCACCCCGTCACTGCCGATGGCTCGCGCAATCTGCAGATCGGTCAACGACGCACCAACGGCGGGACTGGCATTGAAAGTCACCCGTGGCGCCTCGCCAAGTGCGACGGCCGCGAGAAGGCTGCGCGCCTCATCCAGCGGAATCCCGAAGGATTGGAGAAGCGGCGGCTGGCCGTCGACACCGGCACCCGTGAGCACCAACCCGTCTTCCCGCGTCAGCAGGAACGCCGGTTGCCCCAGCCCGAACAGGATTCGCGCGGCTTGCCGCACCGCCCCCAGGAACTCGATTTCGTCGTGGATTTCCGAGAGATTGTGATGCAGCGGGGCCATCACCGCCATGTCGCGCACGACCGCATCGATTCCTTCGTTGGCCACCCGATCCCCGGACTGTCCGGCGTTATCGAGCGGCGGATGCGACGGACGCGGCACGCTCGTCGTCTGCGCCGCGGCTTCAATGCCCAGTTCGGCGGTCAACTGAGCGACGCGTGCCAATGCCTGCCCGCGCAACGCCGCGAGACTGCTGTCCGTCAGGCCCAGCATCGACTCCATGATCCGATGTTCGAATCTCTCCTCGTTCAGGCCGGTGCCGACCACAGCGTGCGCCGTCCAGACGATCCGGCTCAGGGCATCTGCCGCAGGAATCTCCGTGGGCTGGCAATGATGGAACAGTACAGCGTCTGCAATGAAGGAAGGGAGGCGCCACTGATCGATGAGCCATGCGCCCACCGCCGCGTGATCGGTGCCAAGCTCCGGACGCTCCAGGGCCAGCAGCGCTTCCTCGTCACGACTCCACGCCAGCAGGGTGCCATAACGGCCATCCATTCCGCCGAGCAGGAGAAGCTGCCCGACATCGTGCAGTAGCCCCGCAAGGTAGGCTTCATCACCGTCTTCGCGCCCAAGTTCGCTTGCTATCCCTCGCGCAAGCTCGGCAACATGCAGGGAGTGAACCCAGTAGCCGGTCAGGTCAAGGCCGCGCTGCCCGCCGGAGCGGTCGAATACCCCCCGGATGGCCAGACATGCCGCCATGGTCCGGACAATGCGCGGCCCGAGCGCCTCGACACACTGACGGACAGTGCTGAGCCCGACTGCTTGCCGCCCCGACACCTGATTCGCGGCAACCAGGACATGCACGCTCAACGCCGGATCTTGCTGAACGATTTCAGCCAGTTCCGCCGCGGAAATGGATGGATTGTCGGATAGCCGCAACAGGCGCAACAAGACCTGCGGCATTGAAGGCAGATCAAGACATGCGATGGCGTCGACTATCGACTCCGGAACCGGCTGCAACTTCCCTCCCGAACAACTTTCACGGCGCTTTCGAGGCCTGACTCAATCTATCGCATCGAAACCCGATCAGTGCCCACGAAAAGGCGCTGAATCCAGTTCAATCCTTCTCTTAAATTCTTATGAAACCCTGCGATAGCTTTGCCGACTGAAAAATAAGCATGGACAATGCCAGTCGCCAGATAGCATTCTCGAACAACTGCTTAGCGCCGACTTGCCATTGTTCCGACACGGAGACTGTAAGAAATCCCAACATTTCTGGCAATGGCGGATTTTTCGGCCCGAAACAAAAACAAACGGCCCTCAATTCGGAGGGCCGTAACAGGATGTGGTGGCCAGGAGTGGAATCGACCCATTCAGATGCAAGGCCCACTCTCTCTCGCCAATGCCTGCCTGACAACCACACGGCGTCCAGATTTCTGGTTCTTGCACTCGAGTGCCCTTCGCTATAGTCGATCCCTTTCAAGGCGTACGGTGAACCAGAAACGGCTACCGGAACCGGGAACGCTGGTCACCCCGGATTCACCCCCCATCAAATCAACCAATCCGCGTGTGATGGCCAGTCCGAGCCCCAATCCCTCGACCTCGCGAGTGGCGCTGCTGTCACCCTGCTCAAACAGAGAGAAGAGGCGCGGAGCTTCTATTGGATCGAAACCATTGCCGGTATCAGCGACTTCGCATCGAATCTGTACCGACTTTGCATCTTCGCCGACCGAGAAGATACGGAAATGGATTTCACCCTTTTTCGTAAAGTTGATTGCGTTGTTCAGATATTGCCAAATCGCCTGCTCGAGTGCTCCCACGTCACCAACCAAGTCTCGAGGGAAATCTTCAATATTCACGATCAAGTCGAGATGCTTGGCTCGGGCCTTTTCACGAAAGGGCTCGACCACTTTTTGAGCAAGATTCACCACATCGACTTGATCGACCTTGAGTTTTAACTTGCCTGCCTCGATTTCAGATGCGCGTATGAGCGAGGTGAGGGTACGACTCAGTCGTCCTGCCGACTCTTCCAGCATCTTCAGGTACTCCATTTGTTTCGACGCGAGGCCAGATTCACCGAGCAGGTATGCCATTCCGACAATGCCGTTCAAAGGTGTGCGAATTTCGTGGTTCAAATTCGAGAGAAAATTCGTCTTGGCAACATTCGCTGCTTCTGCTGCCAGCTTTGCCTGCTGCAACTTGTGAGTGCGCTCGACAACCAACTGTTCCAAGTTATCCCGATAATGCTTGAGTTGGTTTTCCTGTTCTTTCAGTTGCGAAATATCCGTCGCGAAGGCAACGCGTTTGGTCGGTTTGCCTTCCGGATTCCTGACGATCGTGATATCGACAAGCGCTGGAAAACGCGTCCCATCCTTGCGAACATGAGTAGATTCCATGGTGACATGCGATAGCTTGCCCATATCCCCGAGTCGGGGAGCAATCCACTCCCATTCCGAAGCGGGGAGGATGATGGACACCGATTTTCCGATCAACTCGTCTTGGGTGTAACCACGTTTCCCGGCAAAGGCCGGATTCACCGCCAGGAAAGTATCATTTTCAATATCCGTGATGGCTATGCCCAATTCCGCCTGCTCGAACGCCTGAGACCAGAGTTCGAGCCTGGACTCGAGTTCGACACGACTGCTGACATCCATGGCGATGCCATTGGCGCGTGTTGCCCTGCCGTCTCCGTCGTGTTCCGCATCGCCAATCACGTCGAACAGATGGACTGAACCATCGGCAAGCCGAACTCTTGCAGAGAAGGCGATGGGCTTGTCGGGACTTGTCACTATCTCCTTCAAGACAGCTTCAGTCTTGGCAATATCCTCCGGCACGACGATCGATTTCCAGGTATCGCTGTCGACTCGGTCGTTCTTCGGGTCACGCCCCAGAATGCGATACAGATTGTCGGACCAGACGACCCTGCCTGTCGTGAAATCCCGCTCCCATGCCCCTGCGTTCGCCGTTCGTTCCGCGAGTTCCATCAGCCGGTAGGAATCCTTGAGGGCGGCTTCGGCCTTCTTCCGTTCGGTCACATCGCTAGCCATGCCAATCCACTCGCTGATTTCATTCTCGGCATTCAGGATCGGGACGGCACGCGAGAATGTCCAACCCTCGCTCCCATCCTTGAGCAAAATGCGATGCTCCAATTCAAGCATGCTCTTGTTGCGGATGGCTTCACTGATAGCCGCGAGCACCCCGGGCTGATCATCAGGGAAAATATAGGTATCCACCCATGACCGGCTTCGGCTGACCCTGTCTGGAACAAGTGCGCCTCCGGAGACTCGACGCATTTCGCTCCAGTCAGGGCTCATTCGATAAACAACATCGGAACTCGCGGCGACCAGGGCCCGATACCGCGCTTCGCTTTCACGCAGATCAGACTCGACACGCTTGAGATCGCTGATATCGTTTGATATACCGCAGATGCCGCACAACGTTTTTCCGTTGGAATAGTCGTAGATGGGACTCTTGGCATCCCGCGTATGGACTTTGCGGCCATCCGCATGCCGCAAGGTTGACTCGTCGATGACCTGCTCCCCATTCAATGCGCGGCGGTCGCCCTCCTCGAAATGTTTCGCCAAATCATCGGGGAAGAAGCACGAATCGCCCCTCCCCAACAGTTCTTCCTCGGTACAGCCGATCAGGTCTAATACGGCCCAGTTCACGTAGCGATACTTCAGGTCTCGATCCTTGAGGAACACGTAGGCACCTACATTGTCGAGGGCATGCCTCAATAAACGAGCTTCGGCGTTGGAACGCTCCAACTGGCGTTCAAGTACTTTCCGTTCCGTGATATCAGTGATGGCCAGTTGGCAGTCGTTCCCATTTTCATCAACGACGCCATCGATGAGCACGGTTGTGACGAGATCGCGGCCATTGGGCCGAAGCTCGACTTCCAGTCGGCGGTGTTCCGGGGCAACGATCAATCGCTGAAGAAATGCCGAAAATTTCTCGCATTGATCCGGCATGATTGAATCTATCAGTCGGTGGCGCTGAATTTCGGAGCGCTTCAATTTCAACAGAATAGCGCCAGCCAGATTGATGCGCCGGATGACCCCCGACTGGTCTACCGTGGCATAGGCGACAGGAGCGAAATCGTAGAGATCAGAATACCTATGGCGGAGCTTGTTTGCCTCGGCATATGACTCGGTCAGTTCCGCCATGTGCAACTCAAGCAGGTGCTTGCCCACTTCAAGTTCCTCGACAAGCTTCCGCACTTCGGGTACGGAGTTGGGCAGGTTGTCGAGCGTAAGTTTTGCGCGTTCTTCAGCCAACCGACGAGTGGTCATCGGATTAGGGCGCATCCGATAGTGCCAGTGGCTCTGTG
>CAYXZX010000016.1:0-26184 GCA_964469455.1 uncultured Rhodocyclaceae bacterium | reverse complement strand
TGTCTTTCTGTGCTGCTACAAAGCGAGGATGTAAAAGCTTAAATAAGTCGTCTAAATATTCCTTATCCTTGACTACAAATATCCTAGTCTTTCTTACCTTACTTGTTTCAGCCCTAACACGTATCTTGACTAAGCTAAATTCTGTCCCATTAACATTGTGCTCCAACCAGTCTATGTCTTGCCAGCGTAACTGTAATTGCTCACCTCTACGCATACCAGCGATGATTGAAACTAGTAAGTGATAGCAGACGATTACCTTAACCAGATTACTATCCTCATCTATGCTCTTGCTTGCCTCCGCTATATCATTCTCTAGCTGTGTAGTAATGTCCGCTATTTCTTCGTCAGTAAATATTGACCGTCGTATAGCATCATCCCCACTATCTTTGCGAGGTAGCTTCTTAAAGTCAAAGCCATCAATGTGCGTTTCTTTCTGCTTGTACAACCAAGCCATCATCGCATTGATCGTACTTTGCTCGTTCTCTACAGTTGATTGACTTATAGACAAAGCTTTTTTAGTTTTAGTACGAGTGTAATAGTAGTTCTCGCAATCATTACGCTCTAGCTCTTTAAGTTTTGTGTCACGCTTAATAAAATCTAGCCAATGATCTAATTGAGTTTTAATTGTTCTATATCTACCAACAACTATTAGCTTAGCTTCAACATCCTTCCACCGTTGCTCTAAGTATTTCTCTACACCTGTCTTAGTTGTTATGGAGAAATACGTCTTACCAGATAGTTGTCCCGCCATTAGTTCGTGATAGTGCAGCTTAGCTTTATCTTCTGCCGTACTGCGATTACGAGTCTTAAGCGAGAAGCGAGCGTACTTCTGCTCTTTCGTTAGCCACATCCTAAAGTGCCAGTATTCGCCGCGCTTATAGATCATCGCGTCGTCAAAGATCGGCACTTCGTCTGCGCTATAGGTTGTCTTTTTGGATGGCATATGGGCTAAGAGTTGCTACGAAAATGAGTAAGCACAGCAGCGTGTAAGTCTGCGTGTAACTATATTTTCAAAGCCCAAAAAGATCAACAAGTTATTGATCTTTGCGAAACATTTGTGTAACTACTGATTACTTATTAATCAAGTAGTTACACAATAATACTTACTCCCACTCGATGGTGCCGGGCGGCTTGCCCGTAATGTCGTAAGTGACGCGATTGATGCCGCGCACTTCGTTCACGATGCGGTTGGCGACGCGGCCAAGCAGCTCGTAGGGCAGTTGCGCCCAGCGCGCGGTCATGAAGTCCTGCGTCTCGACGGCCCGCAGCGCCACGACGTAGTCGTAAGTACGGCCATCACCCATGACGCCGACCGACTTCACCGGCAGGAAGACGGCAAAGGCCTGGCTGGTCTTCTCGTACCAGTCGGCCGCGCGCAGTTCGTCGATGAAAATGGCATCGGCGCGGCGCAGGAGATCGGCGTACTCGCGCTTGACTTCGCCGAGGATGCGCACGCCAAGGCCGGGACCGGGGAAGGGATGGCGATAGACCATCTCGTGGGGCAGCCCGAGGGCAATGCCCAGCTCGCGCACCTCGTCCTTGAAGAGCTCGCGCAGCGGTTCCAGCAGCTTCAGATGCAGGGTCTCGGGCAGGCCGCCGACATTGTGGTGGCTCTTGATCGTATGCGCCTTCTTGGTCTTGGCACCGGCCGATTCGATGACGTCCGGGTAGATCGTGCCCTGCGCCAGCCACTTGGCCTGCGGCAGCTTCTTCGCTTCTGCCTGAAAGACCTCGACGAACTCGCGGCCGATGATCTTGCGCTTCTGTTCGGGGTCTGACACGCCGGCGAGATTGGACATGAACTGCCCGGAGGCATCGACATGAATGACCTTGACGCCGAGGTTGCGGGCGAAAGTCTGCATAACCTGCTCGCTCTCGTTGAGACGCAGGAGGCCGTTGTCGACAAAGACGCAGGTAAGCTGGTCACCGATCGCCTTGTGCAGCAACGCGGCGACCACCGACGAATCGACGCCACCGGACAGGCCGAGGATGACTTCGTCCATGCCCACCTGCTCGCGCACCCTGGCGATGGCCTCGGCCACGTAATCGGGCATGTTCCAGTCGCCGCGGCAGCCGCACAGATCGCGCACGAAGCGGGCGATGATCTCGCGGCCCTTGATCGTGTGCGTCACTTCCGGATGGAACTGCACGGCGTAGAAGCGACGGTCCTCGTCGGCCATGCCGGCGATGGGCGTCGAGGGATTCGAGGCCATCACGTTGAAGCCGGGCGGCATCTCGGTGACCTTGTCGCCATGCGACATCCAGACGTCGAGCAAACCATGTCCCTCGTCGTTCACGTTGTCCTGTATGCCGTCGAGCAGCTTGGTGTGGCCGCGGGCGCGCACCTCGGCGTAGCCGAATTCGCGCTTATGGGCATTCTCGACCTTGCCGCCGAGCTGCGCGGCCATGGTCTGCATGCCGTAGCAGATGCCCAGCACCGGCACGCCAAGCTTGAAGACGATGTCCGGAGCGCGCGGCGTCTCGTTCTCATAGACCGAATTCGGGCCGCCGGAAAGAATCACGCCGGCGGGTGCGAACTCGCGCACGAAATCTTCCGAGACATCGTTGGGATGCAGCTCGCAATAGACCTGCTGCTCGCGCACGCGACGGGCGATGAGCTGAGTGTATTGGGAACCGAAATCGAGGATGAGGATCTTCTGGTGGGCCATCTGGGTATCTCCGAAATGAAGAAAGGCGGCCTCGGCCGCCTTTCCGGTACCGGGATGCTTCAGTCAACGTGGTAGTTCGGCGCTTCCTTGGTGATCTGCACATCATGGACATGCGACTCGCGGATGCCAGCGGAGGTGATCTCGACGAACTCTGCCCGTTCGCGCATTTCGTCGATGGTCTTGCAACCGACATAGCCCATCGACGACCGCAGGCCGCCCATCAGCTGGTGAATCACCGCCGTGACCGGTCCCTTGTACGGCACGCGGCCCTCGATACCTTCCGGCACCAGTTTCTCCACGTTGGCCTCGTTGTCCTGGAAATAACGGTCGGCAGCGCCTTCCTTCATCGCTCCCAGCGAACCCATGCCGCGATAGGACTTGTAGGAACGACCCTGGTAGAGGACGGTCTCACCAGGCGCTTCCTCGGTGCCGGCGAACAGGCCGCCGAGCATGACGCAATGCGCCCCTGCGGCGATGGCCTTGGAAATGTCGCCCGAATAGCGGACACCGCCGTCGGCGATCAGCGGCACGCCCGTGTCGGCGAGCGCATTGGCGACGTTATCCACGGCCGAGATCTGTGGCACGCCGACGCCGGCGACGATGCGCGTGGTACAGATCGAACCCGGTCCGATGCCGACCTTGACGCCATCGGCGCCGTGGTCGACCAGCGCCCTTGCCGCCGCGCCCGTGGCAATGTTGCCGCCGATGACCTGGACCTGCGGAAAGTTCTTCTTGACCCACGCGACGCGCGACAGTACCCCCTGTGAATGGCCATGAGCCGTATCGACGACGATGACATCGCTGCCGGCCTCTACCAGCAATGCAACGCGCTCCTCCGTCCCCTCGCCGGTGCCGACGGCCGCGCCAACACGCAGCCGGCCAAAGCCGTCCTTGGCGGCGCTGGGATATTCGGAGGATTTCAGGATGTCCTTCACCGTCATCAGGCCGCGCAGTTCGAATGCATCGTTGACCACCAGCACCCTCTCGAGGCGATGCGTGTGCATCAGCGCCTTGCCATCCTCGACCGAAGCGCCTTCCTTGACGGTCACCAGCCGTTCACGGGGCGTCATGATGTTGCTGACGACTTCGTCGAGTCGTGTCTCGAACCGGAGGTCGCGGTTGGTGACGATGCCCACCACCTTGCCGCCATCGACGACCGGCAGCCCTGAAATGCGATGGGCACGCGTCAGCGCGAGTACTTCGCGCACCGTCATGGTGGGCGGGATGGTGATCGGATCCTTCAGCACTCCCGATTCGAAGCGCTTGACCTTGGCCACTTCGGCGGCCTGGGACTTGGGATTGAGGTTCTTGTGAATGATGCCAATGCCACCTTCCTGCGCCAGCGCGATGGCCAGGCGGGACTCGGTCACCGTGTCCATGGCTGCGGAGACGAGCGGAAGATTAAGACGGATGTTGCGAGTCAGTTGGGTCGCCAGGCGCACATCCCGGGGCAGGACGGTCGAGTGGGCGGGGACCAGGAGGACGTCGTCGAAGGTCAGCGCCTTCTGGATCAGTCGCATGTTGTTATCCTCTGTGCCAAAAACGTATTATACGCGGGCCCTCCGACGGCCCGCAAACGTCGCCGGCATCTGGATCGAGGAAAACCCATGCGCTGCTTGATATCCGTCGCCGTCCTGCCACTGCTGACTTTGCTGTTGCTGCCGCTTGCCGCCCAAGCCCAGGTGTACAAGTGGCGGGACGCGACCGGCAAGATCCACTACAGCGACAAACCTCCCGCCGGCACGCCGGCGCAAGGCCGGAAACTCGGCCCCGCCAACTCCGTGAACGACGACATGCCGGCAGCCCGCAGGACGGCCGCCGACCAACGCCTGGACGCGGCCACCCGGGCATCGGACGCCAAGGAGAAGGCAGCCAGCGCCGAACGCGAGCGGGCCGAGGACGCACAGCGCGACCAGGCCTGCGAGCGGGCCAGGGTCAATCTCCAGGGACTGGAATCGGGGCAGATCCGCTTCCGCATGGGTACCGACGGTGAACGAGAAGGACTCGACGGCGCCGTGAGGGAAACGGAACTGCATGAAGCCCGCCGCAGCGTCGACGCCAACTGCTCGCCACGACCTGCTCCGCCGGCGAAGCCTGGCAAGTAGCCCGCCTTTACTCCTCGGCCGGCCCGCCGCCCTTCTTCATCACCTTCCCTTCGGCGGCGCGCTGCTTGCGCACCTCCTTCGGATCGGCGATCAGGGGGCGGTAGATTTCCACGCGGTCGTGGTCGCGCAGGGTCGCATCAGGCTTGCTGAGCTTGCCGAAAATGCCTACCTTGGCCTTCGCCAGATCGATTTCCGCATGCCGGATCAGCAGGCCCGAGGCTTCGATGGCCTGACGGACTGAGGCGCCAACCGGCAGGGAGAGCGCGATGACGTCCTGCCGGTCCGGCTTGGCGTAAACCACTTCGACCTTGATCGAATCAGCCATATATCTGCTGTGCGCGCTTGACGAAGGATTCGACAAAGGTGTTCGCGATATGGTGAAACACGGGACCGAGCGCCTTCTCCAGCACCTTGCTGGAGAACTCGTAGTGCAGGCGGAATTCTACCTTGCAGGCCACGTCGCCGAGCGGCGTGAACTTCCAGCCGCCATCCAGCTGGCGAAATGGCCCCTCGCGCAACTTGATGTCCATCCAGCGCGGGCTCTCCTTGGGATTCTCGGTGGCAAAATGCGCCTTGAGGCCATGGTAGTTGATGTGCAGACGCGCAGACGTCTTGTTTTCAGTGCGCTCGATCAACTCCGAGCCGCCGCACCAGGGCAGGAATTTCGGATAGTCCTCGACGCGATCGACGAGTTCGAACATCTGTGCCGCGGTGCGCTCGATGAGGACGGATTTTTCGACGACGGCCATGCTGTCTCGCCACGCTAGAATTGCGCAATTCTAGCGTCCCGTTTCGCCATGAGCATCGTCGACAACAAGAAGGCCTATCACGAGTATTTCATCGAGGAGAAGTTCGAGGCCGGGCTCGTGCTGGAAGGCTGGGAAGCGAAGGCCATCCGTGCCGGCCGCGCCCAGATCAAGGAAGCCTACGTTGTGATCAAGGATGGCGAACTTTTCCTGCTCGGCGCCCACATCAGCCCGCTGGCGCAGGCGTCCACGCATGTGCATCCAGATCCGGCCAGAACGAGGAAGTTGCTGCTCCATGAACGGGAAATCAGCAAGCTGATCGGCAAGGTCGAGCGCGCCGGCTATGCGCTGGTGCCGCTCGACATGCATTTCGCCAAGGGTCGCATCAAGCTGGAAATCGGCCTGGCCAAAGGCAAGAAAGAGTATGACAAGCGGGAGAGCGAGAAGAAGAAGGACTGGGAGCGCGAGAAGGGTCGCCTGATGCGCATGGCGCGCTAGCGGCACGCCAGCGGCGTGCCGCCACCGCTGACTTTCAGAGCTTCTTGCCGAGCAGGCCGCGCACTGTTTCCTGGATGTCCGCGGGCAGGATCACCGTCTTGGCATTCTCCGAGTTGGCGAGCCGGCCGATGGCCGCAAGATATTTTTCCCCGAGCATGTAGCGCATCGGCGCCTCCTCGGTGCCGATCGCCTGGGTGACGCGCTTGATGGCCTCGGCGCTGGCCTCGGCCAGCGTCACCTGCGCGGTGGCGTCGCGATGCGCCGCTTCCAGCCGCGCCTCGGCCTGCAGGATCATCGCCTGCTTCTCGCCCTCGGCCTTGGTCACCATGGCCTTGCGTTCCCTCTCGGCGGAGGCCTGCATCTCCATCGCTTTCTGCATCGAAGGCGATGGCTTGATGTCCTGGATCTCCACCGACTTCACCGTCAGCCCCCAGTCGATCGCCTCGTCGGAAATGCTCTCGCGCAGCCGGGCCTTGATGCGGTCGCGGTTCGACAACGCCTCGTCGAGTTGCATCTCGCCGACGATGGAACGCAGCGTGGTCATGATCAGGTTGCGGATTGCCTCGGAGAAATCGACCACGCCGTAAACGGCCTTGATCGGATCGGTGACCTTGATGAAGGCGATGGCGTTGGTCAGGATCACCGCATTGTCCCGGGTGATCACCTCCTGTTCCTGTACGTCGAGGATGATGTCCTTGGTCACCAGTTTGTAGGCAATGTTGTCGAGGTACGGAATGATGATGTTGAGGCCGGGATGCAGCGTGCTGTGGTACTTGCCCAGCCGCTCGACCACCCATTCGGTGCCCTGCGGCACAATGCGCACGCCCTTGAGCAGCGTGACGACAGCGAAGACCAGCAGCGCGACGACAAAAATGAATCCAGCACTCATGATGTCCTCCCCACCTTCAGCAGGCTGCCTTCGACGGCGATGACCCGGACACGCTCGCCGGCGTGGATTTCCTCGTCGGCGATGCACGGCCAGGTATCGGTACCGAGCAGTGGTTTCTGGAAGCGAACCTCGCCGCGGCCGAACGGCGCCACATCATGGCTCAGCAGACCGACCTCGCCGATCATCTGCGGCTCCGACATGCCGATGCGCGTGCGGTGCCGCTCGGGGCGGAATACCTTGAACCAGAGCACGATCAGCACCAGCGAGGCCACCAGCCAGACGGCCAGTTGCGCCGTCAGGCCGATGGCGGCAACCGCAACGACCAGCGCGACCAGCAAGGCGCCCAGCCCGAACCAGACCAGCACGAAAGCTGGCACCACCAGTTCGGCGAGGATCAGGACGATGCCGCTTACTGCCCAGTGCCACCATTCAGGCTGCATGGAACCTCCGCTGTTGACTACTTCGCAGCCAGTTTAAGCCATGTACCGACTACCGTGTCGGGATTGAGGGAGATGCTCTGGATGCCCTGTTCCATCAGCCACTCCGCGAAGTCGGCGTGGTCCGACGGCCCCTGGCCACAGATGCCGACGTATTTGCCGAGGCGGTTGGCGGTCGAGATCGCCATCGCCAGCAGTTGCTTGACCGCCGGATCGCGCTCGTCGAAAGCGTGCGCCACCAGGCCGGAATCGCGATCGAGGCCGAGCGTCAGTTGGGTCAGGTCGTTGGAACCGATCGAGAAGCCGTCGAAGTACTGGAGGAACTGCTCGGCCAGCAGCGCGTTGGAAGGAATCTCGCACATCATGATCAGCCGCAGTCCGTTCTCGCCACGCTTGAGGCCCTTCTCGGCCAGCAGGTCAACCACGGCGTGCGCCTCGTCAAGCGTACGCACGAAGGGAATCATCAGCTCGACGTTGGTCAGGCCGAGCTCATTGCGCACCTTCTTCATCGCCTCGCATTCGAGCTCGAAGCAGTCGTGGAAAGAATGGGCAATGTAACGCGAAGCACCGCGGAAGCCGAGCATGGGGTTCTCTTCCTCGGGCTCATAGATATCGCCGCCAAGAAGTTTCCGATATTCGTTCGACTTGAAGTCGGACATCCGCACGATGACGGGCTTCGGATAGAAGGCGGCGGCGATGGTGGCGACACCCTCGACCAGCTTCTCGACGAAGAAATCCTTGGGATTCGCGTAGCCGCGCGCGCGGCGGTCGATTTCGTCGCGCAGGCTTTCCTTCATCTCCGAATACTCGAGAATCGCCTTCGGATGCACACCGATCATGTTGTTGATGACGAACTCGACGCGGGCCAGGCCGACACCCGCATTCGGCGTCTGGGCGAACTCGAAGGCCAGTTCTGGGTTGCCGACGTTCATCATCACCTTGAGCTTCAGCGGCGGCAGGTTGCCCATGTCCTGGCTCGTCACCTCGAAATCCAGCCGGCCGCGATAGACATGCCCCGTATCGCCTTCGGCACAACTCACCGTGACGGTCTCGCCCTCTTCCAGCACCGCCGTCGCGTCGCCGCAGCCGACAATGGCCGGAATGCCCAGCTCGCGCGCGATGATCGCCGCGTGGCAGGTACGGCCGCCACGATTGGTGACAATCGCCGAGGCGCGCTTCATGACAGGTTCCCAGTTGGGATCGGTCATGTCGGCGACCAGCACGTCGCCCTGCTGCACTCGATTCATTTCGGCCGAGTCCTTGACCACCCGCACCGGACCGACGCCGATCTTCTGGCCGATCGCACGGCCCGAGGCGATCACCTTGCCGAACTGCTTGAGGCGGAACTTCTCGATCCTGGTGCCGGCGGCCTCCTGAGACTTCACGGTCTCGGGACGCGCCTGGAGGATGTAGAGCTTGCCGTCGCGGCCGTCCTTGCCCCACTCGATGTCCATCGGCCGGCCGTAGTGTTTCTCGATGATCAGCGCGTAGCGCGCCAGTTCCAGTACGTCGTCGTTGGTGATCGAATAGACGTGGCGCTCGCCCTGGGCAACATCGACGGTACGAGTGCTCTTGCCGGCTTCCTTCTTGTCGGCAAAGATCATCTTGATCATCTTCGAGCCGAGGTTGCGGCGGATCACCGAGGGCTTGCCTGCCGCCAGCGTGGGCTTGTGCACGTAGAACTCGTCCGGGTTGACCGCACCCTGTACCACCGTCTCGCCGAGGCCGTAGGAGGCAGTGACGAAGACCACGTCCTTGAAGCCGGATTCGGTATCGATGGTGAACATCACGCCGGCAGCCCCGGTGTCGGAGCGCACCATGCGCTGGATCCCGGCAGACAGCGCCACGTCGGCATGCGCGAAGCCCTTGTGCACGCGGTACGCGATGGCGCGATCGTTGTAGAGCGAGGCGAACACTTCCTTGATGGCGTGAAGGATGTTTTCGTAGCCCTGGATGTTGAGGAAGGTCTCCTGCTGGCCGGCGAAGGAAGCATCCGGCAGATCCTCGGCCGTTGCCGACGAGCGCACGGCAAAGGAGGCGTCGGGACCACTTGTGGCGATCAGTCCCTCGTAATGCGTCTTGATCTCGGCTTCCAGCGCGGGCGGGAACGGCGTGTCGACGACCCACTGGCGGATCTGCGTACCAGTTTTGAGCAAGGCATCGACATCTTCGACGTCGAGCGTGTCGAGCGCGGCATTGATGCGGTCGGCCAATCCCTGATAGGCAAGGAACTCCCGGTACGCAGCTGCCGTGGTGGCGAAGCCGCCGGGCACGCGCACACCGGAGGCGGCCAACTGGCTGATCATCTCGCCCAGCGAGGCGTTCTTGCCGCCCACCTCGCCGACGTCGGTCATGCGCAGTCGTTCGAATGCGATTACGTTCCGGGCCATGAGTCGCTACCTCGCTTGTACGTGTTCGGGGAAACGGTTATTTTAGCGACTTTGCTGCAGCGCAACGAAGCCATCGTCGACACATGAATCGAACCGTCTTCTTCATCTCCGATGGCACCGGCATCACGGCCGAGACCGTCGGCCACAGCCTGCTGTCGCAGTTCGATGGGATCGACTACAAGCAGGAACGCATTCCCTTTGTCGACACGCTCGACAAGGCGCGTGAATGCGAACGCCGCATCGCCAGGGCACGGCAGCGCGATGGGCTTCGTCCCGTCGTGGTCACCACGCTTGTCGATCCCGCCATTGTCAGCATCATCCACGAGGCCGACGCGCTGTTCCTCGACTTCATCTCGACGTTCATCGCGCCGCTGGAAGCGGAACTGGGCGTCAAGTCATCGCGAGCCATCGGCAAGGGCCACAGTCGCGCAACCAGCGAGCACTATGCCCAAAGGATCGAAGCCATCAATTACACGCTGGCGCACGATGACGGAGTCACCGATGCCGGGATGGACATGGCCGATGTCATCCTGGTGGGCGTCTCGCGTTGCGGCAAGACACCCACCAGCCTTTATCTTGCATTGCAATTCGGTGTCAAGGCGGCGAATTATCCGCTGATCCCGGAAGACTTCGAGCGCAACAGGCTTCCGGCTGGCATCGAGCGGTACCGTGACAAGCTGTTCGGCCTGACCATTGCCCCGGAAAGGCTGACCCAGATCCGCCAGGAACGCCGGCCTGACAGCAAGTATGCATCGATCGAAAACTGCCGATGGGAAGTGGCCGCTGCCGAGAAGCTGATGCGACGAGAAGGCGTGCGTTGGCTGAGTTCGACCACCAAGTCGATCGAGGAAATAGCGGCGACCCTGATACAAACGGTCAAGCTCGACAAGCCGTCCTACTGATCACCGGCGCGCAGTCGTTCCCTTAACTCGCTACCCGATGGCAACTGGAGTCCCAGCGAGCGCGCCACCGCGGCATTGACCCCCACGGTGAAATAGCGCGGCGCTTGGACGGTCGCGATGGCCCGGCCTTCCCGTAAGGAATTTACGGTTTCGATCACCTGGGTGGCGATCTGCGCGGGAGTCGAATACAAGGCAATCGCGGCACCCGCCTGAAGGTAGGACTCGGAATATGCCACCACCGGCACGCCGGCGCGGTACGTCGTCAACAGGAGCGACTGCACCGTATTGCGGTTATGCACGGCCGGATCGGGCAGCGCCAGCAGGACCGCCGCGCGTGGCAGCAAGCGCTCGAGCGCCGGCACCACGTCATCGGTCGCGGCAACCGTTTCGTCGATCATGGTCAACTGCCGCTCGTGAAACTTGCGCTCCAGCGGTGTCAGCCACTTCCGGTTGATCGCCCCGACGAGCACCCCCACGACATGTCGCCCCGGGAAAGCAAGTTGAATCAGGCTTGCCCAGCGCTCCGCGGGTTGATCGAGCACGATGGCCGACCACCGTTCGCCTGGTGCTGGCTGCTCGTCTACCGCTGACCTGGTGACCAGTGCGGCGACCGCCGCCCTGCCACCACTGACTCTCGGCCAGCCAACCAGCGTGGCCAGTGCCTTGGGCCCAAGGACAATGACCGTCGCGTCGCCAGCAGGACGTGCTTCCATCGCACCCGGGCCGGACTCGGTCACGCTCCAGCCCTGGCGCACGAGTTCCGCGGCGATCACCTCCGCTGCCTGCCGGGCGATGGCCGTATCCTCCCGAAGTATCAGTGCCCTGGGATCGGCCGCGCACGCGACGCTCGCCGTCACGGCAAACATCAACGCAAGCAGCCAACTCCTGAGTCCGGAGGCCATCGTTTCCCGAAGGATGGCAGGTACCTCCCAATCGCCTCAATAGGTGTAACGAACGTTCAGCCAGGATGTCCGGCGGTCGACGTCATCGCGCTCGAACAGTGGCCCGCCGCCGGTCGCGTTCTGGACGACGAGCGCAACCTCGGCTTTACCCTGTCCCAACCTGACGGTCTTGGCCAGCCGAACATCCACTCGCTCGACCGGGGGCAAGAGGTCGCCTCCGGACATCGTGCGCATGGACCCGACCCGGTAATAGCCCAAACCGACCTGCCAGTTGGCGGGCAACTCCTGCGTGGCGAACAGGCTGACGGTGTGGCGAGGTCCGCTCTCCTCGATTCCCGCAGCCTCCGGACCGCGCGCGTCGATCAGAGTCCGCGACAGCGCCAGTCGCACGTCCGTCCCGCGCCGTGGTTGCCAGCGGATGCTGCCGGTCAGCGCCTTGATGGATGCTGAAGAATCATTGCGAAAACCGCGCGTGCTCCCATAGTCGCTATCGAACACAGCCATGGCCGTATCGACCGGATAGTCGTACAAGCCGACCAGGTGCCTGAGGCGGTGTTCGATGACGTGCAGTTCGACCTCGACACGCTGATCAGGGAACTGTCCCAGGTACGACACCTCGCGCGACTGAATGCGTTCATCATCGAGCGCGTCGCGGGCCAGCGTTGACTGAACAAGCGGCAAGTCGGCGAGGCGCGACCCCAGCGCTTGCAGCATGGCTCGCAATCCGGCGGGGAGTTCGTAGCGCCGGTCCGCGCGTTCCTCGTACAGCATCGGCGTGCGCCGGCCCTGCGCCCAACGCACCCGTACCGTATGGCCAGGCAGGAACTGCCGATTCAGCGCAATGCTCGGGGATGCGCCACCCTTCTCCGAAAGACTGTTCCATTCCCACATCGCTCCGCCCGTGACGATCCAGCCTGGCGAAGGCTGCCACTCCAGGGTTCCGAACAGCCGGTAGAGCGTACTGTGTTGGGCTGAGCCCGTGGCGAAATACACGCGCGACCGGGTGCTGTCTTGGCGCAATTGCACGCCCCAGACGCCGCGCAAGGTCGGGCTGAGTCGGCTGGTGCGTTGCACCTCCAAGTCATCGCGACGATACGAATAATCGAACGAAAGCGGATAGTTCCACGTGCCGAACGGCCGCGGCAGCATCAGCAGATACGGGAGAGATTCCCGTTGGCTTCGTTCGGAATGGAACAACTGCGCCCAGAATTCGTCATCTACGCCTTGAACGCGCGTCCACCGCAACTGGATCATGCCCTGATCATAGTTGCTGTCGCGAGGCCCATTCACGGGATTTGGCTCGTCGGAATAGTTGCCATTCTGGGTAATGCCTCCGGTGTAGGCAGCCTGCAAACGCAGTTCATCCTGCCCTTCCAGACGATAATGCCCGCGCAGATTGATGAAGTTGCCGCGCCGATCGTCCGGATAGGAATCCAAGCCGTGGTCGCTCCGTTGTCCGACCGTCAACCGGTAGCGCAGGTCGCCGTCGTTGCTGGCGAAACGCAACACGCCATCGCGAATGCCGGTCTCACCAATGTTGGTGACCGCCTCGAACCTGCTTTCGGTTGCCGGATCGCGCGTGATGATATTGACGACACCAAGGAAGGCGTTGGCGCCAAAGGCCGCCGCGCTCGGTCCCCTGACGACTTCGAGACGTTCGATATCCTCGATCGCGATCGGCAGTTCGCTCCATTCCGCGCCACCCCACATGGGGCTATAGATGGACACGCCGTCGATCAGCACCTGGAACTGTCGGAAATAGGGATCGGAGAAGCCGTGGAAGCCAAGCGTCACTTTCCGTCCGTTATAAAGCCCCACCGTCATTCCCGGCACAAGCCGGAACAAGCTCGCAACGTCGCGCGCACCGGACGCCTTGATGGTGGCCCGATCGATCACCGTCACCGCGGCCGGGGCGGCATCGAGGGTCTGCGTCAGCCGCGACGCCGACAGGACGACGGGCATGTCCGTGAAATATGCGGAATCCTCGGCCGGATCGGCTGCGACAACGGTTCCGCAGGCAAGAGAGAGCCCAACGAACAAGCATGTGCGGTTACTCGTTTTCATTTTTTCTTTCCCCTTTTTTCTAGATTCTGTTGACGCCGGCTTTCGAACAGGCAGACCGCCGCCGCCGCAGCGACATTCAATGACTCGGTGGTGCTTGCCAAGGGAATGGTGACGCGGCGCGTCGCCATGTCGGCAAGCCCTGCCGATATTCCCGAACCTTCATTCCCGAAGATCCAGGCGACATCCCCGCTGAGGTCCAGGCGAAACAGCGAGTCGCCCTGCCCCGCCATGGCGGCGAGGCTTTCGCCATGGAATCGCCTGACGAAGGCCTCCAGCAGGACGCCTTCATGCAATCTGAGACTGAAATGCGCGCCCTGGGCAGCGCGCAGGACGCGCGGCGTCCAGACGCCGGCGCAGCCTGGACCCAGCACGACGTCGCCGATTCCCGCGGCTGCGGCAGTGCGCAGGATGGCGCCGACATTGCCGGCATCCTGGACCGCATCGAGCATCACGCAACCACCGGGAATGTTCTCGTCGGGTGTTGGCGGAACTTCAATGACGCCGAGGATGCCAACGGGCGTCGCCACGCCACTTAACTCCCGGAACAGGCCATCGGCGACCGTCACGACATCGGCATCCGGACAATCGGCCAGCAGCCCGGCGATCTCTGGCTTTCCCGAGCCGGTTTCGCTGAGGACGATCATCGCTGGCGCGCCGATCCGCCGACGATAGCACTCCAGCAAGTGGGGGCCATCGATCAGCGTGCGGCCCTGACGCCTGATCTCGCGCGGGTCCCTGCCCAAGGCCCGCAAGGCTTTGACGGCGGCATTGTCGCGCGATGTGATTATCCTGCCCAAGGATGCCTCTGCACCAAGAGTGTATGGCGAAACGACATTATGCCGAACTCATCGCCAGCCGGGACTTGAGCCGGCGCAATGATCCGTCTTATTCCAGCAACTGGCGAACGGGTGCGAAGCTGCGCCGGTGGCAGGGGGCCGGCCCGTGCCGCCTCAAGGCGTCGAGATGAACGGCCGTGCCATAGCCCATGTGGCGATCGAAGCCATATTCCGGATAGGTAGCGTGCAGCCGCAGCATGCCGTCATCCCGGTAGGTCTTGGCAAGAATCGATGCCGCCGAAATGGCAGCCTCGCTCGCGTCGCCACGGATGATCGATCGGACCGGCAGGTCGATGTCGGGGCAGCGGTTGCCGTCGACCAGCACCTCCGTAGGTCGCACGCGCAAGGCCTCGATCGCCCGCTTCATGGCGAGCATCGTGGCGCGAAGGATATTGAGCCGATCGATTTCCTCGACACTGGCTTCGGCAACCGCCCAACCGACCGCCCGTTCCTGGATCTCCAAGGCCAGTCGTTGCCTAATACGGGCGGAAAGCTTCTTCGAATCGGCCAGGCCATCGATTGGACGCCCAATATCAAGGATGACCGCGGCTGCCACCACCGGCCCCGCCAAGGGCCCCCGCCCTGCCTCATCGACGCCACAGATCATCGAGTCTGGAGATATGGCAGTATGGCTGAAGCTGCCTTGTCGGCGGTTTCTTGTCGCAACTGGCCATGCAGCGAGGTGAAGACGCGTTCCACCGCCGCCTTGACCTGGGCATCGCCGACCACGTTGCCCAGCGCTTGGGCAAGATTTTCGGCCGATGCTTCGTGCTGAAGGAATTCCGGCACCACGAATCGACTGGCAAGTATGTTGGGCAAGCCGATCCAGGGTTGCAGGCGCATGCGCCGCATGAGGTGCCAGGACAAGGGAGCCAGGCGATAGGCAATCACCATCGGCGCTTTGAGCAGCGCCGCCTCGAGGGTCGCCGTGCCGCTGGCGACCAGCGCCGCATCGCACGCGGCCAGCGCCTCCCGCGCATGGCCGAACAGCAGCTTGAAGGGCAACTCCTGCGCACCCTGCCGCCAGATCGCCTCTTCGAACATCAGCCTGGTCTCGCGCGACACCAGCGGCACCAGGAAAACGCTGTCCGGGAAACGATCGAGCAGCCGCTTGGCGGTCTCCACCCAGAGATCCGCGAGTTGCCGAAGCTCGGATTGTCGGCTGCCAGGCAGCAAGGCGAATACCCGCCCCGCCACCTTGCTTACACCGAGTTGCGTCTTGGCGCCAGCGCGATCGACTTCGAGTGGAATCATGTCGGCAAAAGGATGGCCGACGTAGCTGACGGGGATGCCCCGCTGCCGATAGATTTCCGTCTCGAACGGAAACAATGTCAGCATGTGGCTCACGGAGCGCGCAATTCTGGCAACCCGGCCCGACCGCCAAGCCCAGACCGATGGGCTGACATAGTGGATCGCCGGCACACCCCGGGCCTTGAGGCGCGCCTCCAGCCAGAGATTGAAATCAGGAGCATCGACGCCGATGAAGGCGTTTGGACGCTGATCGATCAGTCTCGCCAGCAGGCGTTTGCGGATGCCGGCAATCTCCCGGTAGTGGCGCAATGCTTCGGCGTAGCCATGCACGGCGAGTTTCTCCGAAGGCCACCAGGCATCGAAACCCTCCCGCTGCATTTTCGGGCCACCGATGCCGACGAACCGCGCACCCGGCAAGTGCTGCCTGAGGGCGGCGATCAGATGGGCAGCCAGGAGATCGCCGGAGGCCTCGCCGGCCACCATGGCCACCGTGACCGTTGACATCAGCGAATGATTCCACGTCCCGGCCGCGCCAGGAAATCAACCAATGGCATCAATTCGGCAACGGTAACGGCCTCGGCTGCGATGGCCGCGCGCGCCTCCTCGAGCTTGAGCCCGGACTTATAGAGCGTCTTGTAGGCGCGGCGTATCGTCATGACTGACTCTGGCGAAAAACCGCGCCGCTTCAGGCCCTCGCTGTTGATGCCGTGAGGCTCGGCGGCGTTGCCCGCCGCCATGACATAGGGCGGCAAGTCCTGCAGCAGAACAGTGCCCACGGCGGTCATGCTGTGGGCCCCGACCCGCACGAACTGGTGCACGCCGGTAAAGCCGCCGAGAATCACCCAGTCCCCGATGTGCACGTGCCCGGCGAGCTGTGCGTTGTTGGCAAAAATGGTGTGGTTGCCGACCTGGCAGTCATGGGCAAGATGAACGTACGCCATGATCCAGTTGTCATTGCCGAGCCGGGTCACGCCGGCGTCCTGGGCGGTGCCGCAATTCAGCGTGCAGAACTCCCGGATGGTGTTGCGATCGCCGATCTCCAGCCGGGTCGGTTCACCGGCGTACTTCTTGTCCTGTGGCATCTCGCCGACGGAACAGAACTGGAAAATACGGTTGTCGCGGCCGATACGGGTGTGACCGCCGATGACCACGTGCGGCCCGATCCATGTGTTTTCGCCGACCTCGACATGTTCGCCGATCACCGAGTACGGCCCGACCTCGACCCCCGCGCCGAGACGCGCACCGGCATGGACGATGGCCGTGGGATGAATGCTCATTCGGTCGAGCGCAGCGTGCACATCAATTCCGCCTCGGCGGCGATCTGTCCGTCGACCCTGGCGGTTGCCGAATATTTCCAGATGCTGCGCTTGCTGGTCAGGATCGAGACTTCCAGCATCAACTGATCGCCTGGCATCACCGGCCGCTTGAAGCGCGCCCCGTCGATGCCAACGAAGTAGTAAACGGAATTGTCATCGGACTTCCGTCCCATCGTTTCGAACGACAGCAATGCCGCCGTCTGCGCCATGGCCTCGATGATCAGGACGCCGGGCATCACCGGGTGATGCGGGTAATGGCCGGGAAAGAACGGTTCGTTGATGGTGACGTTCTTCAAGGCGGTGATACGTTCACCGGGCACCAGATCAAGCACGCGATCCACCAGCAGAATCGGATAGCGATGCGGCAGATAGTCCAGTATCTGGTGGATGTCCATCGACTTCATGTTTTCTTCTCCAGATCAGCCAGGCGGGCTTCGAGCAGGCGGATTTTATCGGCCATGGCATCCAGATGACGCAGGCGGGAAAAATTCTTCAGCCAATCGCCATGGTCGAGAAAAGGCACCGTCCCGGTATAGGTGCCGGGTCGCGTGATGGATTTGGTCACCAGCGTGCCGGACGAGACATTGACGTCGTCGGCGATCGTCAGGTGGCCGATGATCATCGCCGCACCGCCAAAGGTGCAGCGGCGACCAATACGCGTGCTCCCGGCCACCCCGACGCAACCAGCCATCGCGGTGTGAGCGCCGATGCGCACGTTGTGTGCGATCTGGATCTGGTTGTCGAGCTTGACGCCTTCCTCGATGATCGTATCGTCGATCGCGCCCCGATCGATGGCGGTATTCGCGCCAATCTCGACATCGTCGCCAATGACGACCCGCCCGGTCTGCGGTATCTTCAGCCAGGCGCCGTCGTCTTCCCGCGCGAACCCGAAGCCATCGGCGCCGATGACAGCACCGGAATGAATGATGGCGCGGGCCCCGACGATGCATCCATCGTAGACCGTCACGCCAGCGTGCAACCGCGACCCCGTGCCGATGCGACATCCCCGGCCCAGGGTGCAATTGGCGCCGATCACCACATCCTCGCCGATTACCACCTCGGCGTCGACGTAAGTGTGGGCGCCGATGCTGGCACTGGCGGGGACCGCCGACTGAACGATGGCACTCGGATGCGCCCCCTTTGGCGGCTCGACCGGGGCGTGCAACCATTGAGCCACCCGCGCGAAATACAGGTAGGGCTGAGGCGTGACGATTGCCGCCGTCGGGCACTCGCCCGCGGCTTCCGCCGCAACGATTACCGCGGCGGCACGCGTACCGGCCAGCCGAGACCGGTATTTCGGATTGGCAAAAAAAGTGAGATCACCGGGGCCGGCACCATCGAGCGTAGCGATGCGGGAAACCACCGTCTCCCCGTTGCCGGCCAGTTGCCCGCCCAGCCGTTCGACGATTTCATCCAGGCGGAGCGGCACGGTTCACTTCAAGGCCGCGTCCTTGGACTCCTGCAGAGCCTTGATCACCTTGTCGGTCAGGTCGATGCGATTGCTGACGACAACGGCTTCCTGCAGGATCAGGTCGTATTTTTCGCTTTCCGCGACCTGCTTGATCACCTTGTTCACCCGCTCGTAGATAGCGGACATCTCTTCGTTTTGCCTGAGATTGAGATCCTCGCGAAACTCGCGCTGGCGGCGCTGAAACTCGCGGTTGAGGTCATTGAACTCACGCTCCTTGTTGCGGCGGTCGGCTTCGGACATCGTCACAGCGTTCTTTTCCAGGCCTTCCTGCATGCTTTGCAATTGCTTGCCGAGCCTCTGCAGGTCCTGATCACGCTTCTCGAACTCCTTCTCGAGCTTCTTCTTGGCCCTGGCCGCCTGAGGCGATTCGTTGATGACGCGCTGCCCATTGACGAAACCGATCTTGATTTCCGGTTCGGCGGCAAGGGCCCCCCCCGCGTGAAGCGCGCCCACGGAGGCGGTGGTGAACATGCATGCGAGCAACGGGATAAGCAACTTCTTCAAGGCATCAAGCTCCCATTCGACATCGTCAGAATACCGTACCCATCTGGAACTGGAATCTTTGCAGCTTGTCATTATCCTTCTTGTTGAGCGGCTGACCAATACTGAACTTCAGCGGCCCCACCGGCGAGTTCCAGGCCGCGGCAAAACCTGTGCTATAGCGCAGGTCGGCAGCCTTCATTTTTTCACCCGCGCCCCACACCTGCCCAAAGTCGACGAATGCGCCGATGCGCAAGGACTTGTCCTGCCCCATGCCCGGCAACGGGAACAACAGTTCGGCGCCCCCCACCACCCGGCGATTGCCACCAAGCGCCTCATCCGTCGTCACATCGCGAGGGCCGAGCGAACCGTTGTCAAAGCCTCGGACGGAGCCGATGCCTCCGGCATAGAAGTTCTTGAAGAAAGGCAGTGACTTGTTGCCGTAGCCGTTGGCGTAACCGAACTCCCCGTTCAGGGCGAGCGTGTAGTCACGCCACAAGGACATGTAACGTTGAATCTGGTAACTCAGCTTGTAGTACCGCAAGTCGCCGCCCGGCACCGCCGCCTCGGCACCAAGCCGGTGAATATAACCCTTGGTCGGATACAGCCGGCTGTCGATCGTGTCCTTGGCCCAGCCGATCGATCCTACAACGCTGGAGTACAGACTGCCATTCTCCGCAACATAGTCCTGGAAGCGCTGCGGGCTGCTGGAATTCACCTTCAACCTGGTCTGATCGAAGGCCAGCCCGAAATTCACCGTGTCATCCTCGCTGATCGGCACGCCGAACCGGACACCGCCACCGGTCGAGCGAAGGCCGTAGCTCGCGATGGTGGTAAGCGACGAAGTGTCGTAGTTGCGATGGTAAATATCGAAACCGCGCGATACGCCATCGACCGTGTAGTACGGATCGGTATACGACAGGGAATAGACGGTGTTCGACTTGCTGCTGTTGACGCCAATGCCGACGTAATTGCCGCTGCCGAACATGTTTTGCTGCTGGACGGAACCCGACAGCACCAGCTTCTCGGAGCTGGAAAAGCCCAGACCGAGCATCAAGGCACCCGTGGCTTTCTCCTTGACATTGACATTGACGTCAACCTGGTCGGTGGTACCCGGAACGGCTGGCGTTTCCAGCGTAACCTCCTCGAAGTACCCGAGACGATCCACGCGCGTGCGTGAACGGTTGATCTTGTCGCCGTCGTACCAGCTCGATTCCATCTGGCGCATTTCGCGGCGGATGACTTCGTCGCGCGACCGCGAATTGCCCGTGACGTTGATGTTGCGCACATAGACCCGGCGACCCGGATCGACAAAAATCGTGAATGCGACCTGACGCTTTTCCTTGTCCAGTTCGGGCGCCGCATTGACGTTGGCGAAGGCGTAGCCATCGTTGCCAAGCCGGTCGGCGATGGCCTTGGTCGATTCGGTCAGCCGCTCGCGCGAATAGGTTTCTCCTGGCGCGACCTTGACCAGCTTGACCAACTCTTCCTCGGGCAGGATCAAGTCTCCGGCCAGCTTGACTGACGATATCGAATACTGCTCGCCTTCCGAGATGTTGACGGTGATGTAGATATCCTGCTTGTCCGACGAAATCGAAACTTGCGTCGATTCGACGTTGAACTCCAGGTAGCCTCGGTTCAGATAGAAGGAGCGCAGGGTTTCGAGATCACCCGACAGTTTCTGTTTCGAATACTGGTCGTTCTTGGTGTACCAACTCAACCAGTTAGGCGTGCGCAGCACGAACAGATCGATCAGTTCCTTTTCCTTGAAGGCATTGGCGCCAATGACGTTGATCTGCTTGATTTTGGCGATCTCGCCTTCATCGACGCTGAAACTGATGCCCACCCGGTTGCGTTCCAGCGGCGTGACGGTCGTCGTGATCTGGACGGCGTAATGGCCCCGGCTCAGGTACTGCCGCTTGAGTTCCTGCTCGGCACGCTCGACCAGCGCGCGATCGAAGATGCGCGACTCGGCCAGTCCGACATCGCGCAATCCCTTGCGGAGTTGATCCTTGTCGAATTCCTTGATCCCGACAAAATCTACCGCGGCAATCGCCGGCCTTTCCTCGAGCAGCACAACCAGCACGCCGTTGTCGATCTCGAGCCGCACATCCTTGAAGAACCCGGTGGCGAAGAGTTTCTTGACGGCTTCGGCAGCCTTGTCGTCGGTCATGGTGTCACCCACCTTGACCGGCAAGTAGTTGAAAACGGTACCCGCTTCGGTACGCTGGATCCCTTCAACCCGGATGTCCTTGATGATCACCGGATCGAGTGCGTACACCCCCGGCGCCAGAATGGCCGCAATCAGGCCTGCAATCGCTTTCTTCGTCATGAATCAGCCCGAGACCAGGCGGTTGAAGTCGTTGTAAAAAGCAAATGCCATCAAGAGTGCCAGCAGCGCAAGACCGATCTGCTGCCCAATCTCCATGGCCCGTTCCGATAACGGACCGCCCTTGATGACCTCGATGAAATAATACAACAAATGCCCTCCGTCCAGAATCGGCACCGGCAGGAGGTTCAACACACCGAGGCTGATGCTGATCAGCGCCAGAAACTTGAGATAGTGGTTGAGCCCCATGCGGGCCGACTGCCCTGCGTAGTCGGCTATCGTGACCGGACCGGAGATGTTCTTCCAGGACAGTTCGCCCACCAGCATGCGCCCCATCATGCGCAGGCTGAACAGGGAGGTTTCCCAGGTATGAAGAACCGCCCTGCCCAGTGCCTCGCCAGGGCCGAGACGTACCTGGACCAGCAATTCCGGTCGACCCGCGGGATCATCACGGACGCCGACCCCGATGCGGCCGATCCTGACACCGCGTTCGCTCGCTTCTTCCGGAACCACGGAAATTTTGCGCAACATGGCATTTCGGACCACCGTCATTGCCAAAGGTTTCCCCGGCGCGGCCTTGACCAGCGCCACCAGTTGTCCCCAGTGATCGATGCGCTGGCCGTTGATCTGGCGAACTTCATCACCGGCCAGCAGACCCGCCGCCTCGGCCACGGAGCCTCGCGCGACCGCGCCTATCACGGGTTTCAGCTTGGGCTGATATGGCAGCAGGCCCAGCGGTGTCGTGAAGTCAGCGTCGAGTTGGGAAGCATCGAACCTCGAGATGTCCAGGCTGCGGGCGAATATCTCGCTCCCCGGCGTCATGACTTCGAGGATGATCGGCTCCCGCTCCATGACCCGCTGCATCAGTTGCCAGCGCAGATCCTGGGCGGTCGTCACGGCAACGCCCGACACGCTCCGCACCAGATCGCCATCCGCGACGCCAGCCGCCGCGGCCACCGTGCCGGCTGGCGGCTGCGCCAGGATGGGACGCAATTCGTTCACGCCATGAACAAACAAGATCCAATACAGCGCTACGGCCAGCAGGAGATTGGCGACCGGCCCCGCCGCGACAATCAGCATGCGCGATCCAACCGGCTTGCGGTTGAAAGCCCGGTCCAGTTCGGCAGCCGGCACTTCGCCTTCCCGCTCATCGAGCATCTTGACGTAGCCGCCAAGCGGAAACGCGCCGATCGCCCACTCGGTTCCGTCCTTGCCAATGCTGCGGAGGTATATGGGCCTGCCGAAGCCCACCGAGAAACGCAGTACCTTGACGCCCGCCCAGCGTGCGACCAGGAAATGCCCCAGTTCATGCACGGTGATCAGTACGCCGAGCGCGACGACGAACGCGCCGACGTACCATAGCACTGCAAAATGAGTCATTGCCGCGGATGCCTGAGCGCTCGCCGTGCCGCCGCACGGCCGGCACCGTCGGCGGCCATGACGGCCTCCAACGTTTCCGCCGCTGCGCCTGGCACTTCGTCCAGCGAAACGGCGATTACCCGGGCGATGTCCGGATAGGCAAGTTGACCTTCCAGAAAGGCCTGCACGGCGACTTCGTTCGCCGCATTCAGGACCGCCGGCGCATTTCCGCCGGCTCGCAGTGCCTGAAACGCCAGGCTCAGGCACGGGAAGCGCCGCAGATCGGGACGCTCGAAATTAAGACGGCCAATCTCGAAGAGATCCAAGGGCGGCACGCCAGCTTCAATTCGCTCGGGATATGCCAGGGCATGCGCGATGGGTGTGCGCATGTCGGGGTTGCCCAACTGCGCCAGAACGGAGCCGTCTATGTATTGCACTAGCGAATGAATGACACTTTCGGGATGGATCACCACTTCGATCTGGTCCGGCATGGCATTGAACAGCCAGCGCGCCTCGATCACTTCCAGCCCCTTGTTCATCATGGTCGCGGAATCCACCGAGATCTTGCGGCCCATGACCCAGTTCGGATGAGCGCAGGCTTGAGCAGGAGTCACGTGCGCAAGCGCCTCGATCGGTGTGGTGCGGAACGGGCCGCCCGACGCGGTAAGCAAGACCTTGCGAACGCCGCAAGTGGCGAGATTGCCGTCGAAACCGCGCGGCAATGACTGAAACACCGCATTGTGCTCGCTGTCGATCGGTAGCAGCGGCGTGCCGCGACGGCTGACTTCGGCCATGAACAGCGCACCGGCCATCACCAGCGCTTCCTTGTTGGCCAACAAAACCTTCTTGCCGGCCCGCACCGCCGCCAGGGTCGGCGACAAGCCGGCGGCGCCGACAATCGCGGCCATCACGGTATCGGCCTCGTCCAGGGCCGCGACCTCTTTCAGCGCGGCCGGGCCGGCCAGGACCTCGGTGCCGATCCCCGCGAGCGCACTAGCGAGCACCTTCGCGCCCACCGCGTCGCCGACGACCGCGTAGCGCGGTCGATGCCGACGGCACTGCGTTTCCAGAACATCAAGCCGGCGATGTCCGGTCAGCGCAACGACTTCGAAGAGTTCCGGATGGCGCGCCACCACGTCGAGGGTGCTGACGCCGATCGAACCGGTCGCACCAAGTATGGTCAGGCGCTGCCTGGTCATGATGGTCGCAGCGACGCCAGGATCAGCGCAGCGAGGGGCAGCGTCGACGTTTGGCTGTCCAGGCGATCGAGCAGGCCACCGTGGCCGGGCAGGAGAAGGCCGCTGTCCTTCACTTGCGCCTGCCGCTTGATCAGCGACTCGAACAGGTCGCCCATGATGCTAACCACTGTCAGGGCGAGCAACAGCAGCATCCACGGTATCCACGATGGCGGGGAATAACCCGCGACCAAAGTCGCCGCTACCCCATAGACGGCAACGCCGGCGATTGCACCGCCCACGCCTTCCCAGGTCTTGCCGGGGCTAATGGTCGGGGCCAGCTTGTGCCTTCCCCAGGCGCGACCGCTGAAGTACGCTGCGATGTCGGCGATCCAGACCAATCCCATGGCCGCGAACAGCAGCCAGGGCCCCCACCCCTGCAAGGCCACCATCGCAGCCCACGTAGGCACGATCAGGGTCCAACCGGCCGCGTAGCCGGCGATATCATTGCGATCCATGCGCCAACCGCGCCAGAGCCAGAACGGCACCAGCAGGAGCCAGAACGCGGCGGAAAGCCACCAGAGCCGGGGATAGGCAAAGCCGGGCTGGTTGTAGGCGGCAAGGCAGGAGATCAGGACGACACCTACGAATAGATAACGGCTGCCACGGTCGAGTTTCATCAAGCCCGCCCATTCCCAAGCCATCATGGCTGCCACGATTCCGAACACTGCCGCCACGGCCGGCTTCGGCAACAGGAAAAGCACGCACAGAAAACCCGCCAGCAAGGCTAGCGCGGTAATCACCCGCGTCCTAAGCATCTTGCTGGTGCGGCTTCGGTGCCTGCATTCGAATCGGCTCGCGATCGGCGATCAACTGTTCGCTGGTACGGCCGAATCGCCGCTCGCGCCGGCGATAGGACGCGATGGCGGCATCGAGCGTGCGGGGATCGAACTCCGGCCAGAGCCGGTCGGTGAAATACAGCTCGGTATATGCCAGCTGCCAGATCATGAAGTTGCTGATCCGTTGCTCGCCACCGGTGCGGATGAAGAGGTCGGGCTCCGGTGTGTGGGCCATCGCCAGATAGGGCGTGAGATCGGATTCGGACCATCGCCCGCTTTTTTCCGGATGCTCTTGCGCCAAGCGGTTTGCCGCCTGCATGACATCCCAACGGCCACCGTAGTTCGCGGCGATGGTCAGGGTTAGCCGCGAATTCCCTGCCGTCTGCGCTTCGCCGGCCCTGATGAGTTCCTGCAGGCGTGGTTCGAAACGGTCGAGGTCGCCCACGACCTTGAGACAAATTCCGTTCTCGTGCAGCCGCGAAATTTCCTCGTTGAGCGCGGCCACGAAGAGGTTCATGAGAAAGCTGACTTCCTCGGCTGGCCGTCGCCAGTTTTCGGAACTGAAGGCAAAGACTGTCAGATACTCGATGCCCCGCTCGATACAGGCCCTGATGACCCGCCGCAGCGTCTCGACGCCCTTTTTGTGGCCGGCGACACGGGGCATGAACCGCTTGCGCGCCCAGCGACCGTTGCCATCCATGATGATGGCCAAATGGCGCGGCACATCCCCGGTCCGGGGAATCGCCTGGGTCGAACTGCCAAAGTCAGCCATCGCCGGGCGCCGATGGCTCAGATGGCCATCAGGTCCTTTTCCTTCTCGACCAGCATCTTGTCGACCTCGGCGACGTACTTGTCCGTCAGCTTCTGGATGTCGTCCTGCGCGCGGCGTTCGTCGTCCTCCGACAACTCGTGCTTCTTCAGGGCGTCTTTGAGGTGGGTGATGGCGTCGCGGCGCAGGTTGCGCACGGCAACCTTGGCGTTCTCGCCCTCGTGCTTGACCACCTTGATCAGTTCCTTGCGGCGCTCCTCGGTCAGCATTGGCATCGGCACGCGGATGAGATCGCCCTGCGTGGCCGGATTGAGGCCGAGGTCAGACTCGCGGATGGCCTTCTCGACCTTCGGGATCATCGGCTTCTCCCAGGGCTGGACGCCGATCGTGCGCGCGTCGATCAGCGTGATGTTGGCCACCTGATTGATTGGCATGTAGGAGCCGTAATACTCGACCTGAACATGGTCCAGAATGCCCGTATGCGCCCGGCCGGTGCGGACCTTGGCCAGGTCATGCTTCAGCGCCTCGAGGCTCTTCTGCATCTTCTGTTCGGTGGTCTTCCTGAGTTCGGCAATCATTGTGCAAACTCCTAGCAGTACACCAGTGTGCCTTCGTCCTCTCCCATCACCACGCGCTTGAGGGCGCCGGTCTTGAAGATCGAGAAGACGTTGATGGGCAGCTTCTGGTCGCGGCACAGCGCGAAGGCCGTGGCATCCATGACAGCAAGGTTGCGGCCGATGGCCTCGTCGAAGCTGAT
>CAYXZX010000015.1:3759-27196 GCA_964469455.1 uncultured Rhodocyclaceae bacterium | reverse complement strand
CCGGCCGGCAGGTCTCGGCCTGCACCAGCTGGGCGAACTGTCCCTGGTAATTGAGTTCCGGCACCAGCACGGCGCCGCAGTCGGCCATGAAGGCGGTGACGGCCTCGATCGGGAACGGCGACAGCATGACGACCTTGAAGGCCGCGCAACGGATGCCCTCCCGGCGGGCCAGGAACATCGCTTCCAGGCATTCGCCGAAACTGGAACCCCAGCCGAGGATGCCGACATCGACTTGTCCCTCGTCACCAAAGCGCTTGTAGACCGTGAAGTCTGGATGGTTGAGCGCGGCCTTGAGCTTTTCGTGGCGCTTGCGGCTCATGGCTTCATGGACATCGGGCTGCTCGTTGACCCGGCCGAGCTCGTTGTGTTCGAGGCCGGTGACGACGTGCATGCCGCCGGCCATGCCGGGCAGCGCACGTGGGCTGACGTGATCGTCGGTGTAGGCGAACCGCTTGTAGCCGGCGCCCAGGTCCTGCTTGGCAAGAGGCTTGTCGCTGTCCACCTCGAAGGGCGACTTGGCTGGCAGCGCCACGGTTTCATAGCGATTCGACAGATACAGATCCAGCAGCACGATGACCGGCGTCTGATAACGCTCCGCCATTTCGAAAGCCTTGCCGGCGCAGCGGTAGCAGCCATCGACGTTGGTCGGGGCGATGACGATGCGCGGCGCGTCGCCATGACCGCCATGCAGGGCGATGTTGAGGTCGGCCTGTTCGGTCTTGGTGGGGATACCCGTGGCCGGGCCGCCGCGCTGCGAAACGAAGACCACGCTCGGTACTTCGGCCATGACACCGAGGCCGAGCATTTCCGACATCAGCGCCAGTCCGGGCCCGGAGGTCGCGGTGGCGGCACGCGCGCCGGTATACCCTGCGCCGATGGTGGTGGCGATGGCCGCGATTTCATCCTCGGTCTGCAACAGCCGCTTGCCGCGCTTCGGCATTTCGGTGGCCAGCTTCTCCATGATGGTGGTGGCTGGCGTGATCGGATAACCGAAGAAGGTGTCGATGCCGGCGTCGAGGCAGCCCCGCGCGACGGCGGCATTGCCGTTCAGCATGGTGGCATGGAACATTTCCCCGGGCGCGCCGAATTGGACGTCGTCGAGCTTGAAGGTGTCGGCACCGAGGTCGTAGCCGGCGTCGAAAGCCTTGCGGTTCTGCGCGGCGACGCTGCCCTTGTTCTTGAACTTGGCGTCGATGATCTTGTAGAAGGGCTCGCGCGACAGCTTGTAAAGTCCGGCGATGTAGCCGACCACCACCATGTTGCGCGATCGCACGGCGCCGGTGGCGCGCTCCGACAGTTCGCGGATCGGCACCGGATAGGGCACCTGCCCGGGCAGGATGTGGGCGCTGACATGGCTGCCTTCGGCGAGCGGCACGATCGACTTGGCCTCGTAGATGACGGCGCCGTAGTTGCGCACCTCGCCGATGTGCGGAATGCCGTGGTCATCGTTGAGGCAGACCAGCACGTCGGATTTTTCCTTCAGCGAATAGGCCTGCTCGGTGGTGACGCGCAACCGCGCCACGCATTTGCCGAAACCGCGAATCTCGGCCGGGTAGGCGTCGAAGGCAATGATGCGGTAGCCGGCGCCCGCCAGGGCGCTTCTCAAGATGTCGCCGGCGGCGATGGTGCCTTCGCCGGCCGAGCCGCAGATGGCGATCTGGATGTCGGTCTTGTTCATGCGTACTCCCAGAAGGGCGAGTGGATGCGGCCGTCGGTGGCGAGTTGCAGGCTTTCGTCCTGGATCGGCACCCAGGGTTCGTCGGCGCCCGTGATGTTGCGCGCCGCCAGTTCGCCCATGGCGCGCACGTTCTTCCAGCCGTGATAGAAGTGATAGCGCTTGTCGGCGTCCGACCAGATCTGGCAGACGTCGCCGGCCGCGTAGATCGCTTCGTTGGTGGTGCGCAGGTTCGGCTGCACGAGCAGGCCGCGCTCGATATCGACGCCGGACCCGAGCATGAAGTCCAGCGCCGGGGCGACGCCGAAGAAGGGCATGACGATGTCGCCGTGGATTTCGGAACCATCGTGGAATACCACCCGGCGCGGCGAGAGGCCGGGCGCGCCGGCCCGCACGGCGGCAATTTCGCCGCGGGCGTGTCCATCGACCACCTCAAATCCCATGTTCACGAGCGCCTGGATGTAGCGCGGCCTGTCCTCCGCCTTTATTTCGTGTGGCCAGAAAGTGTGCTTTTCGGCGATTACGGTGACACGGTAGCCGACATCGAGCAGCGTGCGGCCAAGGTCGAGGCCGATGGTATCGCCACCCATGAGGATCACATGGCCGTCCTTGGGCAGCGCATCGGCGGCGGCAACGGCGTCGCGGAAGGCGCCGAAGGCATGCATGAGCGGCTGGTATTCGGCCAGTTCGGCCGGCATGTAGGCGCTGGCGCCGGAGGCGACCAGCAGCGTATCGAAGCGGACGGTTTCGTTGTGCTCGAGCGTCAGCGTCTGGCGCGTGCCGTCGACATTCACTACCTTGGTGGCGCGACGCAAGGCGATCCGGTTGTCGAGATAGTACTCGGCCGGATAGATGACGAACTTGCGCCAGTCGCGCTCGCCGCGGAAGACCCGCGGCAGATCGTAGCGGTTGAAGAACGGCAGCTTGGAGACCGTGATCATGGTCACACGGCTCTCCGGGTCGCGCTGGCGCAGGGTTTCGGCCGCCTGGTTGCCGGCCACGCCGCTGCCGATGACCACATGGTGACGCGGTGTGCTCATGGCTGGTCCACCTCGACGAACTCGTTGCGGGTGATGGAGATGCATTTCACCGGACAGACCTTGAAGCAGGCGCCGCAGCGGATGCACTCGTTGTTGTCGATCCAGATGGCGCCGACGCGATTCCATTCCTTGGCCTCGCGCAGCTTGCCATAGCTGCCATCCGTTTCCATGTCGACGCCCTCGACCAGCTTGATGCATGCACGCGGCGCCACTTCGATGCAGGCCCGGCAGTAGATGCAGCGATCGACGTCGATCTGGTAGTTGAGGTTGCACAAATAGCAGCGCTTCGCTTCTTCATGGCTGGTTTCGGCGGACAGCCCGGTCTCGACTTCCAGGGTCCGCGAACGCACCCGCTCGTTCGGCGGCTCGGTCGGCATTTCCTGGCGGCCGATGAAGTCGAAGGCGCGCTCGCGCAGGGGGCCGGCGACAGGCATGATGCGCACCACCTTGCGCCGGCGCGGATGCCCCATCAGCCAGGTATCGACACGCGCGGCGCCCTGGCGTCCCCGGCCGATGGCCTCGATCACCGTGGTGGGGCCGGTGACGTAATCGCCGGCGGCAAAAAGGCCCTTGACCGTAGTCATGCCATCCTCGCCGATGCGCACGTTCTGCCAGCGGTCCAGTTCGACCGGGACGTCCAGAAAGTCGTTCACCGTCTTCTGGCCAATGGCGATCAGCAGCGTGTCGCATGGTTCGACGAATTCGGAGCCTGGAATCGGAATCGCCTGCCGTCGACCGCCTTCGCGCCAGCCGCCCAGCCGGTTCTGGACGAAGCGCACGCCCGTCAGCCGGCCGTCGGCATCGAGCTCGATGCCAACCGGCGTCCGCAGGCCGCGGATGCGGATGCCTTCGCGCTTGGCCTCGAAGATTTCCTCCTTCGTCACCGGAATGTATTCCTCGGCCGTACGGATGTGGATGATCACTTCCTGGGCACCGAGTCGCGAGGCCACGCGTGCGCAGTCGAGCGCCGTGAAACCGGCGCCGACCACCGCGACGCGCTTGCGCACGGTCTTCTTCTCGTCGCGGTGCAGGGCCATCAGGAAAGGCAGGCCATGCTCGATATCCGGGCAGACATCGGCCGGGTCGCGGTTTTTCCATTCGCCTTCCAGCGGCAAGGGCAGAGGTGCCATGCAGCCGGCCGTTAGCAACACCGCGTCGTAGTCGTGCAGCAGGCGGGCAACTGGTGTCGTGGTGTCCTTGCCCACCGGGGCGCCAAGTTTCAGTTCGACGCCGAGGCGCAGGGCATTGTGGAGTTCCACCTCGAGAATGTCGCGCGGCAGCCTGAAAGCCGGGATGCCATAGCGAAGCATGCCGCCAGGGTGGCCTTCGCGCTCGAACAGCGTCACGTCGTGGCCGAGTACCGAAAGGTCATGCGCTGCCGCCACGCCGGCCGGACCCGCGCCGACAATGGCCACGCGCTTCCCGGTTGGCGAAAACAGCTTCTCCGTGATCCGGTGGCCGGCGTGCTTCATGTCGGCGGCCGTGCGTTTGAGGTTGCAAATCCCGACCGGCTCGCCGTTGCCCGGCCAGCCGTGCCGGCAGGCGCTTTCGCACGGCCGCGAGCAGATGCGGCCGAGCACGCCCGGCAGCACGTTGGCCTCGCGGTTGATCTCGTACGCGTCGCCATGGCGGCCCTCGGCGATCGCCCGTATGTAAGCCGGGATATTCGTGCCCGCCGGGCACGCGTGCTGGCAAGGGATGTTCTTGGCGACCCACCCGGTGTCGCGTGGATCATCCGAATATGCGACCTCGGTTCCGGCAACGGAACCCGGGGCCGCGTCCTTGAGATTGACAACGACCGACATATGCCACTCCTATTCGGCTCCGCCTCGATGGGACGGAGCCTGGTAATTTTTATCGCAGTATAACGAGAGTCTAATGGGTTGGCTTGCGCCTTCGGGAAGTGCCGCCGCCAAATTCCTGTATTTCAGCGCAATTAAGGTCACTGCCTCGAGTCTCCTTATTATTCGGGTCGATGATTCAAGCTTCGAGCCAACACATGCGCCGCATCGATGCCGACAGGTTAAGCGCCAGGCTGGCCGCGCGGCCAGCCATCGCATACGATGACGCGCTGCCGATCAATGCGCGGCGCGAGGAGATCGCGCGCGCGATTCGCGAGCATCAGGTGGTGGTGGTGTGCGGCGAGACGGGCTCCGGCAAGACCACGCAGCTGCCGAAGATATGCCTCGAACTGGGCCGGGGCTGCGCCGGCCTGATCGGCCACACCCAGCCGCGGCGGATCGCGGCGCGGGCGACGGCGACGCGCATCGCCCAGGAACTCAAGTCCGAACTTGGCCGCCACGTTGGCTTCAAGATTCGCTTTACGGACAAGACCTCGCCCGACAGCTACATCAAGTTGATGACCGACGGCATCCTGCTGGCGGAGACGCAGGCAGACCCGCTCCTGCGCCACTACGACACGCTGATCATCGACGAGGCACACGAGCGCTCGCTCAACATCGACTTCCTGCTCGGCTACCTGAAGTCAGTCCTCGTGGTACGCCGTGACTTGAAAGTGATCGTCACTTCGGCGACGCTCGACGCCGAGCGCTTCAGCAAGCACTTCAACGGCGCGCCGGTGATCGAGGTCTCGGGCCGCCTGTTCCCGATCGAGACGCGCTACCGGCCCTTTGATGACGACAAGGACCGCGACGTGAACGACGCCATCGTCGATGCGGTGGGCGAGGCGCACCGCGAGGGCGCCGGCGACGTGCTGGTCTTCCTGCCCGGCGAACGGGAGATCCGCGAGGCCGCCGAGGCACTGCGCAAGCACCATCCGCCCGGTCTGGAAATCCTGCCGCTGTTCGCGCGCCAGTCGGCGCAGGAACAGGCGCGCGTTTTCGCCTCGCATCAGGGCCGGCGCGTCGTGCTCGCCACCAACGTTGCCGAGACCTCGCTGACCGTACCGGGCATCCGCTACGTGGTCGACACCGGCCTCGCGCGCGTCAAGCGCTACAGCCACCGCAACAAGGTCGAACAGTTGCAGGTCGAGGCGATTTCGCAGGCGGCGGCGAAGCAGCGCCAGGGCCGTTGCGGCCGGGTGGCTGCCGGTGTCTGCTTCCGCCTCTATTCGGAGGAGGACTTCGCCAAGCGCGCGTCCTACACCGAGCCGGAGATCCTGCGCTCAAGCCTGGCCGGCGTCATCCTGCGCATGAAGTCGCTGCACCTGGGCGACGTCGATGCCTTCCCCTTCCTCGAACCGCCGCCGCCGAGGATGATCGCCGACGGCTACCAGCTGCTGGCCGAATTGGGGGCGATCGACGAAACCAGCAAGGAATTGACGCGGGTCGGCATCGAACTGGCCAAGCTGCCGCTCGACCCCAAGATCGGCCGCATGATCCTGGCCGCGCGCCAGCACGGCTGCCTGAAGGAAATGCTGGTCATCGCCGCGGCGCTGTCGACCCAGGACCCGCGCGAGCGCCCGCAGGAGCAGGCCGGCACGGCCGACCAGGCGCACGCCAAGTGGAAGGACGAGAAGTCGGAGTTCCTCTCGTACCTGAAGCTGTGGGCGGCGGCCGACGAGGTCTGGAAGCACGAGTCGACCAACAAGCAGCGCCAATGGTGCCGGCGCGAGTGGATGTCCTGGCTGCGCATGCGCGAATGGCGCGACGTGCATGGCCAGCTGCGCACGCTGTGCGCCGAGCACGAGTGGCGCGAGAACGAACTGCCGGCCAGCTTTGATGCGATCCACAAGGCCCTGCTGACCGGCCTGCTGGGCCACATCGGCCTGAGGAACGAAGAGGACCGCAGCTACACCGGCGCGCGCGGCATCAAGTACTTCATCCACCCGGGCTCGACGCTGGTCAAGAAGGCCGGGCGCTGGATCGTCGCTGCCGAGCTGGTCGAAACCTCGCGCCTGTTCGCCCGCTGCATTGCGCTGATCCAGCCCGAGTGGCTGGAAGAGATCGGCGCGCACCTGATCCGTCGGCATGTCTTCGAGCCCCATTGGGAAAAAGGTGCCGGTCAGGTGGTGGCCTGGGAGCGAGTGACGCTGCATGGCCTGTTGATCCACGCCAAACGGCGCGTGCATTACGCGACCATGGACGCCAGGCTGTCGCGCGAGATCCTGATTCGCCACGCGCTGGTGCTCGGCGAAGTGAACGAGGACTGGCTCAGGAAATGGCGCTTCCTGCAGCACAACCAGAAGCTGATGCGCGACATCGAGCACATGGAACACAAGTCGCGCCGGCCCGACGTGCTGGTGGACGAGGAACTGATCCACGCGATCTTCGACGCCAGGGTGCCTGAGGGCATCACATCGCTCGCGGCTTTCGACAAGTGGCGGCGCGAGGCGGAACTGAAGGAACCGAAACTGCTGTTCCTCGAACGCGAGCAGCTGATGCGCCACGAGGCGGCCGGCATCACCACCGATGCCTTCCCGCGGACGATGGAATTCAAAAGTCAGTCGTGGCGGTACGCCTATGTGCACGATCCCGGCGCCGCGCTGGATGGAGTCACGCTTTCGATACCCATCGCCGACCTCAATCGGGTGCCGGCGACCCGCTGCGAGTGGCTGGTGCCGGGCCTGCTGAAGGAAAAGGTCGTCGCCCTCTTGAAGACGCTGCCGCAGAAGTACCGCCACCGCCTGCAGCCGCTCGACGGCTTTGCCGAGGAGTTCTGCGATGCGGAGGATGATCACGACGAGGCGCTGGCAAGGACAGACGAACCTCTGGTTCGGGCGCTGACCCGCGCGGTGGAGGAGAAGATCGCGCTCAAGCTGCCGCTCGACGCCTTCCGTCCCGGCGAACTGCGACCGCATCTGTCGATGAACTTCCGGCTGGAGGACGAGCACGGCGGCACGCTGACGCTGTCGCGCAATCTCGCCGAGCTGCGTGCCGAGTACGGCGACTATGCCGGGCCCTCGGAGGAAGAGGAAGCCGAGCAGGAGCGCGACGACCTGCGCGAGCGCTTTGCCGCAGCCCTCAAGGAACAGCTCAAATTCGTGGACAGGAACCTGCCGCGCGAGCTGGGCATGCAGTTCATGGCGCTGGGCAGGGAGAAGGAACTCAAGGATCAGATCGCCGCCGTGACGCTCGACCGTACCTGCCTGTTCGAACCGCAGCCGGAAAGTGACAAGGACTTCGAGGCGCGGCTCGTCACCGCCAAGGGCAAGGTGGTGCTGGTGGCGCAGGAGGTGGGGCGGCTGGTCGGGACGATATTGGCCGAACATACGGCCTTGCAGAAGAGTCTCTCCGCCATGCAGAAGGCCTTCCCGCAGGCCTGCGCCGACATCTCGGCGCAGCTCGCGGCGCTGCTGGCGAAGAATTTCATCGCCACGGTGCCCTACGAGCGTCTGACTCATTACCCGCGCTATCTGAAAGCCGCCGGGTTGCGGCTGGACAAGGCGCGGGCCGATGCGGCGCGCGACGCACGGTTGATGGCGGAGTGGCAGGTGCTAGGACGGCCCTGGGAGCGTGAGCGCATGGCCCTCTTGAAGGCCGGGCAGACCGATCCCTTGCTCGAGGACTTTCGGTGGCTGCTCGAGGAACTGCGCGTGGCGCTGTTCGCGCAGGAACTGAAGACGCCGTCGCCAGTCTCGGTCAAGAGACTGCAGAAGATGTGGGAAGGTCGGCACCATGCATGAAGTAACGCTGGCGAGCCTGCGCGCCATGCGCGAGTTTGCGCGCGGCGACATTTTCTGGCAGGCACTCTGGCCGCCCCTGCTGTCGTTCTTTGGCTGGTGCGGCGTCGCCTGGGTCCTGTGGCTGCCGATGAGTGGCTGGCTGCTGGCGAACATGCCGGCATGGTCTTGGCTCGACTGGCTCGGGCCATATCTGGTCCACGTGGTGCTGGCATTGGCGTTTGCGCCGCTGATCTACGCGACGACACTGGTGCTGGTGGCGGCTTTTGCGCTGCCGCGCATGATGGCGATCGTCGCCGCACGCGATTATCCAGAAGTCAGCCGTCACGGCGCGCCGGGGGCGGTGTGGGCCAGCATCGCCAACACCCTGATGGCAGGCCTCATCTTCGTCATCGGCTGGCTGCTCAGCCTGCCGTTGCTGCTGGTGCCCGGCGGCCTGCTGGTGTTGCCGCTCCTGTGGAGCGCCTGGCTCAATCAGCGTACCTTCCGTTTCGACGTGCTGGCCGCGCATGCCACGGCCGACGAGCGGGACTCGCTCGTGGTTGCCGAGCGCTCGCGCTTCTGGGCTGCGGGTTTCGTCTCCGCGCTGGCGGCGCATGTGCCCTTCGTCAACGTGCTGGCGCCGGCGTTTGCGGCGCTGTTGTTTACTCATCTCGGTTTGTCGGCATTGCGGCAGCTTCGGGCGAAGGAGGGGCTATGGGTGATGTGAGAGGCTTCGGTGCGCTGATCATCGGCGACGAGATCATTCGCGGCAAGCGGCAGGACAGGCATTTCGAGAAGTTGCGAGAGATCCTTGCGGCCCGCGGCCTGCATCTCGACTGGGTGCTGTATCTCGGCGACCACCGGGCGCGGTTGATCGAGGCTTTGAAGCGCTCGCTGGCGGGCGACGACGTGGTGTTCAGCTTCGGCGGCATCGGCGCAACGCCGGACGATCACACGCGCCAGGCGGCTGCAGCCGCCGCCGGCGTGCCGCTGGAACTGCATCCCGAGGCCGAGGCGAAAATTCGCGAGCGGCTGGCCTCGCTGAATCGGCCGATCACGCAGTCCATGCTCGACATGGGCCGATTCCCGGCGGGCAGCCGCATCATTCCGAATCCGGTCAACGGCATCGCGGGCTTCTCCTACGCTGATCATCACTTCGTCCCCGGCTTTCCGGAGATGGCCTGGCCGATGGTCGAGTGGGTACTGGATACCTACTATCGGGACGACTTCAACGCCAGGCCCGAAGCCGAGGCGGCCATCATCGTCTGGGAAGGCATCGAAGGCCTGCTGGTTGATCTCATGGAGCGCATCGAGCGCGACTACCCAGGCCTCACCGTCTTCAGCCTGCCCTCGCTGGGAACGGCAACCAAGCGGCGCCACGTCGAACTCGGCGTACGCGGAAACCCCGACAAGGTGCCGCCGGCCATGGCGGAAATCGAGACGGAAATCGCTCGGCGCGGCCTGGACTTCGATCGCAAGTAGACGAAAAAAAGCCCCGGCACTAAGTGCCAGGGCTTGAACTCCAGCCTGTTGCGGGCTGGGAGGAGGAGACAAACTGTTTAGGCGGCCTTCTTCGCCTTCGGGGCGACACCGACGGCCTTGACCGTGGCGCTGGTCGCGGCGGCGACATTGGCTTCAGCGATTTCGGCGACCTGCTTGGCGGCCTTGGTCATGCTGTCGTAGGCCGAGTTGGCGGCAGCGATGGCCGACTTGACGGCGGCGACGGCGACGTCGGAACCGGCCGGGGCATTCTTGACGGCCTTGTCCAGCGCCGAGGTCACGTTCTTGTTCACTTCGGCGAACTGGGCTTCGAGGATCTTCCCGATTTCTTCCTGGGTCTGCGAAGCGATCTGATAGACGTTGCGGGAATAGGCAACGGCCTTTTCAACGGTCGGCTGCGCCAGCGAAGCCTGGATGCTCATCAGCTCCTGCACGTCCTTGGCCGAGAGCAGGGACTTGGCGTTGGCCACGGTCTCTTCCAGCAGGCTGCGGGCGGTGTTGAGGTTCAGGGCGGCAAAGCGCTCGGCGCTGGCGAAGGCGGTGTTCGCCATGGTCAGCAGGGCTTCGACGTTGTTCTTGTTCGCGGCGGCGAACTGCTCGGGCGTTGAGTACATTGTGATTCTCCTATATGGGCGGTATTGGTTCAGGTTTTCATCCTGCGCTTTCCAACCCTCCGGAAGCGCCATGTTGCAGTGCATCATGAGACCAATTATAGGAGCGAGAATCAGGAAGTCAACTCTTTTTTGTGCGGCGCACAAAAAAGGTTTTTCTAAAAATAATTATATACAAAACATTATGTTGTCTAGAATAACGACCGTTGGGGTTACCGTAGATATTGCGCTGCCGCATTTCCCTGGCCCCCGGACCTATTGCCCGGCCGGCTTGCTGCCGTCCTTGTGCTTCGGCTGGATGACGGCGCGGACGCGCTCGCCGCGCCCGGCCTTTTCACCGTCCGGTGATCCAGACGTGGCGACGTAGTTCTCGGTCTTGCCATCGTAGGCGATGTACTGACCACGCACTTCGTCCTGTCCGCTCTTGACGTAGGCGCGGTTGAACAGTTCGACCTTGTCGGCTCGGCTGTCGTATTCGATGCGTTCAGCTTCGCCCTCGATATATTCGTCCTTGGCTTCCCGCTTCTGGCGGAAGGTTGCCAAGCGATTGCTCGCGGCAAACGCAACGCCCTTGTTGAAGCCATTGGCGTCCTGGCTGACAACGATCCTTTCCGCGCGTATCACCAGCGTGCCTTGCACCAGTTGCACATTGCCCTCCAGCACCTGGGTCTTCTTCGCGTCGTCTATCGTGACGCGATTGGCCTCCAGATTGACCGGCTTGTCGCGGTCGGCGCGTTCGGCCCGGGCTGGCGGAACGGTCAGGAAGGTGGCGAGGGCAAGCAGGAGGGCATTCCAGGCAACGGTTCTGGTTCTCATTGCGGATTCCTGTGGATGGTGGCTGCCGCGGGACCGAGCAGCACGGTGATTTGTGACTTGTTGTCGATTGCGATGCCCCCCTGGCCGGTGATGACCGACTGACCCTGCCGGATCGTTACGGGAACATCCGTGTGGGCCTTCTCTTCGTCGGGCATCACATGCAGGCGCGTCGTGGTCGCCACCGTTTCGGGTGAGCCCGGTTTCTCGCCGGGACGGATCACTTCGACATCGCCTTCCAGCAGGACATGATCGCCCTGCCTGTCAACCCAGGCGCGTCGTGCCGTCGCCGACATGCGGCGATTTTCCAGGTAATTGAGGCGGGGTTCGATCACCATGGTGGTGTCATCGTCCGGATAATGCTCGAGACGGTTCGCCGTGAGTTCGTGGTGCAGGGCACCACTGGTGTCGAATCCGCGCATGTGCACGCCGTTCACCCAGAAATCGGCATCGTGGCGATCCTTTGCGCGAGGTGCGCCAGGGTCACTCTGGCCGGCCTGTTCCAGCCAGAACGTCGCCGCGGCCAGCGCGCCGAGCACGAGCAGCGGAAACAACGCCGCGCCGGAGACTCTCATGGTCGGTAGGCCGCCATGACCGATTCCCAGTTGCCCTGGGCTTGGAGCAAAAACTCGCAGACCTCGCGCACGGCGCCCGAGCCGGCGCGGGCGGTGGCGACGTAGTCGGCCTGCTGGCGAATCAGCCGGTGGCAGTCTGGAACGGTGGCTGAAAAAGCGCATGACGCCATGACGGCCAGATCGACGACATCGTCACCCATGTAGCCCGCTTGGTTGAAGTCGAGCCCCTCGCCACGCAGCAGGTCGGCCATGGCGGCGCGCTTGTCCTCGACACCCTGCCGGACCAGCGAGACGCCCAGATTGTCCGCGCGGCGCAGGACAATCGGGGAGTCCCGGCCGGTGATGATGGCCAGCCTGACACCGGACTTCGCCAGCATCTTGAGGCCCAGTCCGTCACGGCTGAAAAAAGCTTTGAGTTCGTCGCCGGCCGGGCTGAAGTAGAGTCGGCCATCCGTCATCACGCCGTCGATGTCGAAGGCCATCAGACGCACACGCCGCGCCTTGTCGAGCAACTCGCTCATACCACCTTGGCCCGGAAGAGATCGTGCATGTCCAGCGCGCCGCACAGATTGCCTGACTCGTCCATGACGAGCAGCTGGTTGATCTTGTGGCGCTCCATCATCTCGACGGCCTCGACCGCCAGGCGATCGGGACCGATGGCGCGGGGATTGCTGGTGGCCAGGCTGCCGACCGGCGTGGCGCGCAGGTCGCCCAGTTTCTCCATCGCCCGGCGCAGGTCGCCGTCGGTGAAGATCCCGAGCAATCGCTGACGGTCGTCGAGCACCACGACCATGCCCATGCCGCCCCGGGTCATCGCCAGCAGTGCCTCGGGCAGCGATGCGCCAGAACTGACTTTCGGTACGTCGGTGGTGGGCCGCATGACATCTCGGACGTGCGTCAGCAGCCGTCTCCCGAGCGCGCCGCCAGGATGCGAACGGGCGAAATCCTCCGCGCCGAAGCCGCGCGCATCGAGGAGGGCCACCGCCAGGGCGTCGCCAAGCGCCAGCGCCGCAGTCGTGCTGGCTGTCGGGGCGAGGTTGAGCGGGCAGGCCTCCTCGTCAACGCGCGCGTCAAGGTGAACATCGGCTTCCCTGGCCAGCGACGATGCTGCGTTGCCGGTGATCGCGATCAGCCGCCCGCCCTGGCGTTTCACCAGGGGGACGATGGTCAGCAACTCGTCGTTTTCGCCGGAGTTCGATAATGCGATGAGCACGTCATCGCGGGTGATCATGCCGAGGTCGCCATGCACCGCCTCGGCGGCGTGCACGAAATAGGCGGGAGTGCCAGTACTGGCCATGGTGGCGGCGATCTTGCGGGCGACATGGCCGGACTTGCCGATGCCGCTGACGATGACGCGGCCCCGGCAGTTCAGGATAAGCGCGACCGCAGCCGCGAATTCCGGACCGAGCCGGCCGGCAAGCGCCGTCACTGCCGCCGCTTCGACTTGCAGCACGCGCCGCGCCATCGCCAGGCTGCGGTCGCCATTCGCTTCTTGGGCCATCGCCATCGTCGCTACTGCCGTTATGATGGGGCAGAATTATACCGACCACCTTCCCGCCAGGCTGGAGATGCCTTGAACACCTTGCAGTTGGTCCTCTTGTTGCTCGGTGCATCGGTCCTGGTGGTGACCGCCTGCCGGGTTGCCAATCTGCCGCCCATCCTCGGCTATCTCTTGGTCGGCGTGGCGGTCGGGCCGCATTCGCTCGATCTGCTGCCGGACACCGAGGGCGCCAGCCACCTCGCCGAGTTCGGCGTGGTGTTCCTGATGTTCTCCATCGGCCTCGAGTTCTCCCTGCCGCGCCTGCTGGCCATGCGGCGCATCGTGTTTGGCCTCGGTTTCGCCCAGGTGGTCATCACCGCCTGCGCGATCGGCGCCGTGGCGGTGTTGGTCGCCGGCGTGCCCTGGCTGGTCGGTGTCGGCCTGGGCGGGGCGCTGGCGATGTCGTCGACCGCGATACTCTCGAAGCTGCTGGCCGACCGGCGCGAACTCGATTCGACCCACGGCCGCGAAGTCATGGGCGTGCTGCTGTTCCAGGACCTGGCCGTCGTGCCGCTGCTGGTGATCATTCCGGCGCTGGCCCGGCCGGTCGGCGAGCTGGCCGGTGCCTTGGCGATGGCCTCCATCAAGGCGGGGGTGCTGTTGACGCTGGTGCTGTTCATCGGCCAGAAGCTCATGCGCGGCTGGTTCACGTTGGTAGCGCGCCGCAAGTCGGCCGAACTGTTCATGCTCAATGTCCTGCTGATCACCCTGGGCCTCGCCTGGCTGACCGAGTGGGCGGGACTGTCGCTGGCGCTGGGCGCCTTCGTCGCCGGCATGCTGATCTCCGAAACCGAATACCGCTACATGGTCGAGGAAGACATCAAGCCCTTCCGCGACGTCCTGCTCGGCCTGTTCTTCATTTCCATCGGCATGATGCTGGACCTTCCCGCCATCGGCCGCGAATGGCCGCGCGTGCTGGGCGTGCTAAGCGGCCTTCTGATCGGCAAACTGGCGGTGGCGTGGGCGCTGTCGCGGCTGTTCGGCGCGGCGCCGGGCACGGCGGTACGCACCGGCCTGTGGCTGTGCGCGGGCGGCGAATTCGGCTTTGTCCTGCTCGCGCGCGGCGAATCCGTTGGCCTGCTGGCGAGTGGACCGTTGCAACCCGTGCTGGCGGCCCTGGTGCTCTCGCTGATGCTGGCGCCGCTGATCGTCCACTTTTCCGACCGCATCGTCCTGCGCTTCGTGGCGTCCGAATGGTTGCTGCGATCCATGCAATTGACGGAACTGGCGGCACACACAATGGAATCGGACAAGCATGCCATCGTCTGCGGCTATGGCCGCACCGGCCAGCATCTGGCCCGCTTCCTGGAGCACGAGGGCATCGGCTTCCAGGCGCTCGACCTGGACCCCGAGCGCGTCCGCGAGGCGGCCAACGCCGGCGAGCCGGTCTCCTACGGCGACTGCACCCGCCGGGAAACACTGCTGGCGGCGGGCTTGGCCCGGGCCAGCGTGGTCATCATCACCTTCGCCGATCGCGCCGACACCCTGCGTACGCTGCATCGCATCCGCGAGTCGGCGCCGGGTGTTCCGGTGGTGGCGCGTGCCCGCGAGGAAAACGATGCCGAGGAGTTGCTGGCCGCGGGCGCCGCCGAGGTCGTGCCGGAAGCGCTGGAGTCGTCGGTGATGCTGGCCACCCATGCGCTGGCCTTCGTCGGTGTCCCCCTGCACCGCATCGTCAAGCGGCTGCGCGAATTGCGGGAGCAGCACTACGGTCTGCTGCGCGGCTTCTTTCACGGGGCCACCGACGTCGGCGACCGCATCCTGGAGGCCGACCTGCCGCGATTGCACTCGGTGGCACTGGCCGAAGGAGACCGTGCGGTAGGCATGGTGCTGGGCAAGGTGGGGCTGGGCGATGTCGGCGCCACGGTGTCGGCGCTGCGGCGGCACGGTCTGCGCGGGCTGGAACCCGATGATGCCGTGGTGCTGGAAGCAGGCGATGTCGTGGTGCTGCTCGGCACGGCCGCGGCGGTGATGGCCGGCGAGACGAAACTGCTGAGAGGTTGAGCGGTCGGTCGAGCAAGAGTCAGCCGTGGTGGCACGCCAAACGAAAAAGCCCGCCGAGGCGGGCTTGATCATCCAAGCGAGTCGTTGAGGGTTAGAGGTTCTTGCAGACCGTGTAGAGGTTGGTGCCGTTGTCGGTGTAGCCGGCTGTTCCGGCCGCCAGTGCCGCCGCGGCCACCGCAGTCGGCGGTGCGGTCTCGAGCTGTCCGCGCAGCGTGCCGGTAAGCATGTTGCCGTCGTCGAACTGGCTGTCGATGGCTTGCGCGATCTTGGCCGGCAGGCTGCCGGAACAGATCACCGTGCCGGCGAGGCCGAGCGCGCCGTTCTGGACGCCGACGATGCCGCCGGCGGCGTTGATTGGCTGCGATGCCGCGTTGGCCAGGGTGTCGGTCGCGCCGGCGACGAAACCGGCCATGCGCAACTCGGCCCAGAACAGCCGGGACTCGTCGGTGTTCGTGGTGGATTGGTACTGGCCGTCGATGACGTTGTTGCCTGCCGTTGCGGGTGGCGCGACGGCTGCACCTGCGATGGTCCAGCGGTTGGCGCCCGGATCGTCGCCCGGCAGACGCTTGTAGCGATCCTGATAGGAATACACCGCGGCCGTCAGACCATTCAGATCGTTGGCGACGTTCTTGATCTTGGCCTGGGTGATCAGTTCCTGGCCCTTGAGCACGCCGCCGAGCAGCAGGCCGATGATGACCAGCACGATGGCGATCTCGACCAAGGTGAAACCGGACTGCCGGCGCATATTGATTAACTGCATGGAATCCCCCGTATAACTTTTGGCTTATGTAAGCGATGACTAGCAAATTATGTGCCGCACTAGAATTCATGCAGATAATGCCAGTTCTCGATGCAAAACAGCAATGTATTGTCGAAATTTCGACAGGCTCGTCAGGCGGCCGACGTTTGTGGCGCCTTCATCGATTACGGGCTTGGGTGCGCCAAAGAAACCCGCGTGATTACAATCGCCCGGAACCGACATGAGCCTATTCCCTTCTGCCACTCGCCTTGTCTTGCGCATGGCGCTACGCTGGCGTCGCCAACTGCTGGTGGCCGTGCTGGCGCTCCTTTATCTTGTCCTCATTCTCGGGCCGGCTACAGCGCCTGCGCGCGTACTGTTCGTCATTCACCTTGGCCTGCTGATCGTCTGGCAGCCCTTTGTCCGCGCCGATCAACGCATCGGCCTGGCGGTCATCGGCTGGATCCTGCTGGTGGTCGGCTTGATGGTCTATTGGCTCAATGGCTGGTTGCTGACGCTCTGGATCATCCTGCTGGCCGGCGTGGTCGGCGGCAAGGTCTTTCTGTTTGAAGCGCGCTGGTCGAAGCTGTTCTACCTTTTCGCCTTGTCATGGCTCGTGGCGGTGCTGTTGCTGCTCGCCATGCCGACGGCGGTGCCGAGCAGCATCGACACCGGGTCGATGGTCGTGGTCATCGGCACCTGGATGGCGCCGGCGGTGCTGGTCATCATGTTGCTGCTGCCGGCAAGAAAGGAAGCCGACGATCAGGCCGAGGTGGTCGACTTCGTGTATAGCGTCATCGTCATGCTGCTGCTCGCGGTGCTGGTGCTCGGCAGCCTGGCCATCATGCTGTTGCTCGGGCACGCGTACATCGACGCGCTGCTTGAGGCGTTGCTGGGCATCGGTGTGGCGTTGCTGATTCTCGGCTGGGTGTGGAATCCCCACCTGGGCATGGCCGGGGTCGGCACGGTGTTTTCGCGCTACCTGATGTCGGTCGGCATGCCGGTCGAGCAATGGCTGCACACTCTCGCCGATCTGGCCCAGCGCCGAAGCGATCCGGATGATTTCCTGGTCGAGTCGTGCCGCGACATGGTGCGGATGTTGCCCTGGGTCAAGGGCGTGGCCTGGCAGGCGTCCGACGGGCCGGATGGCCAGTTCGGCGAATGCCTGGGCCGTTCGAGCGAGTTCCAATTCGATGCCCTGCTCCTGCGCATCTACACCCGCTATCCGCTCAGCCCCTCGCTTTCCTGGCATTTCAGCTTGCTCGCGCAACTCATTGGCGAATTTCGAGCCGACAAACTTCGTGCCCTGCAGCTGAAGCACATGAGTTATGTCGAGGCCATCCACGAGACCGGCGCCCGCCTCACCCACGACGTCAAGAACCTGCTGCAGAGCCTGCGCACGCTCTGCACTGCCGCCCAGAACGAATCCGGTGGGGTGACCCCGGAGTTCGTTGCCTTGCTGCAGAGGCAACTGCCGGCGATCACCACGCGGCTCGAGCAGACGCTCGACAAGTTGCAGGCACCCCGCCTGGAGACCGAGGAAACGACTCCCCTTGGCGAGTGGTGGGAAAGATTGCAGGCGCGCTTCACGTTCGCCGACCTCCGCTTTTCGGTCGGCGAGGATCTCTTGGCATCCGGTCAGCCCGGCCTCCAGCAAGACGTGCCGGCGGCCCTGTTCAACCATGTGGTCGAGAATCTGATCACCAATGCTCTCGACAAGCGCGGTACCAACCCGGCACTGCGTATCGACGTGATGCTGGGCGCCGATGAGCGGGGGGGTGTGGCGGTCAAAGTCAGCGATGACGGCACGCCGCTGCCACCGGCGCTGGCGGCCAACTTGTTCCGGGCGCCGGTGGTGTCGGAGACCGGCTTGGGCATTGGCCTCTATCAGGTGGCGCGGCTGCTGGAAGGCAGCGGCTACGCGCTCACCTTGGTGGCGAACCAGCCGGGGGAGGTCGGTTTCGCCCTGGCGCGGGCCGGCGCCTGACAGCGGCGATCAGGCGCTCTTGCGGCCAACCAGGCGATAGACCGCCATCTCGCCCTTGCCCTTCAGATGCAGGGTCTGCGGGCCGAGGAACTCGAACCGATCCTTCAACCGCTCGAAGGTGGCCTCGTCGCACTGGACCATGCCTGGCGTACCCTCGGTGGTGATGCGGCTGGCGATGTTCACCGTGTCGCCCCAGACGTCGTAGATGAACTTTTTCTTGCCCACCACGCCCGCCACAACCGGTCCGGTGCCGATGCCGACACGGATCGCCAGGCGCATGCCGTTGCCGACGGCGCGGCTCTGCAGGTACTCGTGCATCGCCAGGGCCATGTCGGCGATGGCTTCCGCATGGCCCGCATTGGCTTTGTTGAGGCCGCCGGCCACCATGTAGGCGTCACCGATGGTCTTGATCTTCTCGAGACCGAACCGCTCGGCCAGTTCGTCGAACGCCGAAAACACTTCGTTGAGCATCGAGAACACCTGGTCGGGCGTCAGATGGCTTGCCGCCTGGGTGAAATTGACGATGTCCGCGAACATGACGCTGACGTCGGCGAAGCCATCGGCGATCGGCTGCTCGGCGCGCTTGAGCCGCTCGGCCACGGGGCTGGGCAGGATGTTCAACAGCAGCCGCTCCGAACGCTCCTGTTCGTTCGTCAGCAAGCGGTGCGCCTCGGTCAAACGATCCTGCATCTTCTGCTTCTCCTGGATGGAATAACGCAGCAGCAGGTAGATGATGGTCGCGACGGCAATGAAATTGAGGGCGAAAAATACCACCGCCGTGCTGATCGGCACGGCGAAAGGCGAGTGCATGCCCTTGGGCGGCGCGAGGTAGTAATCGAAAACGCCCGACATCGCCGTCATGAACACCCAGGCAAAAAACCAGGCGATCGACTGCCGGACACCGAAGCACAGGATGGCGCCGATGGGCGCCAGCAGGCCCCAGAGCACGATGCCGCTCGAATCGATAAAGCTGCCGAAGCCCCACTGCATGGCGAAGGGGCCGAACAGGAACAGGGCGAGTTGGGTGACGCGGAAGAAGTCGAAACGGCCGAACCAAATGTAGAGCAGCAGGTTGCCGACCAGGAGCAACTGGAACACCATCGGCGGTGTCGTCGAGATCGACTGGCCCAGCAGGCCGTAGATCCCTACCCAGAGCATCGCCGCCATGGTGACCAGGCCGGTGGCGAACATCAGCAGCGACTTGTTGAGCCGCTGCTCCTCGCTGTCCCCCGGCTCGGCGCCAGCGTTGCGCAGGCGCTCGAGGAAGGTTGAACTGTCCGGTGCCAAGGTCATGTCGCCATGATAATCCGTTGGCGCCGGCAGAGTCCTTTACGGCAGCCGGCCAGCGGCAATCATGCGGTTGAAGAGCAGGTTAGGAGAAAGCCAGGCGACGATGTCGTCAAACTCGCCGTTGGCAGCGCCGGCAGGCGCGGGCTCATGACTTACGAATACGGCATCGCCGTTCAGGTTTGCTGCTTCGTCGGAACCACCACCACCGATAGCCCCGTTCTTGCCGGTCGACAGCAGCACGGCGGGCGCCCGGTCGGAAAGCTTGCCCGCCGCGCCGCAATTGCCTGGGGTAATGCCCGTGGCACTGTTGCAGACAGACAGCGCGTCGACCTTGCCGATCTCCGGCATGGTGGCTGCCTTGGCGCCGTCGGTCCGCGTAAAGGGATTGACGACGCCATTGATCGTACCGGCATATACCGCGTAACGGACCGGTTGGTTCCAGGCGTCGATCAACAGTCCGTTGGTGTTGGTTGGAGCGAGACCGAGGGTGGCCGCCGGCAGGAACCCGTCCTGGAAGTTGGAGCAACTGCCGTTAAGCGCGCTACCGCCGGCCGCGAAACTCTCCTGGCCGTTGCTGGCGGTCGTCGCCGGGCACGGAAGCCGCCCATTGGCAGCGGCATGGCCGATCAGGGCATCGATCGCTTCCTTCAGTTGCTTCTGGGTTTGCTGGCTTCGCCGGACATCTTCCTGTGCGAGAAGCGGCATCAGCATACCGCCGATCAGCAAGGCAATGATGGCAACCACCACCGCGAGTTCCGTGAGCGTGAAACCCCGGGTCAGGGTCAGTCGTGGCATGACGCCGATCGTCATTGCAGCCAGCTTGCGAAGAAATTGCCGATGTCCACTTGTTGATCCTGCGTGCGCTGCGAACCCGTGAAACCGAGGCGCACGGACTTGAGGGATTGCCGATAGCACATGTTGTCACTGCCGCACTCCTGCCCCGCCGGACAGCCGCCGCCGCAGGTGGCGCCGACTGAATCATAAACCACGGCGCTGTCGGCCAGTCGCGCGGCATAGCCCGGATAAAGCTGGTTCATCGGGCGGGTGGTGTTCCGCATGGCGGCGAGCAACTGGGCGCTCGTGCCACTGTCGCGTTCGATCCAGACTTCCGTACGCATGCCTGTCTTGCGCAACTCGGGGACAACGCCGGTGATGTCCCGGCTGGGCGTCACTTCGACCCGGACATGGTAGAGATAGCTGTCACCACCTTCAGTGGCCTGGCCCCGCAGATTGACGAAGGCGATGCCGGGTGCCATGTCTGGGTTTCGGGGCGATGGCCGCGGATTGGTCCCTTGGCTGCCAGCACCGGGAAAGCCATGGACGTTGTCATCGTCGGCCGGCAAGGTCACGCCATCGGTCGCGTTCGCCGAAGCATGGCCCCAATACACGATCGCGGCATGGCTGTTGTAGCCGACGCTACCGCCGCAACCGCTGGTGCCGCACGGGTCGTTGCGGCCAGCGGTGACGCCGGTTTCGCTGAAGCCGGCCTGGCGGCCCTGGTCGAACTCGATGCCGATCTTGGGGAAAGTCAGTGATGGCGTGACGCCATTGTTGCCCGAATAACCAAGCTGCGATCCGGCCGCGCCGCAACCGGGTACTGCATTGCTTTCGGTATCGACGGCGGCAAAAGTGAAACCGTTGTCGCCGACGCTGGTGCCGATCTGCCTGAACCGGAAGGTGAAGTAGGCCCGGAATCCCTGGCCCTGGCTGTTGGCCTCGGGAGTCCAGGCGCAACCGAACAGGGCTCCGGCCGGCGCGCTGGCGCCAGTAGTGACGCCGGCTCGGCCGAGCGTCAGGATGCGCGTCGCGGGGTTGTATTCGACCAGTTGCCCGAAACCAAGATTCGTCAACGCCGGCGACTCGACTGCCGCGAGGCTCGGTGTGCCTGGTACGCAGCGGACGATATCCTGCTGGCGCGATTGGCCGGATCCGGTCGTGTTGAAAATGCTGTCGCCGGTGAACAGCGTGCCGCCACCATTGATACCAGCGAGATTCGCACCTTCGAGGTAGTTGCTGAAGTCGTTGCGTTCGGCCACCGTCGCGCGTGATTGGCTGCTTGAGCGCTGACCGGCGAAAGCGACCACGCCCGGACACGCCGTGCCATTGACCGTGAAACCACCCGTTCCCGCGAAAACGAGTTCGCGCCAGTGGCTGAAGTACTGTTGTGGCACCTGGTTGTCGTCGTAGCAGGCATCCGGCGGGATTCGACCCGGCGCCAGGGCGAAGCCGCCGGGTGCGGCGATGCGGTCGCGCAGGCAACTCACCATGCGGTCGAGCATCGAGTTGATGTCGATGCGAAAGTTGGATGACTTGCGCAAGGCGTCGAACAGGCTGTCGGTGGTCAGGAGCAAGCCGCTGTCATTGGCCACCTGTGTGCAGGCGACGCCCGAAGGACAACTCCTGGACCAGAGCTTGCCGTCGCTGGCTTTTTGCACGACACCCTGCGGTGACAGGGATTTCGGGCCGGCGCCGGTGTCTCCGGAGGCGTTATTGGTCGACCCGGTGAAATAATTGGTCACCGCGGCCAGCGCTCCGGCGGTGCCCGGGTCAAGATAGTTGCGCGCATCATAGTTGCCGCCGCACTGCGCCACGTCGTCGCTCGCCGAGGCGGTTCGGCTCTGTCCCGGCAATGGCGGTCCGGCGGAGAAAACCACGGCGATCGGTCGCTCGTGCGGCGTGGCGACGATGCTGGCGAGTGCGCCGGTGCCATTCGCGGCGACGACATCGAGGTGTCCGAGCGTGTCCCAGTTCATCGGGCTGGCCTGGTGAACCCGCTGATGGCTGCCGGAAACGGCCAGCCAGAGGCATTCTCCATAACTGTCGCGCAAGGGGCCGGTGCCCAGCGTTCGCCACGGGAAGCGGCCGACCACCGTGACGTTGGCGGCGTTGCCGGCGAAGTTGGCGGCATCGCACCCCTCCGCCGTGCAACTGACGTTGTTGTTTCTGGATGTGCCGAGATCGGGCAGCGGCAGGTAGCCATACACGGTGGTCGGCCCTTCGACGTCACGGTACTTGAGGGCGTAGCCGATCAGCGCTTCTCGGGCCTGCGCCAGAATGTCCTCGTTCTGGCGCTGACGACGCGCATCGATGGCATCCGGCGACAAACTCTCCAGAAGAAAGAACAGCACGCCGGCCGTGACCAACGCCAACAGGGCGATCAGGGCGAATCCCGCCGAGGACCGTCGTTGGGCACAAGATCTTGGCATGGCGCCTCGGGCGGTCAGGGCTGGCGGTTGACCTTGACCCGCCCGCCACCCAGGCCGTCCGCCCTTTCCCGCGTGCCACGGTTGATGGCCTCACCGACCCGGAGTGGCGTGGGGGCTTCGTCGCTTGGCGTCAGCACCGCCCCGCCCGGAGCTTTCGTCGCCAATATCGCCGTGACGCCGGTCCCCGCCGCGTTTTCATGCTGCGGGTGCTGATTGATCCACACCGTGGTTTTGCCGCTGGAACGAGTGACGATACCGTCAAGGCTCATGACGGTGCCTTCCAGCGTCTGGGCGGACTGGATGTTCAACTGGCGCTGGCGTTCCAGCGTGGCGCGTCGCTCGGGGGTGAGGAACAGTCGTCCGAGCGGCTCGGCCAGGACCTGACTGCCGCTAGACAGGGCCACGACGACCAGCAGGAGCGCGGCGGCGTTCCTCACTGCTTCTTCTCCCTGAGCGTCATCCATTCGATCGTGCACATCGCGCGCAACTGACCGGCCAGCCCGGCCACACCTTGCGGCGGGACCGACCGGTCGATCACGCATTCGCGCACCAGGAGGTGCGCATGCACGGTGCGGCGCAGGTCATCGAGGAAGCCGAGCAGATCGTCTTCATGGAGCAGGACCATCTGCAGTCGCATGGTGCTCGACATGAATTCATACGCGCCGACCAGAGGGCCACCGGGCAGCAGGGTGTCATCGACCGCATGCTGCGGGGACAACTCGTATTGCAGGTCGAGCAGGCGGCGCCTGGTTTTGATCTGGGCGATTTGTTCGACCCAGTCGAGCCGCTCTTCCTGCCCGATAATGCCGCGCGCACGCAATCGATCGAACAGTGCGATGCGATCGCGCAAGTCCGCCTCCTCTTCCCTCGCCCGACCGATGCGCGTCCGCAGGT
>CAYXZX010000015.1:0-3659 GCA_964469455.1 uncultured Rhodocyclaceae bacterium | reverse complement strand
CCCGATTCCTGCTCGAACGGCAGGCTGAGCACGCGGACCTGCACATCCCGGGTCGTCAACATGCCGGCAAAGGCATTGACCGCTTCGAGCTGTCCACGGTGATCCGGTGCCATCGCTGCCGGCAGCCGGGCCTGGATGTCTAGGACGGCATGGCTGCTGCCCTTGGGGGCGGCTTGTCCCTGAACGGCATCATTCCGGGAATCGCGCGACATTCCGTCGTCCAGCCGCCAGTCGATGCGCGTCAGTTCGACCCGTGGCGCCTGGTCCAAGGCGCGGCTCAGATGACGCAGCAATGGTTCAGGACCCGAAGCCCGGCGCGCCAGCAAACGATAGCGGTCAGTCAGGTCACGCAGGGCATCGCGGGAAATCTCGATTGGCGGCAGATCGCGCATCAGCTCGTCGTAGCGGCGCTGGCTGGCGTCGATATCCAGCTTCGCCTGCGCGTTGCTGTCCGAAACCTCCGCCAACCGAAACGCCTGGCTGCCGGCGACGAGCAGGCAGGCACCGAATACCGCTGCCGATGCGATATTGAGCGCATGGCGAAACTGCCAAAGCCTGTAGAACCGTCGGTCGGCAGCCGGCGCGAACTGCTGGCGCGGCGTTTGCCGCATCAGCAGATGCAGAAAAAACCGGTCGCCACGTGCATCGGCGGGCAGTTCGGTCAGGCCGTGCTGACGCGCAAGTGGTCCGATGTCCACGGACTGGACCTGGCGCTCGGGGGTGTCCGGGAAGTGCCGTGCCAGGTCGGCCAGTTGTCCTGCGTGGGCGAGGACCAGGACTTGCAGCGGCCTGTCGCGGCTGATGAGACGCTGCCCCGCCAGATACCGATAGATCTTGCTGGCTTCCCTGGCACATGCGGTCGTCACCTGCTCGGTCTGGTCCGTCGCCATCGCGGTCAGGCGGGAAAAGCGCAGTTGCCCTTTCTCGAAGAACGATTGCCGCAAGCCGGCGCTGCTGGTGGAGATCACCAGCAACTGGTCAATCGCGCCGGCCGGCAACTTCCCGACCAGGGCAGCGATGACGAAGGGCATCGAGTGGATGCCGGCGAGGCGGGCTTCCGTCTCGCGCATCGCTTGCAGCCAAGGGTCCATCTGACCCGTGCCGGTCAGGCCGGCGAACAGGAATTTCTCGTCGCGACGCGCCTTTGTCGTCCGCCCGAGGGATAGCGCCAGGGACAGCGGGGTGCCGTAGTAGTACTGGGCCAGCTTGCGCTTGATGAGCTCCTTGCGGTCGTTGCCCTGCACGTACGGAAGTTCGTCGACCTGGAAGCCTTCTTCGGCGACGTCGGTCAGCACGTAGAACACGCTGCCGGGCTGTTGATGAAGATAATCCCGGAAAGCCAGCACCCCGGTTTCATTGGCGGCAAAGCCGGCTTCCTCCCTTGGGCCCGAAGGCAACCAATGGTAGGCGGTCAGCCGCGTGGCGTTGAGAAAAAGCAGGCGGCGGGCGGGCATGGCATCTACATCTTCAGCTTGGTGATGGTGTCATACACCGGGCCGAGCACCGAGAGCATCACCCAGCCCAGGATCAGGCCGAGAACAATGGTCATCGCCGGTTCGATCAGCGCCTGGATCCGGCCGATGGACTCGCGTACGTCGCGGCCGTAGAAGTAACCGACATTGATCAGCGCGGTGTCGAGCGCACCGGTGTTTTCCCCCACTTTCAGCATGCGGATGACCAGGGGCGGAAACAGCCCGACGTTCTGGAAGGCGGTGGTGATGCTTTGGCCCTCGGCAATCATTTCGCCGACCTGGCGCAGGCCGTTGCGGATCGCCTGGTTGCCGACAACGCCCTCGGATGCGCGCAGGGAGTCCAGGATGGAGATGCCAGAGGCATACATCATGGCAAACACGCTGGCGAAGCGCGAGAGGATGACCTTGCGCAGGATGGCGCCGAGCAGGGGCAGGCGCAGTTTGGCTTCGTCGAAGCGCAGGCGGGCGGCGGGATTGGTGCGCACCATCGCCACGCCGACGCCTGCCAGCAGCAGCGGCAGGCCGATGACCAGGTACCAGTGGCTGACGAAGATGTTCGACGTGCCGATCAGCAGTTTGGTGTGCAGCGGCAATTCATGGCCCATGTTGGTGATGAAGCCAACCATCTTCGGCACCAGATAGATCATCATGAACAGGACGACGCCGATCACCACGGCGCCCATGAACGCCGGATACATGATGAGCTTCTTGGTCTGGGCCGCCAGTTCGTCCTGCCACTTGAGCGACTCCACCAGATTGCCCAGAACTTCCTGCAGTTTGCCGGTGTTCTCGCCAGCGGTAACCAGGCTGACGAAGACGTCGTCGAAGACGCGCGGATGCTCGGCCATCGCCTGCGACAGCGTTTTGCCACCGTCGATGCTTTCAATCATGCCGGCGATCACTTCGCGAAAACGCGGGTTTTCCAGGCTGTCGCGCAGATCGGTCAACCCGTCCAGGATGGGCACCCCGGCCCGCGTCAGTTGTTCGAGGTGAAAGCAGAAATTGATCAACTCGCGTCGGCTGGCCGCGCGGCCGCCGAACATGCCTAGCTGCCGGACCGGATTGCCGCGGATGAAATCGAGATCCATCCGCTTCAGGCGCAGTTCCAAGTCGATGGCGTTGGTCGCATCCATGCGGCCGAGCACGATGCGACCGTCGGCGCCCATGGCCTTGTAGGCGTACAAGGTCACGACATGCGTTCCGTCAAATCGACGACGCGGGCGACTTCGTCTATCGATGTCGAGCCATCGAGAGCGCGACGCAGGCCATCCTCAGCGAGGGCGCGGAAGCCCTTGCCCAGCGCTGCCGTGCGGATTTCGCGGTGGGTGGCTCGGCGGGCGATCAGTTCGTCGATGTCGCCGTCGAGCCGCAGGACTTCCATGATCGCCAGCCGGCCGCGGTAGCCCTGGAAGTCGCAATGTTCGCAGCCGCCCGGGCGATAAAGCATCGGCGCCTGGCCGGCCCGGTCCATGCCGAGCAGGCGGCGCTCGTGGGGCTGCGCGGTATAGGGTTTCCGGCAGTGCGGGCACAGGCGGCGCAGCAGCCGCTGGGCGACGATGCCGATGATGTTGCCGGCCATGATGTCGGGCAGGATGCCGATGTCGAGCAGGCGCGGGATGGCGCCGATCGCCGAATTGGTGTGCAGGGTCGAATAGACCTGGTGGCCGGTCATGGCTGCGCGGAAGGCCATTTCGGCGGTGTCGGCGTCGCGGATCTCGCCGACCAGGATGACATCCGGGTCCTGGCGCATCATGGAGCGGATGCCGTTGGCGAAATCGAGCTTCGCCGCTTCGGCGACCGAAGTCTGCCGGATCATGGCCATCGGGTACTCGACCGGGTCCTCGAGGGTCATGATGTTCTGGCCCTCCTGGTTGATATGGTTGAGCACCGAATAGAGCGTGGTGGTCTTGCCGCTGCCGGTCGGGCCGGTGACCAGGATGATGCCCTCCGGTCGCGCGATCATCAGCTTGAGCGCCTCCATCTGCTGATCGTCGAGGCCGAGTTGTTCGAGGGGGACGATGCCCTTCTGGCGATCGAGGATGCGCAGGACGATGTTTTCGCCGTGGATGGTCGGCTGGGCAGCGACGCGGAAGTCCACCAGACGGCCGCTGATGTTGAGCGAGATGCGGCCGTCCTGGGGCGCGCGCGTCTCGGCGATGTTCATGCCGCTCATGACCTTGATGCGCA
>CAYXZX010000014.1:0-28890 GCA_964469455.1 uncultured Rhodocyclaceae bacterium | reverse complement strand
CGGAGTCAAGGATGCCGACAATTGATCTGGGTTAAGAAACGCCAATATCAGCGCACACTTAACTATCGGTCTGCGACAAGCGGTCGCATGTTATTCCAACTTAGCGTTGCGACAAAGCGTCACATATAATCGGAAGGCTTTGGACTAATACTCTTGTTCGCTTCGTATCCGGGTGGCAGTACCCGGACGATAGGAAGTCTAATCACCTCATGGATACACCCGCCCGCCGCCAAGTTGCCCTCTGGCTCTTCATCTGCAGCCTGATGGTGTTTGCGACCCTCGTGGTCGGCGGCGTCACGCGATTGACGCACTCGGGACTTTCGATTGTCGAATGGCAGCCCATCGTGGGCACACTTCCGCCCCTGAATCGGGCCGAATGGGACGAAACCTTCGAAAAGTACAAGAAAACGCCGGAATACCAGAAAGTTAACCATCGAATGGACCTCGACGAGTTCAAGGGAATCTTCTGGTGGGAGTACTGGCATCGTGTGCTTGGCCGCACCATCGGTCTGGTGTTCCTTCTGCCGTTCCTGTATTTCGTCTGGAAAGGCAAGGTCGATCGGTCTCTGGTGCCGAAACTTCTTGGGATATTCTTCCTCGGAGGTCTGCAGGGTGCCATGGGCTGGTACATGGTCAAGAGCGGCCTCGTCGATGATCCGCGCGTCAGTCAATACCGGTTGACCGCCCATCTTTCGTTGGCTTTCCTGATCTTCACTTCCATGATCTGGGTGGCATTGGGTACTCTCGCCGAACGCAAGCGACAAGTCACTGACGTAGCGCTCGCGGGCCTCCGCCGTACTGGCTTCTGGCTGCTGCTCCTCGTCTTCTACATGATTGTTACCGGCGGATTTGTCGCCGGCATCAGGGCTGGCAAGGCGTACAACACGTTTCCACTCATGAACGGACATGTCGTGCCGCCGGAAATCTTCATGATCGATCCGTGGTACCTCAACTTCTTCAATAACATGGCGACTGTCCAGTTCGATCATCGCCTCGGTGCCTGGGCGCTCGCGTTCCTGGTGCCGTGGTTCTGGTGGAAAGTTCGGGTTTGTCTAGCGGCCTCGCCGAGGTCGCGCCTGGCGGCCAATCTCTTGATCTTGGCCCTTACCGCGCAGATCGCACTGGGTATTGCCACGTTGTTGACGGCTGTGCCGGTGGCGCTGGGCGCCGCGCATCAGGGTGGTTCTATGGTCGTATTCGGCGTCCTGCTGTGGCTGAACCATGAACTGCGCGTGGCTACGGCGACGGCGTGAGTCGGGCAAGCTCCTCCATCCGCTTGGAGTCCACTGCACTGGTGGTCCTGACTCTATCTGTCGTCGCGGTTTCCGCGTGGTTGAGGTTGCATGGCGCGGGGCTCGGCTGCGACGAATGGCCTGCCTGCTACGGGCAGAACCTTTCTCTGGCGGATTATCGGCCGCCAGCTGTCGCTAGGGCAATTCACCGCGTCGTCGCCTCCCTGGCATTGTTGCTGGCTATTCTCCTGGCCTGGCGGGCGCGGTCAGAGCCTCGGCCTTCCTGGCGCCGGCCGGTGTTTGGCTTGCTCGGCCTCATGGTCGTGCTGGCAGCCGTAGGCGTTTGGAGCCATGACCCTCGCAACGCGCTAGTCAATTTCGTCAACCTGGTGGGGGGGCTGTTGCTGGTGCCGATTTCCTGGCGTGTCATGGACAATGCCAGAACCGGTGCCGATTTCCCGAAGGGAGCGCCCTCGACGCTCGTCGTCGCCGGAGTGGCTGCATTACTGGCCACCGTCATGCTCGGTGCCTGGATCGGTGCCAGTCATGCAGCGATCGATCTCAGCGGCGCCGGCGTGGCGCTGCACTGGCTGCATCGGGGCCTGGCCGCCCTGACTTTGGTCCTGCTGGGTCAAGCCGCCTGGCGGCGGCTGCGCTCCCGCGCCGCGCGAGCCTTGCTGGCTCTGCTGTTCGTCGAACTGGCGCTGGGCATCCTGCTGGTCGTTGCCGACCTCCCGCTGTTGATCGCCGTTGCCCACAACCTGACTGCGGCCCTGTTGCTGGCGGCGGCATGGCAGTTGCCTCGCGGGCCCGACAATCCCTAGCTACCTCCGTTCGCGGACGACGAACGGCTCGATCAAGGCTTCCTGCACCGACTCGGAGCGGTTGCGGGCTCGATCGAAGTTGGCGTTCCAGACATCGGCATTGGCCAGGTCGGCGCCTTGCATGTCCGCTTCGGCAAAGACGGCATGGCGCAAGGTGGCGCCCAGCAGCTTGGTGCCGACAAGACGGGCGCCGGTGAAATCGACATTTTCGCCGGCCGCGCCGGTGAGATCGGCCTCCGAAAGATCCGCGCCCGCCAACTTTGCGCCGGAGAGCACCCCTCGAAAGGCATAACAACCCTTGATCGAGCCGCCGGACAGGTCGATGCCCTCCATCAGGATGTCCTTCAGATAGGCGCGTTCGAAATTCGCGCGCCTGGCGATGGTGTTGATGAGGTTCGAGCCGAATAGATACGCTTCCTTGAGGACCGCGTCCGAAAGATCGGCGTCGTCGAACGTGGCGTGAAACAGGTCGGCCTTGGTGAAGTCGGCACGGTTCAGGCGCGCCCCGGTAAAGTTTGCCCACTTGGCGTTGGCGTCGCGAAAGTCCGTGTCCTCGAGCACCGCCTTGTGCAGGTCGGCATTCTCCAACTTGGCGCCGACAAAACGCGCACCACGCAGATTGCGCCCCGCCAGCTTGGCGCCTGTCAGATCGCAACCGGAAAGATCGGTGGCCGCAGCAGGCTTGCGGCAGTCGCCGCGCGGCAGTTCGGCACCGAGGCTGAACGAGTTTCCGGCAAGCAGCCACGTCGTCGCAACGAGACGAACCGCCGTTTTCCTTGCGATGCTGACCATGGTAGCTCCCGACAGTCAAGGAATGTGGCGATGATAGCCACATTCAGCGGGTGAGGTGAAACCATTCGCCCTCGGATTGCTTTATTCTCGGCACGTCGAGCGGACAGCTCAGTCCTGGAAGAAGGAAGACGAGATGAACAAGGCGACGGTACTTGGTATGGTAGTGGCCGCGCTCAGCACTTCGGTCGCGGCACAGACCGCGATGAAGCCTGGCCTGTGGGAAATGCGCACGATCAAGCATGTCATGGATGGCCGTGACATGATGGCGCAGATGGCGGCGGCCCAGGCGCAGATGCAGCAGATGATGGCCAACATGCCCGCCGGTCAGAAGAAGCAGATGGAAGCGATGATGGGCAAGCAGGGTGCAACCGCGCCGAATGTCCAGCGGATCTGCGTCAGCCCGGAGATGGCGGCGCGTGAAAAGCCGATGGTATCGGCCAACGGCAAGTGTGAGCCGAGCAACGTCAGTCGCAGCGGCAACCGGATGACCTACCAGATCGACTGCGCCGACCAGGGCATGACGATGACCGGCAAGGGCGAGACCGCGATCAGCGGTGACACCATGGCGAGCAAGATGGACATGACGACCACCGGGCGAGACGGCCGGCACACCATGCAGATGGAATCAGAGATGAAGTACCTCGGCTCAGACTGCCAAGGCCTCAAGCCGGCGGACCAGATTGCCCGGGATCTCCAGCAGGCCAGGCAGCCGGGCGGGCGGGCCAAGTAGCGCGCTACATCGTCAGCCGCGCGGTCGGCAAGCGGTGTACCGCCACGGCTGACTTTCAAGAACTACTGAGTCATGCGAACAGCCAAGGCTGCGCAACCCTGTGCTTTGCCTCGAAGGTCTTGATCTCATCGGCGTGCTGCAGCGTGAGACCGATTTCGTCGAGACCGTTGAGCAGGCAGTGCTTGCGATGCGGCGTGATGTCGAACTGGAACCACTCGCCCGCCGGGTTGCGCACGGTCTGGGTTTCGAGGTCGACCCGCAGCCTGTAACCCTGCTGCGCCGCGCATTCGCGGAACAACTGATCGACGATCTCGCTCGAGGCCACAATCGGCAGGACGCCGTTCTTGAAACAGTTGGAAAAGAAGATATCCGCGAAGGACGGCGCGATGATGACGCGGAAGCCATAGTCTTCGATCGCCCACGGTGCGTGCTCGCGGCTGGAGCCACAGCCGAAGTTGTCGCGGGCGAGCAGCACCTGCGCGCCACGGTAGCGAGGCCGGTTGAGCACGAAGTCCTTTTTCAGCGGCCGGTTCGAGCAGTCCATGTCGGGTTGGCCGACGTCCTCGTAGCGCCATTCGTCGAACAGGAACGGGCCGAAGCCCGAGCGCTTGATGGACTTGAGGAACTGCTTGGGAATAATGGCGTCGGTGTCGACGTTGGCGCGGTCGAGCGGGCAGACGAGGCCGTCGAGGTAAGTGAAGGGTTTCATGTTCAGAAGCTCCGGATGTCGACAAAGTGGCCGGCGATGGCGGCGGCGGCGGCCATCGCCGGGCTGACCAGGTGCGTGCGGCCGCCGGCGCCCTGGCGGCCCTCGAAATTGCGGTTGGAGGTCGAGGCGCAGCGCTCGCCCGGTTCCAGACGGTCGGCGTTCATGGCCAGGCACATGGAGCAGCCGGGTTCGCGCCACTCGAAGCCCGCGGCAATGAATATCTTGTCCAGGCCCTCGGCCTCGGCCTGGCGCTTGACCTGGCCTGAGCCCGGCACGATCAGCACCTGCTTGACGCCGGCAGCTTTCCGCTTGCCGCGCGCGACGGCGGCGGCGGCGCGCAGATCCTCGATGCGCGAGTTGGTGCAGGAGCCGATGAACACCTTGTCCACCTTGATCTCGCTGATCGGCGTGTCGGCCTTGAGGCCCATGTACTGAAGCGCACGCTCGATGCCGCCGCGCTTGACGGCATCCTTCTCGTTCGCCGGGTTTGGCACGCGGCTGCCCACGGGCAGGACCTGTTCGGGCGAAGTACCCCACGTGACTTGCGGCTCGATTTTCGTCGCGTCCAGTTCGACGACGGCGTCGAACTTCGCGTCGTTATCGGTCTTGAGCGTCTTCCAGTAGGCGACGGCGTCCTGCCACGCCTGACCCTTGGGGGCGTACCGCCGGCCTTCCAGATAGGCGAAAGTCTTCTCGTCCGGCGCCATCAGGCCGGCACGCGCGCCACCTTCGATGGCGAGATTGCACAGTGTCATGCGGCCTTCCATCGACAGGTCGCGAATCGCCGAACCGCCGAACTCGACGGCGTAGCCGGTGCCACCCGCCGTGCCGATCTTGCCGATGATCGCCAGCGCGATGTCCTTGGCCGTGACGCCGGCGCCGACCTTGCCTTCGACCTTGATCAGCATGCGCTTCGACTTCTTGGCTACCAGGGTTTGCGTCGCCAGAACGTGCTCGACTTCGGAGGTTCCGATGCCATGCGCCAGCGCGCCGAAGGCACCGTGGGTCGACGTGTGGCTGTCGCCGCAAACGACCGTCATGCCGGGCAGGGTGGCGCCGTTCTCGGGGCCGATGACGTGGATGATGCCCTGGTCGGCGTGTTTGAAGGGAAAGTAGGCCAGTGCGCCGAAATCCTTGATGTTGGCGTCGAGCGTTTCGACCTGCAGCCGCGAGACCGGGTCCTTGATGCCTTGGTCCCAGTGATCGGTCGGCGTGTTGTGGTCAGGGTTGGCGACGATCGAACTGCTGCGCCATGCCTTGCGCCCGGCCAGGCGCAGGCCCTCGAACGCCTGCGGGCTGGTCACCTCGTGTACGAGGTGGCGGTCGATGTAGAGCAGGCAGGTGCCATCGGCCTCTTCGCGGACGACATGTGATTGCCAAAGTTTGTCGTAAAGGGTCTTTCCGGTCATGGCGGTTCTCGTCAGTGATGGATTCGGTTAAACGGTCCGGCGGGCCGTGGCGCTCGGCGCGAACGGGTGCAGGATCGACAGTGTACCGCGAGCGGCCAGGCTCTTGACCAGCAAGCCATTGCGGGTGCCCGGTTCAGCCAAGCGAGGCTCCCGCCAGTTTGCCGCCGAAGCCGAGGAACAGGCAGCCGACACTGCCGGTGGCGAGGGCCGAGGAGCGGCGGTGGCGGCGAAAGCCCGCCGCCAGCCGCGCGCCGGCGAAGATCAACAGCGACAGATAGGCGGCGCTGCATATCTGCACGATCAGTCCAAGCAGCGCGAACGACAGCTCGGGGTAAGGGTAGGCTGGATCGACGAACTGGATGAAGAAGGAGATGAAGAAGAGGATGGCCTTGGGGTTCATCAGGCTGATCATCAGCGCGGTGCGGAAGGGGCGTCGCTGATCCCGTTGGGGGAGCGCATCGGACGCCGCTTCGTGTCGCCGACGCCACATTGTCCATGCGGCACGCAGGAGGCTGACGCCGACCCACGCGAGATAGATCGCGCCGGCCGACTTGATCAGCAGGAACAGCCACGGCGTCGCGCGCAGCAAAGAGGCGGCGCCGGTTGCCGAAAGCACCATGAGGATGAAGTCGCCGACGAAGATGCCGCAGGCGCCGAGATACCCCGCGCCGACGCCGCGCCGTGCCGCCACCGAAAGGACGTAGAGTGAATTCGGTCCCGGCAGCAGGACGATGAAGATGGTGCCGAGAACGAAGGTGGCGAGGTCGGTAATGCCGAGCGTCACGGGGGCGAGAGGCTAAAGGGGGGCGTTCTCGGCGCAAGCCTCATGCCGCATGCCGGTTTTCCCGGTCACGCAGCAGTTTGTACTCGATGGCGTCGACCAGCGCCTGCCAAGAGGCGTTGATGATGTCGGTCGATACGCCGATGGTGGTCCAGTCGTCGTACTGGTCGCTGGTTTCGATCAGCACCCGCACCTTGGCTGCGGAAGCCTTGTCGGAATCGAGCACCCGGACCTTGTAGTCCGTCAGACGGATCTCGGCAATCGCCGGGTAGAAGCGCTCCAGTGCCTTGCGCACGGCCTTGTCGAGGGCATTGACCGGGCCATCGCCTTCGGCTGCGGTGATTTCTTCCTGATCGTCCACCCTGATCTTGATCATGGCCGAGGAATTGATGCCGTCTACGGAAGGCTCGTCGACGATGACCTTGAAATCGACCAGTTCAAAGAACGGTGTGTGGCGGCCCAGCATCTTGCGCACCACCAGTTCAAACGAGCTTTCGGCAGCCTCGAACTGATAGCCCTCGTGCTCGAGTTCCTTGAGGCGCTCGATGATGCGGCGGGTTTCCGGTGAATCCTTCGACAGCGTCGCGTCGATGGCGTTGATCCGGGCCAGCACCGTGCTGCGGCCGGCGACTTCCGACATCAGCACGCGGCGGCTGTTGCCGACCAGTTCGGGATTGATGTGTTCGTAGGACACCGGGTTCTTGACGACGGCGTCGATGTGCATGCCGCCCTTGTGCGCGAAGGCGTGGCTGCCGACGTAGGGCGCCTTGTCGTTCGGCAGCATGTTGGCGATTTCGGCCACCGAGCGCGAAACGGAAGTCAGGTGTCGCAGGGCGCCGTCGGGAATGCACTGGTGGCCGAGCTTGAGTTGAAGGTTGGGGATGATCGAGCACAGGTTGGCATTGCCGCAGCGTTCGCCCAGGCCATTGATGGTGCCTTGCACTTGCGTGGCGCCTGCCTGCACCGCGCGGATCGAGTTGGCGACTGCCATCTCGCTGTCGTTGTGGCAGTGGATGCCGATCGCCACCTTCGGCAATCGCTCCCGAACCGCACGCGTGATGTCGAAGATCTCGTCCGGGAAGCTGCCGCCATTGGTATCGCAGAGCACCAGGCTGTCGGCACCGGCATCGGCCGCGGCGGCGAGCGTTTGCAGGGCATAGTCTGCATTGGCCTTGTAGCCGTCGAAGAAGTGCTCGGCGTCGTAAACCAGTTCCTTGTCCAGCTGCTTGAGATAGCGCACCGTGTCGGCGATCATCGCGACGTTCTCGTCGAGCGTGGTGCGCAGGATTTCCAGCACCTGATAGTCCCAGCTCTTGCCGAAAATGGCGATCGCGGTGGTGCCCGCCTTGAGCAGCGACTGGACGTTGGCATCCTCGGCAACGGGAATGCCGACCTTGCGCGTCGCGCCGAAGGCGATCAGGCGCGCATGGGTCAGCTTCAGGTTGGCCGCGCGCGCGAAGAACTCGAGATCCTTGGGGTTGGAGCCGGGATTGCCCGCTTCGATGTAGGAGACCCCCAGCGCGTCGAGCCGCTCGACGATCTTGAGCTTGTCCTCGACGGAGTAGGAGATTCCTTGCGCCTGGGCGCCGTCGCGCAGGGTAGAGTCGTAAACGTGGATGGTGGCCATGGCAATTCGCGCAGAAGCTTGGGCGCGAATTTTACAGGTGGAATGCCCGTCAATGCGCGACGACCAGCGCCCCCGCCATGAGCAGGCCGTGCAGGCACGCGGCGAGGATGGTCATCTTGATGGCGAAAGTCAGGCGTGACGGCACGCCGGCGTGTTGCCAGAGATCGCGCAGTGCCACGATGCTTGCGGGCATCGACAGCAGGGAGATCAGCGCCAGCGTGGGCAGATGACCAATCGCGGTCATGGCCACCACCCAGCCATAGGTGAGGGCGACGATCAGGGCGTAGCCCCAGCGGGCTTGCTCAACACCGAAACGGACGACGACCGTGCGCTTGTCGCTCTGAGCGTCGGCGCGGACATCCGGAAACTGGTTGATGTACAGGACATTGGCGACCAGCAGGGCAAATGCAAGGCCGGCCGCCACCGGCGCGAACGCGAAGTCGTGGCGCTGCACAAAGTCGGTGCCCACCACGACGAGCAGCCAGCCGATGGTGATGCAGAACTCGCCCAGGCCCCGGCTCTGCAGTTTCAGTGGCGGCGCCGAATACTCCAGGCCGACGATCAGCCCCAGAAGGCCGATCCAGATCAGACCGGGGGCGCTGTGGGCGGTCAGCCACAGGCCCGCCGGGATGACCGATGCCAGCAGTGCAAAGCCGAATACCGCCGTAGCGCGCTGACTCAGGATGCCGTTCTGGATGAAACGGCTGCCGCCGGTGAATGGAAAGACACGATCCTGGTTGATGGCATCGCAGCCGCTGCAGGCATCGTAGTAGTCGTTGATGACATTGGCGCCGGCACCGGCGACCAGCGCGAAGAACATGGTGAGCGTGGCCGACGCCGGATTGACGGCCAGGCCGGCCGCCGCCGCGCTGGCCAGCCCGAGCAGCACTCCGACGAAAGTGACTGAAAGGAAAGCGGGCCGGGTCGCGGCGAAATAACGCAACACCGGGTTTGGTAACGCGGCGAGCGTTGGTTCCATCGGTTGTGACATTGGCATGTCCTCGGCTTACTTGGTCGCTAACTCGAACGCAGCCTCGATTTCCGGTGCCTTCATCGGCCCGAGCTTGCTCGCCACTACCTTGCCCTGGCGGTCGACCACGACCGTAAAAGGCAGCCCGGCGCGCTTGTTGCCCATCGCCTGCATCAGGGCGATACCTTTGTCGCCGGCAAGGATCACCGGGTAGCTCATCTCGTAGGCCTTGGCGAAATCGGCAACCGGCGCAGCCTTGTCTTCGATGGCGATGCCGATGACCTCCATGCCCTTGCCCTTGAACTTGGCGCGGGCGCGAACGAAGTCGGGAATTTCCTCGCGGCACGGCGTGCACCAGCGAGCCCAGAAATTCACGGCCAGGGGCCGGCCGCGGAACTGCTGCATCGCCACCGGCTTGTCATCGAGACCGTTCAATGTTGCTGCCCAAAGGGGATCGATACGAGCTTCCTGAGCGCCGCAGACGGACGCAGACAGTAGCAGGAGGATTGTCGTCAGCCGGATCACGGCAGATCTCCGCGCCGGAACAGGAAGTAGCCCAGTCCGGCGGCGGCGAATCCGAGCAGGATCGGATAGGCAATCGCGAATGCCATGTAGCCGGCCGCGCCGAAGGTGTCGAGGATGACAAAGGCGGATGGCCCGAGCACGATGAGCTGCGGATCAAACAGCGCGAGCGCAGCGGTGCGGAAAACTTGCAAGGGGTTGACCAGCGCGATGCCGACGGCGACCTCTGGCCTGATCTTTTCCTGAATCATCACTCCCAGCAGGATCAGGTCGAGGAACAGCAGCAGGGTCAACCAGACCAGGAACGCCGCGCCTTGGGCCATGTCGGTACTGCGAGCGACCGCCGAGATCAGCATGCCGAATCCGAGGAAGCATGCCGCCATGGCAGCCAGCAACGCCGTGTAGTAGCCGAAAATGTTCCAGGGCACTTCGATGCCCCGAGCCAGCGCGATCAGCACCGCCGCCACCATGGCGGCGAACACCGGCAGGAAAATAACCAGGTAGCGGCCGACGATCTTGCCCCAGAACCACGCCGACAGCGAAACAGGCAGCGAAAGCAGGTATTCGAAGACGCCGGCTTCGCGATCACCGGCAACCGAGCGGACCGTGGTGATCAGCACGAAGATCGGCAGGATGGCCATGGTCAGCTGAATGTAGGTGACCAGAAGCCGCGAAAGGCCGATGAAGCCGAGTACCCGTGACTCGGTAAGGCCAAACAGGAACAACAGGGCGACGATGCCGCCGAACACCAGCGAATAGATCAGGAACCAGCGCGCACGCAGTGACTCGACGATATCGAGCTTGGCGGTGAGCCAAAGTTGTTTCATGCACGTCCCTTCTTGAACTTGGCCACCACGTGTTCGCGCATGGTCGCAAAATCGATTGACCCAGCCTGGGGGTGGGCGACCGCACCGAAATTGAATCCCATTGGCGAAGTGCGGTTCACATAATGTGCCTTGCGTCCGTCAAGCCATGCAACATCATTGCCGCTGACGGTGACATCGGCGATCCAGAGTCGGGTGGCCGGTTCATCCATCCAGGGAAAATCGTGTGCCTTGTCGTTGAGCCACACGGCGACGCAGCCGGGATCGTCGAACTTGAACACCGTGTTCTTCGGGCCGCCGCGTAGCTGCCCCGCGAAGCGCCGATCGGAAATGACCATGTTGCAGACGACGCAGGTATCCCGGTCCCACTTGATCGGCTGCATGCCCTCCGGCCAAGGTTCGTCCTGGCTGCAGCCGCCAAGGCTCGCTAGCGCCGCAACCAGGGGCGTGACCGCGAAGCCTGACGCGAGGAAGCAACGACGGTCCATCAGTCGCTGATTTCGGTCATGGACATGTTGCTGATCAGCGCAACGTAGCGCGACGTCATGCCGAGGAAGCGCAGCCGATCCGGACCCGCCACCGTGCCCTGCCACTCCAGGCCATCACCGAGATCCTTGAAATTCCAGCTGCCCAGCGCCTTCGCCAGCGCCGCTTCCGTCCGCTTCACGGAAATGCGGCAGGCGAGCAATCCCGACAGCGAGATGTCATCGGCGACGCGATCGTCGAGCACCACCTTGCCCATGTCGAGTTCAACGACGCGATTCACCAGCGCCGACACCTCGTTCAGCCGGTGGCTCGAGATCAGCATCGTGGCGTTCTCGGCTCGCTCGGCGAGTAATTCGAAGAACATCTTGCGCGCTTCGGGGTCGAGGTTGGCCGCGGGTTCGTCCATCACCAGGACGCGCGCGGAGCGACCCAGCGCCATGGCGATCAGCAGCTTCTGTTTCATGCCACCGGACAGACGGACAAACTGGCGGTCCATGATCGGCGCGGTGTCGAGGCCCAGTCGGCCGGCCAGGTCGACGATGTGTCTGGGATCGGTGTTGCAGACGGCTGCCGCGAAGCCGATCAACTGCCCGACCGGCATCTTCAGTGGTGGCGGGAGCTGCGGCACGAAGCCGATGTCGCCGAGTACCGTGGTGCGGTCCCGGCGGGGCGAGCGACCTTCGATGGTGACCGCCCCGTCGTGCGTGTATTCGCCGAGCAGGCACCGGATCAGCGTCGTCTTTCCGGCACCGTTGGAGCCAATCAAGGCAACACGCTCGCCCAGTCCGATCTCGAGACTGATGCCGTCAAGGACGCGCACGCGCTTGAAGGCCTTGGCGACGGAGTCGAAACGTATCATGGTGGGACGAATTGTAACTGCGCTGTCCGGCGCTCGACCTTGATTCAGGGCAGTTTGCCGGGCCCGGCGCGTTCAGAGCAGCTTCGACAGACCCTTGACGTCGAATTTCAGCGAGCCGGTCGGGCAGGTGTCGACGCACAAGCCGCAGCGGGTACAGTCGGGTCCGATCGGCACTTCGGTGTGGACAGCGCGCCCCTTGATCACGGTGTCGAGCACATGCGGAACGAGGCAGACCTTGCGGCAGTCACCCTCGTGAAAACAGCCATCGAGCGTGTACTTGACCCTTATCGGCGAAAAGATGCCGACCACGCCATAGGTAAGGCCGATGGGGCAGGCGTAGCGGCACCAGGCACGGCGGACGAAGAAGACCTCGAAGACCAGCAGAGCCACGACCCACAGCAACGCCAGTCCGGCACCGTAGATCAGGGCACGCGAGAGGATGCCCGTGGGCGAGATCGCCTCGAAAACGGTGTAGCCGGTGGCGACGGCAAGGATCGAGAAGACCAGCCATGAGAGTGTGCGCAGGCGACGATCGATCGACTGGTTGGTCTGGTCGGCAATCAGTTTCTTCTTCGCCAGGAGGACGTGGATCTTCTCGGCCCACTCGGCGATGAGGTGATAGGGGCAAACCCACGAGCAGAAGGTGCGACCGCCCAGCAGCAGCCAGAGCACCAGGACCGTGCCGGTGCCGATCAGCAGGTTGGTGATGATGTGCTTGTGCGCGAGCATTACCTGCAGGGCGGAATTGAGGTCGATCAGGTGGAAACCGGCGAAACGCGAGGCCGTCAGCGCGCCTTCGAGCAGTTGGATGTCGAAATGGAAGGAAACGACGAACAGGAGGTTTACCGCGATCAGTGTCGCCCAGCGGCGATTGCGCCACTTGTGGCTGGGGTTGGCGTGAGCGCGGGCATGCAGTTTCTCGGCAATGAAGTCGCGGTTGCCTTTCTTGTAGAGATGAATTTCCTGGGCCTTGGGCGCAATGACGGCCGGCTTGGCGGGTTCCCGCCCGAACATGACCAGGATCTGCTCGCGAAAGCGGCGCTTGATGACGTCATTCATGATCTCCACACCTCGCGAGGAACGATTTCAATTGCGGCCGGTTCCACCGGGCAGATCATCTCGCATACACCGCAGCCGACGCAGGGTTCATGTACCACAGGCGATTTGCGCTTGCTGCCGTCCGGGGCAAACACCGTTTCGATGCTGATGGCACCCTTGATGGGGCACTCGCGAGCGCAAAGGTCGCATTCGGCGACATCGTAGGGATGATCGGCGACCTTGATCGGCTTCCAGCGGTCCACGCTCATGTAGCGCATCCGCCCCTTGAAGTCGGGGCCCTGCGCCTGGCCCTTGAAACCCTTGCCCTGGATCGCCAAGCACGACTCCGGTCTTGTCAGGCGAGCGACACCGATGCGTTCCTTGAGGTTGAGGGTCGGTTCGGCGTCCTTTTCCTTCGCGAGCAGGATCGGCTTGGCGGCCAGCGCAGCCCCGTGGCGAACAGGCAGAAATTCCGGCTTGTGATAAGTCAGCGAACCTGTCGGGCATGCCAGTATGCACTGCACCGCATCACACGAAAAATCGCAGGCTTGCTCGCGTGCATCGATAAAGGGGGTGCCCACCCCGAAGCCATCTACAAGATCGGCGAGCTTGATCGCCTGTACCGGGCAGACCTGGACACATTGACCGCACTTGATGCACGAAGCGAGAAAGTCCTTTTCGTCGAGCGCACCTGGAGGCCGCAAGCGCCGTTTCTGGCTGTAGGCAAGCGGCAGATAGCCAGAGAGCGCCGCGCCCATGACGCCACCGGTAAGCAGTATCGTTCGCAATACGCGGCGGCGTGCCTGCTGTTGTCGTTCCTTGGACAGCGGCGGCTTGCCGCCCGACGCAGTCTTCTTGTCGGCTTCAGTCATGAGTGCGTCCTGTCAGGCTTGATGAAACGCGGCCGGTCGTCCTTGAGCTGGAGTTCTGGGGTGGAGAACGGCGCGAGCCGCTCTAGGAAATCAAGCAGTTCCATGACCGGCGACGTCTTGAAGAAACGCGCGGCTGGCATTTCAATCCAGATTTGATCGGCATAAGCATAATAGCGGTGCGGTGTGTCCCCGATGCCGTCGCCATTGCGGTCAAAGCCCTGATAGTTGTCCCAGTAGTTGTCGTGCCACCGGTTGATCGCTTCCTTGCCGCGTCCGGACTGGGCGACATCGGTCAGGTTGCCTTCGAAAATGTTGCTGTGGAACTCGTTGCCGCCGAGTTCGCTAGTGAAATGGACCGCAATGCCGTTGTAGGCAAACCGGTTGTTGCGAAACCGAATCGTGGTGTTGGGCTGGAAGGGTGATAGGTCGGACCCGACACCCACCGCGCAGTAGATGAACTCGTTGCCTTCGATGATCGAATCGCTCGACTCCTTGAAACCGACGGCCATGCCGGCGGCGCCGTTGGCGTGCGAGACGATGTTGTTGCGCAGGTTGGTGCGCTCCGTGTACATCAAGTAGATGCCGACCGTATTGTCATAGAAGCGGTTGTCGATCACTTCATTGTCGTTGGCGAACATGAAGTGCAGCGAATAGCGGCTGCGGCGGCCAATATTGCCGCTAAAAACGTTGTTGCTGGAGTACCAGGCGACCATGTCCCGGGCGTCCGCGACTTGATTCTTCTCGATGCGATTGCGGTAGCTGTACCAGAGCCGCAGGGCGTCGCCGCGCACGCCGAGGTCGTAGGGCTTTGAACTGATGTGGTTGCTGCGTACGACGTTGTCATTAGACTGTTTGAGGTCGATGCCGAACAGGCAGTTATCGATTGTCAGATCCTCGATCAGGTTGCGGTTGCCCCGTACGTCCAGGCAGGAATCGTCGGTGTCGTGCGACCCTCCTGAACCGGTCAACCGCAATCCACGTAGCGTGGCGCCGTCGGCTTCCAGGGAGAAGACGGTACCGCGGTCACCGGCATCGATGGTGACCTGACCACCACCGTCGATGGTCAACGGCTTTTTAACGACAACGGGCCCGGAATAGCTGCCGGGTGGCGGTTTCAGGACCGAGCCGGCCGGCGCCTTGTCGACCAGTTCCTGGAAAGGCCTGAGGCCATGGATGCGCTTGTCGCGCTCGTGCAGCAGATAAACCGGTTTCGGCCGATCGACGTCGGCACGCGCGCTACCGTGACTGCTGGCGAGATTGGCGCCTTGACCCTTCTCGGTTTCCTCGTCGCCGCCGATGACGCCGCTGGAGCTGACATTCAGCGCTGCTGTCGCCGTCAGGGCGACGACCAATATGGAGAAGCCGGCCAGCAGGTTCCGAGACGCCACGCATCAACTCCCCGTCAGGAGTCGGAGTTTTCCCGTAATTGCTTGCGGCGCAGCAGCACCGCCAGCATCAGGCTGACAAACACGACCAGCAACAGGCCATAGCCCCAGTAAGGGTAGGAGAACGTCGAGAATTGCGCGACCTTGCCTTCCCCGAACACGGTCGGCATGAAGGGCTTGACCGTGAATGCGCCCCACGGATGCAGGTTATGGCCGAAGAACCAGAGCCAGGCGGAGTACTCGATGACGAAGAACACCGGCAGCAGGCCCGGCACCAGGGCGAGCAGCAATTCGAAAGAGCGGAATTTCCAAACACCGATCAATACCGCGAGCATCGCGACGACGAGACCGGCAATGACGATCTGGCTGATCAGGGTGACGTTGTCGCCCCAGGCCTTGATCTTCGCGGGTTCCTTGAAGAAGGTGCCCGCTTCGTCGATGTAGGCCTTGACGTGGCTGGCGAGATGGCCGAGAACAAACTGATCGACCACGGCCCAGGCGGCAACGGCGGCAAAACCGGCTGTCAAGATAACCAGGCGCAGTTTTTGGTGGGTCACGGCAAATGCAACCAGCATTACGGTGAAGAAGCCAAAGAAGAACTTGGCCAGGGGCTTTTCTACGGGCGCGCCGGTGGCGATCGGGAACATGCCCACGTAATGATTGATCGTGTTCATCTCGTGGACACAATCCAGACCTTGTGCATCCTTGTTGACGTCCTTTTGTGCGTCGAGTATGGGGTTGTAACGCTCAGTTTTTTCATCCAGATCCTGCTGGATGATCTCGTTGGCCATTCGACTACCCTTGCCTGCCGCCTTGCACCCGTTATAGACCCCGTCGAAATGGAAGTGGATGCGGATACCGTCTGGAAACGCATCCTTCGGGTAGTTCGGCGCCGTCAGGGAAACCCACCAGATCGGTGAGAAGTAGGCCGCGATCATGGCCGCCAGGGCGAGCATCGTCAAAGCCGCGACCAGCACGTTGGAGTTCTTTTGGGTATTCATCGAGTTTGCTCTCGTTTCGGCTTTGCAATGGCCTCAAGGAGCCATCGTTGCGGAAGCCAGCCGCCCGGTCGGAGCCGGGCGGCTTTCAATTGAAGCTTACTTCTTCTTGCCGCCCTTTGCCGGGCGGGCCTTGCACATTGCCCCCGGCATGGACAGGCTCGACTGGTAAGCCGAAATCGCCACCAACTGATCATCGGTATAGGGCTTGATGACCTTGACCATGTCCGGGTTGGCGTTGCGGCGCTTGCCGTCGCGAATCTCGGTCATCTGGCGCAGCAGATACTTGTAGTGCTGGCCGGCGATGACAGGGTAGAACTTCTCGGCGCTGCCCTCACCGTTGGCGCCATGGCATTCCTTGCACTGCTTTTCATAAAGATCCTTGCCCTTGGCGATCTGGGCATCGTAGTCCTTGCCTTCATACTTGCCGTGATCAAGCGGAATGCACAGTGTCTGGATATACGCGGAGGTATCGGCCAGTTCCTGCGGGTTGGTCATCGCCTCCTTGGCGAAGGGGTACATCGTGGGGTTGTCGCGCAAGCCCTCACGAATATCCGCCATTTGCTTGATCAGCACCGTAGCGTGTTGGCCGGCTAGTTGCGGGAACGTCCCGTCGGTGCGACCGGCTCCGGAGGGCAGGTGGCAGGCCCCGCAGACCTCGTAAGTGTCCTTGCCGTTCTTGGGGTCACCCTTGAGCCTGAGCGCCTCGATCTTCTCGCCTTCCTGCGCATTCCACTTGTAGCTCTTGCTCTCGATGCCTTCCTTCTTGGGTGCTGGAGGTGCGGCCGCAAAGGCGACTGCGGGAGCCAATGTGGCGGCAATTGCCAGCACGAGTAACTTTTTCATCAACTTGTCCTCTATTGGTTGAAGCCCGTGAAAACACAGAAATTATACCGCTCGGGAATATCAGGGAACATTGATATTCCTCAACGTGTCCTGGTTATTTCAGCTTCGACAGATATTCCGCGATAGCCTTGATTTCTTCGTCCGTGACGATGGTCATCACGCCTTTCATCGCTGCGCTCTGACCATTGCTGCGGGCGCCGCTCTTGATGTCCTTCATCTGCGCTTCGGCATAGGAGGCATTCTGGCCGGCAAGTTTAGGGTAGGGCATGCCTTTCAACGGGGTCTTGGCATCCTTGCCGTGGCAGGACCAGCAGGTTCTCTCCTGGAACAGCTTGGCACCATCAAGAGCCAGGGCCGGAGCGGAAACCGCCATGGCGGCGGCGATCAGCAACATCCTTTTCATGGTCATTCCTTTCTTGAAAGAAAACGGGGGGAGCATAGTGCTCCCCCCTTGGTACTTCCTTGAATCAGATCAAATTACTCGGTTTTCACTTGATCTTCTTCGCGCCATTCTGCTCGAGATAGGTCTTGGCACGCAGGCCGAGGTCGGCAGCCTTGACCTGGTACTGGAAGACCTGCTCGGCCCAGAGGTTGGCCTGCTCCCAGTCCTTCTTGGCGGCGGCAGCTTCATGCTTGGCCTTGGCATCCTTCATCTTGCCGAGCTGATCGGTGGCATCCTCGACCATCGCGACCACATCCGGGAAGTCCTTGTAATTGACGGACGTGATGTAGCCTACGACGGAGTCGATGACGGCCTGAGTATCAGCCACCTTCTTCACGGTTGCCTTGTAGTCGGCTTCTGTGTATCCCTGCGCGGCAAGACCGGTCTTGGTCGGCTTCCAGCCCTTCGGCTTGACTAGGAGATAGCCCATCATCTCCAGATGCAGGGCGGAGCAGAACTCCGTGCAGTAGTAGGGATAGACGCCTTCCTTGTCGGCCTTGAACTTGACTGTGACCGTCTTGCCAGGCTCGACCGATGCGTGAGTGTTGAAGGTCGATACGGTGAAGCCGTGCGTTTCATCCTGCGCGCGTTCGAGGTTGGTCAGGTGGATCGTCACTTCGTCGCCAACATCGGCCTCGATGGTCTCCGGCGTGATGTGCGAACGGATCAGCGTGCCGAACACCTCGATCTTGTTGCCTTTCTTGACCGTCTTCTCCTCGCCGGCCCGGACTGCACCCGGGTGAGGCTTGTCGGTGCGCGAATCGGTGCCGACCTTGTAGCGAACGCCCGGCTTCAACTTGGTGGCATCGATGGCGACGGCATAGTGCGGCTCGCCCAGCGGCAGCGGCATGTCGTAGAGGAGCTGCATCTTGTCGTTGCTGATGTCGATCAGCTGGTGGTTCTGCGGGTGCAGAGGACCGACCGGCACGAAGCGGTCGATCGCCAGCTTGTTCAGCGCAACCAGATAACGGCCCTTCGGATCAGCCGAATCGCCTTCCATGGTCATCAGGTGACCGATGTTGTAGTGCACGCTGATCTTGTCGAGCACCTTGCCTTCACAGTAGTCCCACTTCGCGACCTGGGAGTCCACGTACATGGACGTATAGACCACGCACTTCTTGGAGTCATACTGGTTGTGCAGGGGGCCAAGACCCAGTTGCACCTGGGTGTGCAGCGCTTCCTTCATGCCGATCACCGGGATGCCGTAGGGATCCTTGGACTCGAACTTGCCAGCCTGGATGGCGGCCATGATCTTGTCGAAGCTATAAACGGAAGCGTGGGTGTCCAGCTTGCCGCCGACAATGATGTACTTGCCGTCGGGCGAGACGTCCACACCGTGCGGACTCTTCGGCTCGGGAACCAGGAAAAGCACGCCTTCCTTGACCGAAACTTCCAGCGGCAACACGTTGTGGCCGTTGATCTTCTTGGCCTTGCCGGCGGCCACCAGTTCGGCGGCCTTCTTCCAGTTCATCACGTGCAGGTAGTCGGTGTCCTTGGCCGAGCAGCCGGCTTCATACGGCGGACGTCCTTTCTCGATACCGCCCACGTAACGTTCGGCGCAGAAGCTGTTGGTGAAGGCCCAGTCATGCGATGGGCCCTTGCCGGCATCGGAGAGATCCTGCCAGTACGGGGGCGCCTCGATGGTGAAGGACTCCTTGGCAACGATGCGTCCTTCCTTGCGGTCGAATTTCCAGTATGTGATGCCACCGCGATACTTCTCGTTCATGTCCTCGAGCGGGAAGAACTTCTTGTTCTCCAGCGGAGCCGGATACTGGGCGGCCTCGATGACGTACTCGGTGTTCTCGGTGACGAAGGCGCCGCCGTGCTCGGACTTGAACACGGGGTTCACGACGATCTGCTTGGTTTCGAAGTCACGCAGGTCGATGACCGCGATGCGCGGGTTGGCCTTGTCGTTGATGAAAAGGAACTGGCCGTCGTACTTGCCCTGGGTCTCCGAGATCGCCGGGTGGTGGGTGTCGCCCCAGGTGATCTGCTTGCCGTCGATCATGCCCTGGTTCAGCACCGCCTTGGAATTCTCGTCAAAACCATAGCCCTGCCACGGCTCAGGCGTGAATACCGCCAAGTACTTCAGGATGCGCATCGACGGAATGCCATAGACGATGATCTGACCCGACTGGCCGCCCGAGCTGAACACCACGAACTCGTCGCGCTTGCCGGTGGGGACGTAGGTCTTGGCGGCCGCCAGCAGATCCTGCTGCGAAAGGTTGCGCCGTTTCATCACGTCCTGAAGCGATTCGGCGCTCCAGCTTGCCGTCGCTCCAAGACCCAACCCGGCCGCCATCACGAGCGGAAGGGTACGCTTGGCTATCAATTTCATGGTTTGACTCCAGTTAGGTCAGTAACCCGGCGGCGGTTTCCGCGCCTCCGGTCCTCCCATCGCCACAGCACGCCGACTTCGACGAGGCGCTACTGCGACAATTTGACGCATTATAGCCGGAGGGCAAGACCCAACATCCTTGACCAGGGTCAACTGCCGTCCGCTTAGTGGGACGTTCCGGCGGAGCGCGTGATCTTGTTGAAGAGGTTGTATTTTCCGACCGGCTTGTCCATAGGGATGCGCTTGATTTCCTTGAATGTCGAGGCGTCGAGAACCACCAACGCGCCGCCGTCGTCCTTGCGCTCCCACAGGCTGGCGAGGGCATACCTGCCGTCGCGGGTGAACTCGATGTGCGCCAGCGTCCTGCCGGGGCTGACTTTCACTTCGGCGACCTTTTCCAGGCTGCGCTTGTCGATGACCTGCAGGGTGTCCTTGGCTTTGCTCATCATCGAATCGGTCCAGGCAAAGGGTGTGTTCTCGTGACTGCGCATGAAGAAGCCGGGGCCGAGCGTCGGGATCGCCTTGATGACCTTCCAGTCCTTCATGTCGATGACACTGACCACTCCCTCCTTCAGGTTGGGCGAGGCCATGACGGGGCGGCCGTACCAATCCCAGGTGATGCCCGATCCCAGGTGAGGCATGCCGGGAAGTTCAAGGTCGGCGATCTTCCTGCGAACGTCGAGGTTTACCACCTGCCCCTTGCCGGCGTCGCGGCTTGCCCCCATCACCTCGGCGTAGCTTTGGGTGAAGAAGAAATCATCGAGCGGCTCGGACAGCCTGGTCCGGCGGGGGTTAAGGTAACCCGGGAGAAAGCTGCCTTCCTTGAACTGATAGTCGTGGATGAGTCCGGCGGGAATGTCCTCGGCCTTGGGGTCGTAGCTGATCTCCCAGATCTCGGGCACATCCTTGAGCGCCGCGACGAAGCTCCGGCGCGGCGTGGCGTCATAAACCGCCGAGACGCGCGAACTCTCCTTGCCGTTCATGTCCTTGACTGGATGCACTTTGAGCAGGTTGAGTTCGCCGTCGAGCAGCACCAGCGTGTGAGGAAGGTAGTTGGCGACCGCCACCACTTTGCCATCGGGCGAGACGGCAACATTGCGGGTGTTGATGCCGGCACGGATTTCTGCGACCACTACGAGGTTCCAGATGTCGTACTTGGTGATCCAGCCATCGCGCGATGCGAAGAAGACGTAACGGCCGTCCTCGGTGAATTTCGGCCCGCCGTGCAGCGCGTAGCGGCTCGGGAAGCGATGCACAGGTTCCAGCTTGTCGCCATCGAGCACGGTGACATGGTGGTCGCCCACCTCGACGACCAGGAACAGGTTCATCATGTCGACACCCTGGAACACCTTCGCGGGCTTGTCGGGCAGGCTGCCGGGCGCGTTCGTCACCACGCGCGAGGCGCGGATGTCGCGCTCGCTCCAGTTTGGCGCCGGCACGACGGGCGTGTAGATCCAGTCGGCAAGCGCCGCGATCTCCTCCTTGCTCATCTTGTCGGCGAAGGGCAGCATCTGCGTCGCCGCGCGGCCCTCCGTGATGGTCTTGATCGCCTCGGCTTTGCGCAGGCGCTCGAGGCTCTGCGGCAGCAATGCGGGGCCGGTGACGCCCAGGCGGTCGGGACCGTGACAGACGGCGCAGTGCTCCTGAAACAGCTTCGCCGGGTCGGTGGCGGACGCATTGAGGCCCAGCGTCAGAAGGCCAAGCGCGGCGATGATTCTCATTGGATTTCTTCGTTCGTCAGATAGCAGCCAGGATCCTCGGCCCAGGCGTCGCCAGTCAGCTGTTGCGCGCGCACGCGCGTGTTGCCGTTGCAGATGGCCAGATAGGCGCAGGACGCACACCGACCTTTGACCGGCCGCGGACTGCGCTTCAGGCCGGCCATCAGCGGATCGGCGACATCGGGCCAGATCGCGGAAAACGTCCGCTCGCGCACATTGCCGAGCGTGTAATGCCACCACATGGTGTCCGGATGTACGTTGCCAAGGTTGTCGATGTTGGCAACATTGACCCCCGAAGCATTGCCGCCCCATTGCTGCAGCCTGGCCCGGATATGGGCTTCCTGCTCCGGAAACCGACGGCGCAGCCAGTGGAGCAGATAGACGCCATCGGCATCGTTGTTGCCGGTGGTGAATTCGCGTTCCAGCCCACGCTGCTGGTGATCCCAGCAGGTGTCGAGCAGCAGGTCCATCGCCTGGCGCGTCATCTGGTGGTGGGCGTCGTCCTTGCGGTTCTTGTTGCCGCGCCCCGCGTAGTTGAGGTGCGAGAAGTAGAAGCGGTGGATGCCTTCGTCCTCGACCAGCTTGAGCAGGCCGGGGAAGTCGGCGAAGTTGTCCTGCGTCAGCGTGAAACGCACGCCGACCTTGAGTCCTGCGTCGCGGCACAGGCGAATGGCTTTCAGCGAAGCGGCAAAGGCGCCCTGCTTGCGGCGGAAGCGGTCGTGCACCGCCTCGAGGCCGTCGAGGCTGACGCCCACGTAGTCAAAGTCAGTCGTGGCGATACGCCGCGTCATCGCCTCGTCGATCAGGGTGCCGTTCGACGACAGGGCGGTGAAGAAGCCCATGGCCTTGGCACGATCGGCGATGTCGAAGATGTCCGGCCGCAGCAGCGGTTCGCCGCCGGAGAGGATCAGCCCGGGCACCTTGAAAGACTTGAGGTCGTCCATGACGCGGAAGACTTCGTCGGTCGTCAGTTCGCCGGCGAAGTCCTTGTCGGCCGAAATCGAATAGCAGTGCTTGCAGGTCAGGTTGCAGCGGCGCACCAGATTCCAGATTACCACCGGTCCCGGAGGATTCCGCTTCGGGCCGATGGGCGTCGGCGCGGCGATTTCGCGCATGAATTGGGATATTCGAAACATCAGCGAAACATTCAGTCCTGGATCCTGAGACCGGTCTTCTTGAGAATGTGCGTGCTGTACAGCACGTCTCCCGCCCGGCAGGCGGAGCCGAGCAGTTCGCGAATGATCGCACATCGGTTCTCGACTTCAAGCCGGGTCTTGCCATGGACCATGGCAAAGAGGTTGTACGGCCAGTCGGGCGGGTTGCGCGGCCGCCGGTAGCAGTGCGTGACGAACGCCAGTTTGCCGACCATCTCGCCCATCTCGTCCACGCGCTCGTCGGCCACGTCCCAGACGCTCATGCCGTTGGCGGTGTAGCCCAGGGCGTAATGGTTGGGCACGGCGCCGATGCGGCGGATGACTCCCGATGCCAGCATCTCGCGCAACCGTGTCTTCACTTCCTCGGCGCCGATGCCAAGCCGCCCGGCAATGGCATCGTAAGGCCGCGCGACCAGCGGCATGCCAGCCTGCGTGGCGACGATCAACTGCCGATCGATGGCGTCAGGCATCGAGCTTCATCTCGACGAAGTACTCGCGCTGCTTCGGAAATGCCGCCACCGGCAGGCCGGTGGCGGCTTCGATGCCGGCGACCGTAGCCGCGATGCCCTCGGGCTTCTCGGTGGCCAGCACGAACCACATGTTGTAGGCGTGCTCGCGCCGGTAGTTGTGGGCGACTTCGGGGAAGGCATTGACGATCTGCGCGATGCGATCGAAATCTGCTTCGGGTACTCGCATGGCGGCAAGCACGAAGCGGCCGCCCATACGCTCGATCTGGAACATCGGTCCGAAGCGCGTGAGGATGCGCTCGTCGAGCATGCGCCGCAGTCGTGCCAGCAGTTCCGCTTCGTTCATCCCAAGGGCCTCTGCAGCCTCCCGGTAGGGTTCGTCGACCAGCGGGAAGTCGCCCTGCAGCGCGTTGATGATGCGGCGGTCGCATTCGTCCAATGTGCCGGGCAGCCGCTGCACCGGCTCACTGGCCATTGAAGTAGCGCGCACCCTGCTGCTTGAAGCGCCGCGTGCTGAACAGGACCTCGCAGGGATGGCCGGCGACCTGGCAGAGGCGCTCGATCACCGGCGTCACCTCCTCGCGCGAACGTCCATGCACCATGCAGTACAGGTTGTAGGGCCACTGCGGCAGGTGGCGCTGGCGCCGGTAGCACAGCGTGACGCCGTGTTCGTGGGCGAGCCGCGCACCGACGGCCGAAACAGCGTCATCCGGAACGTCGAATACCACCATGGCGTTGGCCGTGTAACCGAGTTCATGGTGACGGACGACGACCCCGAGGCGTTTCACCACGCCTGACTTTAGCCAGTCCTCGATGATGGTCAGGACGTCGCTTTCGGCCATGCCGATGCCGTGGCCGATGGCGGCGAACGGTCTCGACACCAGCGGCAGGCCTGGCTGCAGCGCCGCGACGAGGCGACGCTGTTCGCTTGACAGCGCGAGGCGTTGGAAGCTGCCGGCCGCAGGGCGCTCCTTGATGCCGTTGCAGAGGTCGAAGCCAAGATCGATATGGAATTGCTCAACGAGCGGCAGCGACAGCACGCGGCAGCCGCTCTCGGCAGCGATGCCGTCGAGCACGGCTTTGAGGGCGATCTCGTCCGCGGCGGTGGCGACGAACCAGAGGTTGTAGTGATGCTCCCGCTGATAGTTGTGGTTGACCTCGCCATGGGCCGACACCTGTCCGGCCACATGTTCGAGTCGCCCGGGCGGCACGGCCATCGCGGCCAGCGTGCTGACGCCCACGCGCCACGGTGCGAACACCGCGCCGACGCGGCTGATCGCGCCGCGCTTCTGCAGGCGATCCAGAGCAGCGAGAACGTCGTCCAGCGGGCACTCGATTTGCCGTGCGATCTCGGCAAATGGTTCCGCAACCAGCGGCAGGCCGCGCTGGAAGTCGTTGAGCAGCCGGAATTCGGTCGGCGAGTAGGGGGCGTCCATCAGAATCCTATCCTCCCGGCGCGGCTGGTAAAGAAGATGCCTGAGGGGCTGTCTGCCGCCAGGGTCGCCTTGCGAGTAAAGCTTGCGGTGTCGTAGATGCTGACCGTGTTGTCGTCGCGCGCCGAGAGCCAGATTTCTTCGCCGCGCGGCGTGAATTCCATGTGCAGGATGGCCTTGCCGGGTTGCAGCGTCTGGACGACCTGGCTGCTGGGTGTGTCGATCACCTGCACCCAGCTGTTGTCCGGGAACGCGAAATTGACCCAGATCTGGCGTCCATCCGGACGCGCCATGACGAATACCGGCTGGCCTTTCACGGGGATGCGACCGACTTCCTGCCACGACCGCGTATCGACCACCAGCACGTCGTGACGGCCGATGGCGGGCAGGTAGGCGCGATCGCCCGCCACCGCCCAGCCGCGCAGGTGCGGCATCTTGAACACCGGCAGCTTCTCCTGGCCCTTGCCGTAATTTTCGAGAATCTTCCGGGCACCTGCTTCGGGCTGCCAGGTGTCGAGAAGCGCGATGCCGTCTTCGCCGAACAGGCCGGCCAGGTAATGGCGTCCGTTCGGTGTGACCAGGCCGTCGTAGGGCTGCTGCCCGGCGCGGAACTTCCGGGTATTCGGACTGCGCGGGTTGGTGAAATCGGTGATCCAGATCTCGCCGGTGTCGAAGAGCGCGTAGCCGAACCGCTGGCCCGGCAGGTCGGCAAGGCCCACCACTTTCGAGCCGGTCGGCACCTCCGAGAGCAGTTCCAGCGTCGCGGCGTCAAAGGCCTTGATGCCGCCCGGCGTGTAGTTCTGGGCGACGACGAGGCGGCCATCCTGCGAGATGGCGCCGCCGATGCTGTTGCCGGCCTGCATGACCCGCTTGTCGATCCTCGCCAGCAGCAGGTCGACCTTGGTCAGGCCGCCGTCGCGACCAAAGACGTAGGCGTAGCGGCCGTCGCGGGAGAACACTGCCGAGGCATGGGAAAGGTCGCCCAGGCCTTCGATGCGTGCGAGGATGCTGTGCGCCGTGGTGTCGACGATGGCGACCCGGCCGCTGGCGCGTTCGATGACGATGCCGAGGTCGCCCGTGCCGCGCAGCTGCACGGCACTGCCATTACTCCGAAGGGCGGGGGTCTGCGCACAGCCGCCGAGCAGCGCCAGCAGGAGGATCAGCAGCGCTCTCATTCTCTCGGGAATCCTGTCATCAGCTTTTGAACGATCCACTGGATCTCGCTGTCACTGAGAATGGTCTTCCATGGTGGCATGGCGGTTCCCGGCCGGCCACCGTGAACAGTCGCCTCGAGGCCCTCGAGCGGCTTGTCGCGCAACGCCTCGGGCGTCAGCGGCAGGCCGAGGCCGCCGGTCAGTTGCATGCCATGACAGGAACCGCAGTCCTGATGCACCAGATGCACGAGTTCACGCTGGCGCTGCGGCGTCGGCTCCTGGGCCTGAACGGCCATCGCCGCGAGCGGAACTGCAAGAAATGGGAATAGTGCGATTTTCATGCGGGAAGAATGGTACCAGTCCACCGGACGCGCATTGACTCGCATCAATGGCACCTACTCCGAGACCTCGATGCGCCCCTTCATTTCCTCGTGCGGTCCGCAGCGGTAGGGATAGTTGCCGGGCTTGTCGAAAGTGCGCGAAAACGATTCACCAGGGAAGAGGCGCTCTGACTCGAAGCCGTCCGGGCCCAGGAAAAGCACCGAATGCGCGGTGCGCTTCTCGTTATTGACCCACTTTACCGTGGTGTCACGGCTGACTTTCAATTCCGCGGGCGTGAACTTGTAGTCGGCGATGCCGACCTCGACCATCTCGCCTCCATGGCAAACGGGGGCGGCCAAGAAGATTCCGGCCGCCCCCGCGGGGAGGAACCAACGAATCACTGCTTGGCGGCGGTGATGTCGGCCTTGGCGTCGATGCCCAGCGAATAGCCCATGGAAACGTGGTGGAAACGTCCATGGGTGTAGTCGTCATGGATCGCCATGCCGAAGTTGATGGTCTTGCCCGCGGCCAACGCCACATCGCCGGTGCCGCCTGTGAACTTGCGCGTGAAGGTGACGGTCCAGGTATCCCCCTTCTTTTCGCCCTTGGCCTCGACCAGCGCCGTACCGCCGGTCATTTCACGCTTGTCGGCGACATAGCCGTCGGTGCCCTTGTTCGCCTTGCTGGTCCATTGCAGGAGATCATAGAACTTGCCGGCGCCTACGTTGCCATCGGTGATGTACTTGGTCTTCTTTTGATCCTTGGCATCCGGCATCGTGCGGGCGTCCTCGTGACAAGTGCCCCAGCAACCGCCACGGTTGGCGATGTCGAGTTCCTTCTTGCCGGATTTGATGGTCATGCCGTCGGGTGCAAGCATGAAGGCGAGCTTGACCTGGTTGTCGGCGTCCATCTTTTCCGCGCCGCCTGCCGGCTGTTTCCAGGTAAAGCGCAAGTAAAGGTTGGCGCCGTCGTGCGCGGCCTGGACGTTGACCGGAATTGAGGCGGCCTTGCCCTTGATGACGTGCGGTTCGAGTTTTTGGCCGGTGACCATCTTGTTGCCCATGTCGGCCAGTTCCTTCTCGTGACAGGCCGCGCAGCTATCGCCCTCGCGCAGACCGCGGGCACCGCTATGCTCCGTCCCCTTGTTGATCCACTCGATCGGCGAAACGCCAGGATAGAACAGCGTGACGGTGCGGCCCGGCACTTTGCTCCAATCGGCGGGCGCGGCGGCAAGCGCCGAACCGGCTGCGACGGCCAGGCTGGCGGCGAGCACGGTGGCCTTGAAGTACTGAGAGGTCATAACTTCTCCTTGAGTTGTACGGGTATCCGACGAAAGTCAACGCAACGACGGGGTGGAAGTTTACTCGTCGTCGCCGTCATCCTTCATGCCCTTGGGCTTCTGGTGGGCGATGCCCTTGTGGCAGTCGATGCAGGTCTGCTTGCGTTCCGTGGCCTTCGAGTGGGGTTGCTGCGCGCGCGGCTGCTGCTTCGCGGGATTCATGCCTTCGAAGCTGTGGCAGTTGCGGCATTCGCGCGAGTCGCTGGCCTTCATGCGTTCCCACTCGTGCGTGGCGAGTTCCAGGCGCTTGGCCTCGAACTTCTCCATGGTGTCGATGGTGCCGGTCAACTTGCCCCAGACTTCGCCAGAAGCCTTGATCTTGCGCAGCATCTTGTGCGTCCAGTCCTTCGGCACGTGGCAATCGGAGCAGATCGCGCGTACGCCAGTCCGGTTTTGATAATGGACGGTCTTCTTGTATTCCTGAAAGACCGTGTCGCGCATCTCGTGGCACGAGGTGCAGAAGTCCAAAGTGTTGGTCGCTTCCATGGCGGTGTTGAAGCCGCCCCAGAAGAGGATGCCGGCAATGAAGCCGCCAACCAGCAGCGTCATGAGTGAATACTTGGCGCTCGGTCTGCGCAGCGCTGCCCAAAAGCCGGTTCTGTTGCCCGGTTCCATGAATCACACTCCCAGTACTTGCAAGAAAAAAGGGGCGGCAAGGCCGCCCCGGGTTTGGTTGTTAGTAGATGTCTTTGACCGTGTTATAGACGTTGAACTTGCCGGTCGGGGTGATCATCTTCGGATCGGTGATCACTTTCTTGACCTTCAGCGTCTTGTCGTCATAGACAACGATGGCGGACTGGTCGGTCTTGCCACCCCACAACGAAATCCAGACTTCGGAACCGTCCTCGCTGAACTCCTGATGCACCGCGCGTCGCAGCGCCTTGGTCATCGGCAGCCCGGAATCCTTGGCGACGTCGATCTTCACCGGCGGCTTGGACAGATCGTTGAGGTCGAATACCAAGTTGGTCTCCGCGTTCTCCCGCTCGGGGTTCATCGGCATGTCGGTCCAGAGGTGCTTTGACTTCGGGTGCGTCTTGACGAACAGGTTGCCCGCGCCCGGTGTCTTCAGTTCCTCGACGACCTTCCAGTTGTACTGCTTGTACTTCGCGTACTTCGGATCGTCGGTTGGCGTCGAGATCAGGGTGATCACAGCGTCGCCGAGGTGGCCGGTGGCCCAGACGGGGCCAAACTTCGGGTGAATGAAGTTGGCGCCGCGGCCGGGGTGCGGGATCTTCTTGGTGTCGACCAAGGCGGCGAGCTTGCCGGTCTTGGTGTCGACGGCGGCTACTTTGTGCGAGGCGTTGGCTGCGACCAGGAAGTAGCGCTTGGTGTAGTCCCAGCCGCCGTCGTGCAGGAACTTGGCGGAGTTGATTGTGGTGGTCTTCAGGTTGTTGATGTCGCTGTAGTCCACCAGCAGGATCATGCCGGTTTCCTTGACGTTGATGACCCACTCCGGCTTGATGTGCGACGAGACGATCGACGCGACGCGCGGCTCGGGGTGATATTCGCCATCGACGGTGATGCCGCGGGTCGACACCACCTTGAGCGGCTTCAGCGTGTCGCCTTCCATGATCGAGTACTGGGGCGGCCAGTAGGAACCGCCGACCAGGTACTTGTCCT